>NZ_JANXUQ010000197.1 GCF_025356155.1 Rhodoferax sp. | reverse complement strand
CAGGTTGCTGCGCAAAGCCTGCAAGTCCACAACCCGCAGCCCACCATATTCCACCGCAATAGCCCCGTTCGCAGCCAGTGCCGTCAGCGCCTCGTTGACCCGCTGGCGCGACAGGCCGACCAGGTAGGCCAGCTCTTGCTGCGTGATGCGCAGCACCTCGCCCACGCCGGGGTAGAGCACCGGGTTGAACAGCGACGCCAGGCTGCGCGCGACGCGGATGTCGGGGTTGGTCATGCGGTCGATCTCGCGTGCGGCGATGAACTGGCCCAGGCGTTCATTCAGCTGGTTCATGACAAAGCGGTTGAAGCCGATCGAATGGTCCAGCAGCCAGTGGAAGGTGTCCACGTGCAGCCCCGCCACACGGCTCTTGCGCAGGGGCTGGATGTTGTAGCGGTAGGTCTCGCGTTTCATCGCCGTGCCCTCGCCAAACCAGCCGCCCGGTGGCACGCCGGTGAAGGTCATGGTCTGGCCTTCGGCGTTGTCGCTGCTCATCTTCAGCAGGCCGTCCACCACGCCAAACCAGAAGGTCACCGGGCGGCCGATACGGCAGATGTATTCGCCGGGGTCCACATCGGCAATCTTCAGGTCTTCGGTAGCGCGCTGCCGCTCTTGGGCGGACAGCAAATGGATCCACGGAATGGCGTTCAGCTCAACGGCAGTCAGGGCGCGGCGGCGTTGGAAAAGGGAGGCGTCGGTGGACATGCGGGGCTTTGTAAGTTGGCGATAAGTGAAGGGAAAACACCTATCTGGAAACACTTGAATTGTCGTCCAAACGACAACTAGGCGTCAAACGCGGGACTACTATTCGGCCCATAGACAGACCTGTTGCTGCACGGCATCGGGTGTGGACACCGGTGACTGACAAGGATTTGGCAATGCAAACGACTTTTCCGCAGCTTCTTCAAAAACACGCCAGTGAGCGCCCCAACGCGCCCGCCATGCGTGAGAAGGAATACGGCATCTGGCAGGCGCTGACTTGGGCTGAACTGTTGACCATGGTGCAGCAGCTGGCCGCCGGGCTGCACCAGGCCGGCCTGCGCCGGGGTGAGCACATGGTCGTCGTGGGTGCCAACCGGCCCCGCCTGTACGCCACGATGCTGGCTGTGCAATCGCTGGGTGCGATACCCGTGCCGCTGTACCAGGACGCCGCCGCCGCCGAATGCGTGTTCCCCATCAACAATGCTGAAGTGCGCTTTGCCTTTGCCGAAGACCAGGAGCAGGTCGACAAGCTGCTGGAAGTGCGCGAGAGCTGCCCCATGCTGGAGCGCATCTACTTTGATGACCCGCGTGGCCTGCGCAAGTACGACGAGCCCTGCCTCGCATCGCTGGACGAACTGCAGGCGGCGGGCAAGGCATTCAACGCGCTGCACCCCGATTTTTATGCGCGTGAAGCCAACATCGCCACACCCCACGACACGGGCGCCATGTTTTTCACCTCCGGCACCACCGGCAACCCCAAGGGCGTGGTGCACACGCACAACTCGCTGCTGGACCGTGCCCGTGTGGGCGCAGAGTTCGACAAGCTGACGGGCGATGAAGAAGTGCTGGCCTATCTGCCACCCGCCTGGATCGGGCAGAACATCTTTTCGTATGCGCAGTGGCTGGCCTGCGGCTATGTGGTCAATTGCCCCGAGTCTGCCGCTACGGTGACCATCGACCTGAAAGAGATCGGCCCCACCTATTACTTCGCGCCACCTCGCGTTTTTGAAGGCCTGCTGACCAGCGTGATGATCCGTATGGAAGACGCTGGTGCCATCAAGCGTGGCATGTTCCATTACTTCATGGGTGTGGCCAAACGCGTTGGCCCGCAGCTGATGGACGGCAAGGCGGTGTCTGCCATGGACCGGCTGCTGTATGCGCTGGGTGGCGTATTTGTCTACGGCCCGCTGCGCAATACGCTGGGCCTCTCCCGCGTGCGCGTGGCGTACACGGCGGGTGAGGCGATCGGGCCGGATCTGTTTTCATTCTTCCGCTCCATCGGCATCAACCTCAAGCAGCTGTATGGCTCGACAGAAACTGCCGTGTTCGTCTGCCTGCAGCCAGACAACCAGGCCCGCGCCGACACGGTGGGCGTGCCCTGCGATGGTGTCGAAATCAAGGTGGCCGACAACGGCGAAATTTTGATCAAGTCGCCCGGCCTGTTCAGCGCGTATTACAAAAACCCGGCAGCCACAGCCGAGGTGCTGACGGCAGAAGGCTGGTACCACTCCAGCGACGCCGGCTTCATCGACGCCAATGGCCACCTGAAGATCATCGACCGCGTCAAGGACGTGGGCCGCATCAAGGGCGGTGCGAATGACGGCGCCATGTTCGCGCCCAAGTATGTGGAGAACAAGCTCAAGTTCTTCCAGCACATCAAGGAGGTGGTGGCTTATGGCGATGGCCGCAACCAGGTGTGTGTGATGATCAACATTGACTTCGACGCCGTGGGTAACTGGGCCGAGCGCCGCAACCTGCCGTATGCGGGCTACACCGACCTGGCGCAAAAGCCAGAGGTCTATGCGCTGATCAAGGAATGTGTGGAGACGGTCAACGCAGACCTGAGCGTGGACACGCTGCTGGCTGGCAGCCAGGTCAGCCGTTTCCTGATCCTGCACAAAGAGCTGGACGCGGACGACGGCGAACTGACGCGCACCAACAAGGTTCGCCGCGGTTTTATCGCCGAACGCTACGACGTGTTGATTGACGCGCTGTACGGTGGCAAGACGTCACAATTTATTGAAACCCAGGTCAAGTTCGAGGATGGCCGCACCGGCAAGGTCAGTGCCACGCTGCGTATTGAAGACACCAAGACCTTTGCACCTGTGAAGGCGGCGGCATGACTAAAAAGATCGGTGACGTCATCCTGGATGTCAAGAACATTTCCCTGAGTTTTGGCGGCGTCAAGGCGCTGACGGACATTTCGTTTGATGTGCGCGAACACGAGGTGCGCGCCATCATTGGGCCTAACGGCGCGGGCAAGAGCTCGATGCTGAACTGCATCAACGGCGTCTACACGCCGCAGCTGGGTTCGATTGCGTTTCGCGGCCAGACCTTCAAACACATGAACAGCCACCAGGTGGCTGTGATGGGCGTGGCGCGCACGTTTCAGAACCTGGCGCTGTTCAAAGGCATGAGCGTGCTGGACAACATCATGTCCGGCCGCAACCTGAAAATCAAGAGCAACATCCTGCTGCAGGCCCTGCGCTGGGGCCCGGCCGAGCAGGAAGAAATCATGCACCGCGAGGCCGTGGAGCGCATTATCGATTTCCTGGAAATTCAGGCCTATCGCAAGACGCCCGTGGGCCAATTGCCCTACGGTTTGCAAAAGCGTGTCGACCTGGGCCGCGCACTGGCGATGGAACCCCAAGTGCTGCTGCTGGACGAACCCATGGCCGGCATGAACGTCGAAGAAAAGCAGGACATGTGCCGCTTTGTGCTGGATGTGAACGACGAGTTTGGTACCACCGTCGTGCTGATCGAACACGACATGGGTGTGGT
>NZ_JANXUQ010000187.1 GCF_025356155.1 Rhodoferax sp. | reverse complement strand
GAACCTTATGGCATTGCAATGAAGCCTGCCCCACCGGATGCACCGGGTGCGGACAAAGACTTGAGGGATCTTCTCGACGCAACCATAGTCAAGGCCATGCAAGCAGACCGCTCCATGATTTAGGCATTTGGCGCCGAATTGGGGGTCTGAAGATGGAAAGGCTGACAAATATTTGAGGTTCTCCGCTGGTAACGGAATTCACGACATTCATATGAACAAGGGAAACGGTGGGAAGTATGCCCAAGATAACGGTGTCTTCCAGGATGGCGGGTTGATCATCGAATATCCCGGCAGTAAATAGAGAGCATTCTTCTTTGCTTTCAGTCACAAACCTTCGATACCGACGCGACAGGCAACCCAGTGGGGAACGGAACCCGCAAAGTTGGTTGGCGCAAAGAAAAATCCCAAGAAAAAGGAAAGTGACAATTCGATTGCGAGCTTCGGAAAAAAGGCCCCTCTGAATAAGAACCGTCGAGCTCTCTTGTTATCTTACCTATTCCGGTAACTTCACTGTGTGTCAAATAGACCGCCGTCGTAGGCAGCGTTGAAAGCTTCAGAATCGGCACGCACTTGCGCTGCGCAAGCGAAAGCCGAAACAAGCATTTTCCCCCGCCATTTTTCTTTTTGCCCCCACGCAATAAGCGCGTCTGCGATCGCAGACCCCTGGCGGCCAGAACTGCGCAAATGCATCCAGGCCACGATTTTCCCCATGCTTTTCAAGAGTTGCTTCAACTCTGCCATTGATTGTTCTTTGGGAGAGATGGTGATCTGATCTTCAGAAGGCTGCAGCTCGCGCAAGACGTAAGCCTTTTCACCCATCAGCACGGCCTGTGAAAGCGCCATTGGCACGGCCTGGCTGCGGTGCTGCAAAGCAATGGTGCGCTGAGCCTGCGATTGCCATACCGGCTGTTTCACTTTCAAATAGGGTAGCAGTGACGAGGGAGTCGACAGCTTCAAATCAAGTAAATAATTGCCTCCTGGAGAGCCCTTGCCTTTGACCAGTATGACAAAACGGTCCAGACCCAAGCTACCCGTGCCCGCGACACGTCTGCCGACGTCCAGTACCTTGTAGAAATCCGGATCCGATTGGCGCTTGGCAAATGACGCCATAAATTTGACAACTTGCTTGCGCTGTATCGGCGACGTTGCAAGCGCCTTCTTGCCGTCCACGATTAGTTTTCGCCTCTTACCGCTGACTCGCGTCCTGGATTTCAGAAAGTCGACCCGCGTCTGATCCCTCAGCCGGTCCAACAATGCACGCACCTGGCCCTGTGCAGTTTCGCGTTCAATCCAATAGGCCTTTCCACCCGCTAGCGCAGAGCAATACGCGTCGAGGAAACTGGTGCAAATATGTTCTACGTCGTCGGCCTTGGTGATGATTCCATCCGTGCTCACGCAGATGCTGGTGAGCAGGCGAACCAGGTCCCAGCTCGCGGGCGCCAATGCCGACTCATCGAAGTCATTGACATCAAAATATACCTGCCGGTTGTCACCCTTGTAACTTCCGAAGTTTTCTAAATGTAGATCCCCACAGACCCAAACCAACGGCGAGTTCTTGGGCAGGCTCGTTAACGCGAGACGGCTGTAAAAGAGGTCGCAACTTCCGCGAAGGAACGCGAAAGCACTTGCGCGCATCTTGTCGTACTTGAGTGCAAGCCGCTCGGGATCACGGCCCGAATTGAAACTGATGATTTGACGAATAGGGTCCATTGAAATCTAGCCTCAGGCAATTGTCTGTAGTCTAAATCCAATCCGCTTTCCAATTCGTGCTGGCGAGTGGTTGTCCGCGTCACGCATTGGCGTTCAGTACAATTCGATGATGATGCGGCTTGAACGCCTTGGAGCAGTTCACCGTCCCGCCTAGTGAAACGCTGTCCATTGAAAGTATGGGTGCAGCACTTACATTGTGGAAGTAGGCTTGATGGGCTTAGGTCTGGATTGACCTTCAGCAACCTGCCATCGAAATCTACAAAGAGGCCACTGTAGTAGGACGATTCACCCAGACGTACATAGTCTTTTCGTTCGTGTCCATGCAGTGCAACCAGCCAAAAAATCGGATCCGGCCGATCTATGCGCGCTATCGCTTCTTTATATACATCTACCCATACTGCACCAACCTTGGAGAGTAGGAATTTGAAAAGCGGCGTGTAGTCTAGCCCGCGCTTGACCTTGGCGCCCATTGACGTACGCAGCGAGTCAGAAGCCAATGCAGTCTTGGTGTTTCGTTCGTGCCGAAAATCGCCTCCTGAGTGGTGATGGACGCCTCTGGCTAGGGTATTTACTTTGCGAAAGAGTGGTGGCTTTTGCATCAACGTTGCCCACTAAGAACTGGGATGGTTTTTTATGTGTAGGCTATGCCAGCTAAGTTCAACATATTCTAAAAGGCCCGCTTGGTCGGCGGTTCTAACCGTGATTTCAAACTGGCCCGGTTCCCGAAAGCAGTCGTTCGTGAACCACTGCAACTGGCCCTTAGCACCGCTTCCTGTACATGCCGCATGCCCTACTTCGGCAGCGTTTTCCAAAACTGCAACAAGCTACGCAAAGCCTCAGGCTTGTTGGTGGGTTCTCCACTCTGCCCCGCCTGATTCTGGCTATTCAGCCCGTGGCATGACGCGCAGGTGCGGATCTCCCCAGGCTGCAACGTGATCCAGTTGCGCTCCCGCACCACGGCCTGGCCAGCGGTATCGGTCAGTTGCCAGGTCATGGCCCGGCGTGCAGGCACAAAGGCCGCGCTGGAGCCATCAGCCGCTAGTTTCACACTGCCCGCCGGCCCACCCGCATTGATGGGGTTCTGGGCCTTGGGGTCATGCATCACTTGCGCCAGCACACGCCGCCCGGCCCGTGGTGAAGCGGTGCCGCCGTAACCGCGCACCTGGTCGGCCTGAAACATCTGCAGATGCGCCACGTTGTAGACCTTGCCACCGTCGCCCACCGTCTTGACCCCGCCTGGCACCTGCAGGTTAAAGGGTTGTTGGCGTTCGCCACGGTCGCGGCTGGTGTTGTTGCGGGTCACGATCAGCGCGAGGTCGTTGGCTGTGAGCCAAGCCCTGAGTTGGGACTCGACCACACCTTCCTCTTGCAGCACAGCGCTCTCCGGGCTCTCCAATGCCTCACCAGCGCGTACCGGCTTGGCACGCGCGGCGACCTCGACCGGGTCCAGCTCCCACAGCACGCCATTAAAGTCCACGCGCGTATCGGGGTCCCAGTACCAGATCGCTTTTTGCGTGCCTGGGGTGACGGGCTGGTTGGCGGTAAAAGTATCGCCAGATGCCACCAATGATTTGATGCGGAACTGGTAGCGGTAGCGTGGCAGTTCTCTTGTACCGTCGTTCTGCTCCAGCCGTGTCTCAACGGTATGCACCGCCAGCAAGGTGCCGTCTGTCATAGGCAGCGGGTTGCGGTACATGCCGGTGTGGCCGGCAACGGGTGTCTGCCCGTCCACCGTAAACCCAGCGGTTGCAGCATTGGTGACTGGCGTGACCACCATCACTTCGCCATTCAACGACGGATTGGCAGTCAGGCGGACCAATTGGTTGGCGCTGTTGGTTCCAAACTCGCGGGCGTGGGTTCCGTAAAAGACGCCAGCATGCTTCGGGTCTTCCCGCAGATGGAAGACACCACCGTCAGAGCGCAAGTAGGTCCGGTTGGCATACACATTTTCCCGGCCGTAATAACTCAAGCTCGTATCGTTCTTGAAGCTGGGCGGGATATAGGTGCCGGCTATCTCATGCCGTCCGACATGGTTCAGCGTTTCTTCGGCACTGCCGTCCTGATTGATCTGCCACGGCATGAACAAATTGAAGGTGTGGCCATTGGCCTGGTTGGCTACGTTTTGGGCATCGGTGTCCAACCGCGATTCGGGGAAGACTTCTGCTTGCAAGGGCAGGCGCTGTGCAGCCGCCGCTTCGCTGGCGTAGAGGAACGAGCCGGATGTCCCACCAACACGGTCAGCGTCCGCCTGCTGGTCTTGCTGCAAATGGTCCCACCGCGTGAACACCACGCGGCCAAAGCTGTCGATGGAGGGGCTGAACGCACCACTGACCGCGTGGTTGAGCAAACGCAAATCACCGTTCTGGGGTTGCAGGCTCCAGATACCCGTCACCGTGGGCGCGCTTTCGTATTCGTCGAGCTGCGGGTACAGATGCGCTTCACCACTACGGGGCCGATCGGAAGTGAACAGGATGCGTTCATCAGTGCCATACAGCGGCGACACATTGTTGAACGCGGTGGGTTGCCCGGCAACTTTGGTGATGGTGGCAGTTGCGCCTTTTGCCAAGCCCGTGATCTCGTACATCTGCCACACAAAGTCCTTCACCTCGTACCGCGCACCGGGCGAGCCAATGACCATGCTAAACACGGCCTTGGTTCCGCTCCAGTGCACCGAAGGCTCGCGCACCGCTATGGCGCCAGCGCCCTGGAAGCCGGCGCTGCCGAAGCCGGCCTCTTGTGTCAAGTTGCGCACGCTGCCGTCCGGGTAACGAATCATCAGGTCGCCACCACGCGGTGCCGACTGGACGCTGGCCAAGTGGTTGCCAAATGTGGACGTGCGGCTGGTGAAGCCCGACACCGGTACCTGCGTGACATACAGGATAGGGTTCACCACGCCGGTGCTAGAGGCTGGCGAGCCAGCCTCATCGCCGCTCAACACCGTGTAGCCGTTGATGGTGACGCGGACATTGGTATACGTATTTCCCTGGAACACCACCGAGCCCAGGTTCAGCAGTTTGCTGCCGGGGTCGAACGAGTCACCCTTCGACGGACCTCCGTCCACACCCAGCAAGGTATAGGACTGCACGGTGACAGCAGCATTCGTGAAGCTGCCCAGACCCTGCACCACGACCTGGTCCATCGCCAGGTAGTTGGAGAGCGGGTTGAACGAGTCCACCGCTTGGGCGCCCAAGGGCACGCACAGGGCCAGCACGACAGCCGTTGATACGTTCACCACAAACTTCATTTTGAGTTTCATAAGGGCCTTTGCAAACGCGCCGTGTCGCGTATTTTTTTGCCATTATGTCGCTTTGGCTTGTCGGGAAATACAGACAAATCCAGGCGATCAGCATGCCACCGCTGATTGCAAATGGGCGCGTGCAGTTTTTTACAATGCGTCACCATTCTCTCGTCGACAAGGGCACCCATGACCGCCACGCCAACCCACCCGCGCACATCCAAAATCATCCATACCGAGGCGCAATTGCGCGCGCTCATCGGTGAGCCCTTGGCACTGACGTGTACCAAAATCAGTGATCGCCTGAACGCGATGACGCGCTTGTTTGTCGAGCGCTCGCCTTTTGTATGCATTGCCACCAGCGATCTTGCTGGCAACTGCGACCTGAGCCCACGCGGTGATCCTGCGGGTTTCGTACACATCCTGGACGACCGCACCTTGCTGATGCCCGAACGCCCGGGCAACCGGTTGGCGGATTCCCTGTGCAATATGCTGGCAAACCCGCACGTCGGATTGCTCTTCGTCGTGCCAGGTGTCACCGATACATTTCGCGTCAATGGCCGTGCCACGATCACCGTCGATGCCGATCTGCTTGCGCCCTGCGCGGTAGAGGGAAAGCCACCGCTGTTGGGCGTGCTGATTGATATTGATGAGGCCTACACGCAGTGTTCAAAAGCCTTTCTGCGCTCGCACTTGTGGGACACGCAGCGTTTTGTCGATCCATCGAACATGCCAACCGGCGGCCAAGTGATGCGCGCCATTCACGGTGCGCCATTCGACGCAGAGCAATACGATGTGGAGCGTGCTGCGCGCTACCGCAAGAAGGTCGGCTTTTACTGATGGCCATGCCGTGCGCCGCCTCGCGCTGCAGCGTCAGTTTTGCGCAGGTCGCGTGGATTACGATGGGGCATGAGCGAAACCACGTTTGACTACATCATCATTGGCGCCGGCACAGCCGGCTGCCTGCTGGCCAACCGCCTCTCTTCGGATGCCTCCAAGCGCGTGCTGCTGATCGAGGCTGGCCGCAGGGACGATTACCACTGGATCCACATCCCCGTGGGTTACCTGTATTGCATAGGCAACCCGCGCACCGACTGGCTCTACAACACCGAACCAGACGCGGGGCTGAACGGTCGCTCGCTGCGGTACCCACGTGGCAAGACGCTGGGAGGCTGCAGCAGCATCAACGGCATGATCTATATGCGTGGCCAGGCCCGCGACTACGACCACTGGGGCCAACTGGTGGGCGATGCCAACTGGAGCTGGGAGCACTGCCTGCCCTACTTCATGCTGCACGAAGACCACCACAAAGGCGCCAGCGCGCTGCACGGGGCAAAGGGCACGGCGTCAACATTACTGCAAAAGAATGGCAGCCAGTACCGCGACCTGCTGCGCCACCACAAGGCTGGCGGCGAATGGCGGGTCGAGAAACAACGCCTGCGCTGGGACGTGCTGGACGCCTTTGCCCAGGCCGCGGTGCAGGCCGGTATTCCCGCCACCGACGATTTCAACCGTGGCAACAACGAAGGCGTGGGCTACTTCGAGGTGAACCAGAAAGCCGGTTGGCGCTGGAACACGGCCAAGGCTTTTCTGCGCCCCACTTGTTATGGCCGACCCAATTTTGAGTTGTGGAACAGTGCGCAGGTTGCCAAGCTGTTGATAGAACCAGCTAACGCGACCAGCCCCCTGCGTTGCACCGGTGTGCAGGTGTGGGATGGGCAGAGCATGGTGGAGGCCACGGCCAAAGCCGAAGTGATCCTCTGTGCAGGAGCTATAGGTTCGCCCCAGATCTTGCAACTGTCGGGCTTGGGGCCTGCGCGGCGGTTGCAGGCGCTGGGCATTGCGGTACAAAAGGAGTTGCCGGGTGTTGGCGCAAACCTGCAAGACCATTTGCAGATCCGCGCCGTCTTCAAGGTTCAAAACGCCGCCACGCTGAACACCCAAGCGAATTCGCTGTGGGGCAAGGCCAAGATCGGCATGGAGTACGCCTTCAAGCGCACGGGCCCCATGAGCATGGCGCCCAGCCAGTTGGGCGCTTTCACGCGCAGCGACCCGGACCAGCCCTACCCCAACCTGGAATACCACGTGCAGCCGCTGAGCCTGGATGCGTTTGGCCAACCGCTGCACGGCTTCAACGCCATCACCGCCAGCGTGTGCAACCTCAACCCCACGAGCCGTGGCACGGTACATATCAAGTCCGCCCAATTTGCGGATGCACCGGCCATTGCGCCCAACTACTTGAGCACCGAAGAAGACCGCAAAATCGCTGCGGATTCATTGCGCCTGACGCGCAACATCGTCGCGCAACCGGCGCTACAAAAATACTTGCCCGAAGAGTTCAGACCCGGCGTGCAGTTCCAGAGCGATGCCGAGTTGGCCAAGCTGGCGGGCGACATTGCCACCACCATCTTCCACCCCGTGGGCACCACCAAGATGGGCCGAGTAGATGACGCGATGGCCGTGGTCGATGCGCGCCTCAGGGTGCATGGTGTGGCGGGCCTGCGTGTGGTGGATGCGGGCGTCATGCCGCTGATCACCAGCGGCAACACCAACTCGCCGACGCTGATGATTGCCGAGAAGGCCGCGCAGTGGATCATGGAAGACAATTCGTTACAGGCCATGAAGGGTTAATCCCAATGCAAAAGTGCATGGCCGTTGTTACAGTCGTGGCACTCAAAAGGTTAGACGGCAACTGCGAAGAGCCAGATGGAAGAAGCGAACCGAGGAGACGGCGAGCAACAAGTAACAATTTCTGCATCCACCTTGAGGTGCAGCTCACAAAAGCACTGACCCAGTCAGTGCTTTTTTTTCGCCCCTGCGTGGGCGCACACCGGCGGTCCGACGACAGAAGCACATGAAAAATCGGCCTGCAGCCCTCGCAGAATAGGCATTTATTGCTATTTTTTGTATAGCAATACGCCGCGTGGCGGCAATGCGAGAATCTCCAGATGGAAATGCTTATTGTCTCGCTGGCCTCGCTCTTGGCCGGTTTTGTGGATTCAATCGTCGGTGGTGGCGGCCTGGTCTTGGTGCCTGCGCTGTTCGCCACTTTTCCCAACGCCCATCCGGCCACGCTGTTCGGCACCAACAAGGGCGCCTCGGTCTGGGGTACGGCCATCGCCACGGTGCAGTACAGCAAACGCGTGCAGATGCGATGGCATGCGCTGGCGCCTGCGGCCATCGTGTGTTTTGCCGCGTCGTTGGGCGGTGCCTGGTTGGTGACGGTCGTATCACCCCAGTATTTACGCAAGGCTTTACCGGCGGTGCTGGTGATGGTGCTGGCCTATACGCTGGCCAAGAAGGAATTGGGGCGCGACCATGTACCACGCTTCATGGGCCAGCGTGAAGCGCTGGTGGCGAGTGCCATTGGCGCAGTCATCGGGTTTTACGACGGCTTCTTTGGCCCCGGCACCGGCAGCTTTTTTGTGTTCCTGATGGTGCGTGTGCTGGGCTACGATTTTCTGAACGCATCGGCCAGCGCCAAGTTGCTCAACACAGCATCCAACCTGGCGGCCATCGTGCTGTTTGCCGTGAAGGGCTATGTGTGGTGGCACTTTGTGCTGGCGATGGCGATTGCCAACGTGCTGGGCAGCGTGGCGGGTACACACCTGGCACTCAAACACGGCACGGGTTTTGTGCGCGGCGTTTTCATTGCCGTGGTGTCGGCACTGATCCTCAAGACCAGCTACGACGCATTTCTGCGTTAGGCGGCGGCGTCGGTCAGACCAAAACGCTGCTTCAGGATCGCCATGTGGTGGGACGCGCGCTGGTCCAATGCAAGACCCGTCACATCCACGCCTTCGGTGCGCAACACGGCGTCGATCAAGGCTTGTGCGCCCTGCGCTGTGATCCAGTCCTGCACGGTGGCAGTTTCGCCATACCTGCCTTGGGTTTGGGGGTGCGGCAATAAATGGCGAAAGCTCTCTGTCCCCACGGCGTCCACCGCACGGCCCAAAGGGTATAGACGGCAAACCAGTGGGCGGGCCGGGTGCACGCTGCAACCCTGTTCGTTAAAGAATGTGCATCGGCCATCCGGCTTGCGGCGCAGGTAGATGCCATCCAGATGCTGCGTGATGCACTCCGTGGTGGTCAACCCCAGCTGCGCTGCCAGCAAGGCCACCTCGTAGGGGTTGACCTGGATCAGCTTGTCACGGCAACAACTGCCACAGCCACCGCAGTCATAGGAATAGGGCGAAGACCGGTCCAGCGCATCATGGACACGCCAGGTTCGGGGCCACGGCGGCGTAGCTCCGGGTTCTGCCATCGCAAAAACTCTACCGGCTACCGCGGGACATTACTGGCCGGTCTTGGGCTTGGCGACGCCGTCCAACTTCACTTGCTTCGCGCCGTTGGGGCCAACCGGTGTCAGCAGGCCGATCAGCGCACCGTCACCCCCCTCGCACTTGTGCTGGGCTGCGCCAACGGGCGCGGTCTTGTCGCATTTGCCTTTTTGCTGTTCCGCGCCTTGCGGTGCCGTCTTGACTGCAGGCACCAGGCCGCGTACTGAGCCATCACCGGCCGCTTTCACCATATCGCCGTTCACAGGGCGCACGCCGGGTGGGTCTGCCGCTAGCGCTACCGGCGCCATGGTGACGCCAATGCTGGCGCCCAGCACCGCCAGTGTGCTTTTCAAAATTGACAGGGATTGGGTTTGTTTCAACTGGGTCATGGGTATCTCCTCGTTGTGTGCCTATTCAGGAACAATGGTTAAGCCAGCCATGTGTGTGCGATCGCGGGGATGGCGACGCGAACCTATGGTACCGCCGGGCGCGTCTTGCAGCAACCATGAACGCGCCTTGCCACCCTGAGTCGTGGCACGCTGCGACTGGGTTCAAGCTTGCGTTCCAATATTGTTGGCGTGCCCGACGCGCAACAAAAAAACTGGCTAGCGGGCGCTGGCTGGCGTCATCGGCGTAGCGCTGGACGTCGTGGTCGTACTGCCACGGGGCCATGGCACCGTAGACGCGACCAGCGGCTTGCCCTTCGGCGCAGTGGCTTGACCGTTGCTGACGGCCACCAGATCCTCTGCGTTGGGGTACTGACCCAGCAACCAGTAGTCAAAAACCCGACGCGCAATAGGTGCGGCCGAGGTGGAGCCAAAACCTGCGTTCTCCACAATCACGGCCAACGCGATCTTGGGGTTATCAGCCGGTGCGAAGGCGATGTAGAGGGAGTGGTCCCGCTGGCGCTCTTCCATTCTTGCCGCGTTGTACTTTTCCTTTTGATTCAAAGACACGGCCTGTGCTGTGCCAGTCTTACCTGCACTCAAGTAGCCCGCCCCAGCAAATACGCCGGCAGACGTGCCACCCTGGGTCACCGCCACCATGGCGTTGCGGACGATTTCTATGTTCTCGGGCTTGAAACCCAGAGATTGCGCGGGCTCTGGAGTTACCGGCGTGCGCACGCGGGTGCTGACGTCTTGTGTGGCAATCACCAACTGCGGTTTGTGTTTGACACCGCCATTGGCCATCGTGGATACAGCCTGTGCCAGTTGCAACATCGTGAAATTGTTATAGCCCTGGCCAATGCCCAGAGAGATGGTCTCGCCGGCGTACCACTTCTTTTGCTCGGGCCGCTTGTAATAATTTTTCTTCCATTCGGTGCTGGGCAGCACGCCTCGCACCTCGCCGTTGATGTCGATGCCGGTGATCTGACCAAAGCCCAAAGGCTTCATGAAGTCGTGCATGGTGTCGACGCCCAGCTCATTGGCAAGTGAATAGAAGTAGGCATTGCTGGAGTAAATGATGGCCGCGCGCATGTCCATGATGCCCTTGCGGTCCGACTCCGGGCTTCCAAAGCGGTGACCCCCAAACATGTAAAAGCCGGGGTCGTTGACCAGCGTACTGGCCGAGCGCTTGCCGGTCTCCAGTGCGGCCAGGGCCATGAAAGGTTTGTAGGTTGAGCCGGGTGGGTAGGTGCCGCGCAGCGCGCGGTTCAGCAAAGGCTTGTCCAGCGATTCATTGAGCATGGCCCAGTTTTCCTGGTCAATGCCTTCGACGAACAGGTTCGAATCAAAAGTGGGTTTGCTGACAAAGGCCAGCACTTCGCCAGTCTTGGGGTCGATGGCCACCAGTGCGCCCCGGCGCTCGCCAAACATGTCTTCGATCAGTTTTTGAAGTTTGATGTCTATGGACAAAACCACCATGTTGCCGGGAGTAGACGGGTTGCTGGCCAGCTTGCGCATGGCGCGCCCACCGG
Organism: Rhodoferax sp.; assembly: GCF_025356155.1. Classification (GTDB taxonomy): domain Bacteria; phylum Pseudomonadota; class Gammaproteobacteria; order Burkholderiales; family Burkholderiaceae_C; genus Allorhodoferax. The sequence continues at coordinate 11,235 of NZ_JANXUQ010000187.1, read as the reverse complement.
CCGACGTCTCCACCCGCTCCACGCCGGTCACCCCGTGCAACTGGCTCTCAAAACTTTGCTCTACGCCGAGCTTGCCGATGTATTCGGTACCACGGTAGTTGGCCTGGTCCTCGTCGTCCTCGATCTTGGCTTTCTCGGCTTGGTTGATGCGCCCGATGTAGCCAATGACGTGGCTGGCTAGCTCGCCATAGGGGTAGTTGCGGAACAGGCGGGCCTTGATTTCCACACCCGGAAAGCGGAAACGCTGGGCTGCAAAACGCGCTACTTCCGTCTCGGTCAAGCGGGTGCGGATGGGCAGAGACTCAAAGCTCCTGGACTCTTCCATCAGCTTCTTGAAACGCTTGCGGTCACGCACGGTCACGTCCATGACCTTGCCCAGCTCATCAATGGTCTGCTCAAGGCCATTGGTTTTGCTGGGCGTGATTTCCAGCGTGTAGGCCGAGTAATTGCTGGCCAGCACCACGCCATTGCGGTCCACGATCAACCCACGGTTAGGGACGATGGGCACGATGGACGTGCGGTTGCTTTCAGCCTGCGCGCGCAGATCGTCGTGGCGTATCACCTGCAAATAAACCAGCCGCATGGCCAGCAGCAAGAAACAGAGCAACACCATCACGCTGACCGCGAACACGCGGGTGCGAAAACGCGCGAGGTCCGCTTCGACGTTGCGGATTTCGGTCATAGACGACGCAGCGCAGCACACGCAGTGGCAAGCGTGTTGGCGTTCATAAAGGACGATTGGCGTCCGGGTTGGGAGCGCGCAATTGTGGGGCTAGCAAAATCATGTTGGCTACCGGCCAGAGAATCGCCTCTGCAAGCGGTGCCAACAGCAACGAGAACCCGGGGAACGTGCCTCCACTAAGCATGCCCAGCGCCAATTCCACCGCATGCGCCACAACAAATAACGGCAAAACCTGGGCTGCTTGCGAGAGCACCGAAAACCACAGCAAACGGCGGTGGATGGTGATGGCAAAAAAGCTCAATACCGTATACGCCAAAGCATGTTGGCCGAGCAGGCCGCCCTGGTGCACATCCATCAACAGGCCAAACACAAAGGCGCCGCCAATGCTGACGCGCAGCGGCTGGTGCACAGTCCAAAACACCAGCACCACGGCAAGCACATCGGGCGTCCAACCGGCGCGACCCAACAAGCCCATGCCCTGCAGCATGTTGAGCAGCATGGCGGCAATCAGACTGCCCCAGATGAAGAGTGGATTGGCGGGCAGCAGCAGTTGCTGACCTGGGCGCATGATCATGGTTTGACGACTCCGCGGCGGGATGCCACAACAGGCGCATCGGGCACGGGCCGGGGCGGAATTTGTGCGGTCACCGTATCCAGCACCACCACATGGCCTGCTCCCGACACCATCGCCAGGGGCACGCAGTAAATGCGGGCGAACACGGCGTCCACACGGCGCTCGATCTTCTCAATACGTGCCACCGGCAGACCGGGCGGGTAGACACCGTCTACACCACTGGTGGTCAACAGATCGCCAGCCATCACATCCGCATTGGCCGCCATGAAGCGCAGTTCCATTGCATCCACATGCAAAGACACATCGCCAAAGGCCACGCCGCGTGCGCCGGTACGCGTGTTCAGCACGGGGATGGCGTGGTCTCGGTCGGTGATCAGCGTCACTTCGCTGACCAGTGGATAGACGCGGGTAACCTGGCCCAGCACGCCCAGTTCGTCCAACACCGGTGAGCCCAGGCCAATCTTGTCCGCCATGCCCTTGTCAATGATGACTTTGCGGCTATACGGATCGGCGGCGTCGTAGATGACCTGTGCGGCAATTGCGGGGGATTGCAAACGTTCGCGCAGACCCATTAGTTTGCGCAGCCGGGTGTTCTCCAGCGACAACTGGTCGACCTGGTTGGCGCGCTGTGACTGCAGATTGTGTTTTTTGATGACCTCTTGCTGCGCGGACTGCGCCGCGGTCAGCGAAGAGAAATACTGGCTGGTGTTTTGGTACAGCAGCACCGGACGCAAGGCCAGCCACTGCGCCGGGTACAACACGGCCGCCAGCACCACACGCAGCGGCTGCATGACCTTGAAGCGCGCATCCGCGACCATGAGAAAAAAGGCCAGTGCGCTGCACACGGCCAATTTCGACAGGGCCGACGGGCCCTGCCGGAAGAAGGGAGGGGGGTCTCTGTTCAGCGTACCTAAAGGCATGGTACGGGCATCGCTGTACCGGCGGCTACTCGATCTCGACGCTTATTCGCTGGTGAAAATGGAGCCCAGGCGCTCCATCTGCTCCAGCGCAATGCCGCAACCACGCACCACACAGGTCAGCGGGTCTTCGGCTACCAGCACGGGCAGGCCGGTTTCTTCGGCCAGCAGGCGGTCCAGGTCACGCAACAGCGCGCCACCACCGGTCAACATCATGCCGCGGTCGGCAATGTCGGCGCCCAGCTCGGGCGGGGTTTGCTCCAGCGCGTTCTTGACGGCGGAGACGATGTTGTTCAGCGGGTCGGTCAGCGCTTCCAGAATTTCATTGGAAGAGATCGTGAAGCTGCGGGGCACGCCTTCGGACAGGTTACGTCCGCGGACTTCCATTTCTTTTACTTCAGAGCCTGGGAAGGCCGAGCCGATCTTCTTCTTGATGGATTCTGCGGTTGGCTCACCAATCAGCATGCCGTAGTTGCGGCGGATGTAGTTGATGATGGCTTCGTCAAACTTGTCACCGCCGACGCGGACCGAGCCTTTGTAGACCATGCCACCCAGCGAGATGACGCCCACTTCGGTAGTACCACCACCAATATCCACGACCATGGACCCGCTGGCCTCTGATACGGGTAGACCGGCACCGATGGCGGCTGCCATGGGCTCTTCAATCAGATACACATCGCTGGCACCGGCGCCCAGGGCCGATTCGCGGATCGCGCGGCGCTCAACCTGGGTAGAGCCGCAGGGCACACAAATGATGATGCGCGGGCTGGGGCGGAAAATGCCACGCGGATGCACCATTTTGATGAACTGCTTGAGCATCTGCTCGGTGACCGTGAAATCGGCGATCACGCCATCTTTCATCGGGCGAATGGCTTCGATATTGCCGGGGACTTTGCCCAGCATGGCCTTGGCTTCTTTGCCGACGGCTTGAATCGTCTTTTTGCCTTGGGGGCCGCCTTCGTGGCGGATGGCGACAACGGAAGGTTCGTCTAGAACAATCCCCTGACCACGTACAAAAATCAGGGTGTTGGCCGTACCCAAGTCAATGGCCAAGTCGGTAGAAAAATACCGACGGAAAGATCCAAACATCACACATCCTCTCGGGCACAGAAGGCACCTCGGCCACCCGTCACCACGGTTTTATCGTTAAAAAGTCGTAAGTCTGGCGTCAACTTTGGTGATTTTGCAGCACCTACGCCAAAGGCAGGATAATAACCGATTGACTTTGTACACCACTCTCTAAACCGAGCCATTGGCACCGAATTACCTTTGGTTTCAACTCAATACGCACCATGTCACTGACATCTACCGATATCGCCCGCATTGCAAATCTGGCACGTCTAGAACTCTCTCACACTGAAAGTGAGCGCATGCTGACGCAGATGAACGGGTTTTTCAATATCGTGGAACAAATGCGCGCCGTGGACACCGCCGGCATTGAGCCGCTGGCCCATCCGGTTGTGGTTTTGTCAGACTTTGCTTTGCGCCTGCGTGAAGACGTGGCCGGTGAGCCCAACCAGCGCGAAGCCAACCAGCGCAGCGCACCGGCGGTCGAGAACGGCCTGTTTTTGGTGCCCAAGGTGATTGAGTAAGTAAATTTCAGTAAAGCACACGATGACGATTACTTCCACCCCATCATCCTCCACGGACCTGCACCACCAGAGCGTGCACGCCCTGACCCAGGCCCTGCGCGACAAAAAAGTCTCCGCCGTTGAACTGGCCCAGCATTTCCTGGACCGCAGCGCCGCCTATGCCAGTCTAGGCGCCTTTGTCGCAGTTGATGCCGACACCACGCTGGCCCAGGCCCGCGCCGCCGATGCACGCATCGCCAATGGCACGGCCGGCTTACTGGAAGGCGTGCCCATCGCGCACAAGGATATTTTTGTTACCAAGGATTTCGTTACCACGGCTGGCTCGCGCATGCTCAAAACCTACCGCTCGCCGTTTGACGCGACCGTGGTAGCCAAGCTGGCGGCGCAGGGTGTCGTCACGCTGGGCAAGCTGAACTGTGATGAGTTCGCCATGGGCTCCAGCAACGAGAATTCGGCCATTTCCGCAGTGGGTCACGGCACAGTAGAGCCGGTGCGCAATCCATGGGACACCACGCGTATCCCCGGCGGCTCGTCCGGCGGCAGCGCCACCGCCGTGGCGGCGCGTCTGGCCCCCGCGGCTACTGGCACCGACACCGGTGGATCCATCCGCCAGCCCGCGTCTTTCTGCGGCATCACCGGCATCAAGCCCACCTACGGCCGGGCTTCGCGCTACGGCATGGTGGCGTTCGCGTCCAGCCTGGACCAGGCCGGTCCCATGGCGCGTTCGGCACAGGATTGCGCGCTGCTGTTATCTGCTATGTGTGGCCCCGATTTGGATCGGGATTCGACGTCGATCGATGTACCGGCCGAAGACTATTCGCTGAAATTGAATGACTCCATTGAAGGCTTGCGCATCGGCATCCCCAAGGAGTTTTTTGGCGAAGGTTTGTCGGCTGATGTGCGCGCCGCCATTGACGCCGCGCTAAAAGAATATGAGAAGCTGGGTGCCAAGCTGGTACCCATTACGCTGCCGCGCACCGAGCTGTCGATACCGGTGTACTACATCATTGCGCCAGCCGAGGCGAGCTCGAACCTGAGCCGCTTTGACGGGGTGAAGTTTGGCCACCGCGCCGACAAGTTCACCGACCTGGCCGACATGTACAAGAAAACCCGCGCCGAAGGTTTTGGTGACGAGGTCAAGCGCCGCATCATGATTGGCGCCTATGTGCTGTCCCACGGTTACTACGACGCCTACTACCTGCAGGCGCAAAAGATCCGCCGCATGATTGCCGACGATTTTCAAAATGCGTTCAAGGATTGCGACGTCATTGCTGGCCCGGTCGCGCCCACGGTGGCATGGAAAATTGGCGAAAAATCAGACGACCCAGTGGCCAACTACCTGGCCGACATCTTCACGCTGCCCGGCTCGCTGGCGGGCCTGCCCGGCATGAGCATCCCAGTGGGCTTTGGGGCTGGCGGCATGCCGGTGGGCATGCAGTTGCTGGGCAATTATTTCCAGGAAGCGCGTTTGCTGAACGCCGCGCACGGCTTCCAGCAAGCGACCGATTTCCACATAATTAAGCCAGTTGGGTATTAAATACCATGAATGATCTAACTGTTCTGCTCACACAGTTGGGGCTGCTCATTCATCAATCGCGCTTTGAAGAATTAGAAAGCGACGTTGTTGAAATCAAACCATGCCCGGCCAACAGCCAAGATTGGACGGAACACCATAAAAGTGTCAATGCCTTTTTAAATACCCGAGGAGGCATACTTATTTTGGGCATTAAGGAGATAGGGCAGGGGCAAGATAGAAAATATGTTTTCACCGGCTACAACCCGGAAGTTGAGTCGAAGTTAACAAATCTACGCAACGCGTTTACCGATGCGGAGAGACATGACTTGGATTTGACAGAGTATCTTCCACCACCGGAAATTCAAACATTTTTAAACGGGCGTATTGCAATACAACGTGTTGACGAACTTCCGATCCAAAAGCGCTTCGTGTTTTACAAAGGTCATGCTTACAAGCGGCTACTGACAGGAGATCACCTCGTCAAACAAGCTGAATTGGACAGGCACGCAGAATTCCTAGAAGAGATTGCACAAGCGAAAGAACTCGACCCCATAGGAACTGAGGGCATCGAAAGCATAGACCTAGATCGATTGAACGAATATATCCTGCAGCTCAATCGGCTGCAGAAAATTGAAAGTTTGAAGCCCACATTGAATGACGCACTACCCTTTCTTGTGCGCAAGCGGTTTTTACTCGAAGACAAACTAACGCTGCTTGGCGGACTTGTAGCCGGTGCCTTTCCCGGCGACATACTGGGTTTTCGCGCTCATGTACATGGTTATGTAAACGCCCCGAATCGCGAAACGGTAATCGTACAAGACAAGCAGGACATGATCGGCAACGTATTGCCTCTGCTTGAACAAGCCAACGCCTACGTCTTACGAAACATCCAAACGGGAGTAACTTCTGCGAATGGAGGCGGTCTTAGCGCACAGTATCCAGAAGCCGTTTTGCGTGAAACTATCAACAATGCATTGGCCCATCGCGATTACTCGATCAATAAACAGGTCGTTATTTCGATTACTCCGGGGAAGCAGATTGAGATATCAAACCCTGGTCGTTTTCGAGATCAATTGTTGTTGCACTTCGCGCAGGGGAATACTCCTAAATCACCCCCCATTCTCCGAGTAGTTCCAGAAACAAAACCGCGAAATCCGCGCTTAGCAGATGTACTCCGCGTGTACCGAAAGTGGGAGGGGCGAGGCATAGGCATGTCAACACTCGTCAGCCTATGCTTGGATAACAAGTTGAATCTTCCTTATTTCAAATTTAAATCAGATGAAGTAACGCTCGTCTTGCAAACGGGAAAGTTACTCGATGCGCGCATGAGACAGCTTTTTGAATCATGTGATGCCTACATTGCAAAGAAGCTTGGTTCGTTCGAAGAACTTTCTCTGGAGAAACAGGCTGTTCTCGCCTATCTAATCAAAAGCGAGTGGGCCAACTCAGAAGGCAAATACTGCGTTTTACTGACGCCCGACAACAATCACTCTCAGGCAATCAAGATACTAGAAGAAACTGGTTTGATTTCACGTGACTCTCGCAGTAGCGAGCTGTATCCGGTCTATGTTGCTGACCGCAAACTAATCACAAGCGATTTTGAAACAGAGTTACGGGAGCGGTTTGGAAATACGTTCGATGAAGCACCTCTAATGTGGCGCAGAGTACTGACCGTCATCTACCGATATAACCACTTCAACTCTAAACGCACGGTAAGCGCCAAACAAGCTAGCTTTGCGCTTTGGGCTTCTGACGACAATGATCAATCAAATATTCATGCTTTTGATCTTTTTTATCGCAACATCCGTCGGGTTTTCAATCAACTCGAAAAGCAAGGCTTCATTGAACGCGATTCGAAGGACGGCAGCAAAGGGTACATGCTTGCTGCCAGTCAAAAAAACACACAAAAGTCTTTGTTCTAACTATGCAAAAACTAATTCAACGCTACGAGGTGGCTACCGGGGTTGAAGCCCACGCCCAACTCTTCACTCAGCCCGAGGTTGTCTCACAAGCCCCGGCCGCGTTTGATACTATGTCCAACACGCAAGCCTATGCCGTCATAGACCTGGACTCGCCCGCCATGAGCATTCCGGTTGGTTTTGGCGCCGCTGGCATGCAGTTGCTGGGCAATTATTTCCAGGAATCGCGTCTGCTGAATGCCGCGCACCGGTTCCAGCAAGCAACGGACTTCCACGCCGCCCGCCCCGCAGGATTTTGACAAAAAATGAGCAGTGAAACCGTGAACACATTTGAAGCACAACAACAGGGCCGCCCGACCGGCCCGCTGGTGCATGGGTACGAAGTCATCATCGGCTTCGAGACGCACGCCCAGTTGTCGACCGCCAGCAAGATTTTCAGCCGCGCCTCCACCGCCTTTGGTGCCGAACCCAACACGCAAGCCTGCGCCGTGGACCTGGCCCTGCCCGGCACACTGCCGGTCATGAACAAGGGCGCCGTGCAACGTGCCATCGAATTCGGCTTGGCCATTGGCTCGCACATCGCGCCCAAGAGCATTTTTGCGCGCAAGAATTATTTTTATCCCGACCTGCCCAAGGGTTACCAAATCAGCCAGTTTGAGATCCCCGTGGTGCAAGGCGGTGCGGTCGAATTCTTCATGCCCGAAGTCAAGGGTGTCGCCGAGAAAAAAACCGTGCGTCTGGTGCGCGCGCATCTGGAAGAAGACGCCGGCAAGTCGCTGCACGAAGACTTCATTGGCCAGACCGGCATCGACCTGAACCGCGCCGGCACGCCGCTCTTGGAGATCGTCACCGAGCCCGACATGCGCTCCAGCGTGGAGGCCGTGGCCTATGCCAAAGAGCTGCACAAGATCGTGACCTGGATCGGCATCTGCGATGGCAACATGCAAGAAGGCTCGTTCCGCTGCGACGCCAACGTGTCGGTGCGCAAGCCCGGCCAAGCGCTGGGCACACGGCGTGAGATCAAGAACCTGAACAGCTTCAAGTTCATGCAGCAGGCCATCGACTACGAAGTGCGCTGGCAGATCGAGCAGATTGAAGACGGCAAGGCTATTGAGCAGGCCACCGTGCTGTTCAACCCGGACACTGGCGAGACCCGTGCGATGCGCACCAAGGAAGACGCAGCGGATTACCGCTACTTCCCCGACCCGGATTTGCCGCCGCTATACATTTCAGAGCAATGGATTGAGGAAGTACGAGGGCTGATGGCCGAATTGCCTAGAGTGATGGCTGAACGCTTTGTGCGTACCTATGGCTTGCCGGAGTATGACGCGACGCAGCTGACACAGAGCAAGGCGATTGCCAACTACTTTGAAGCAACCGCCAAAGCCTGCGGCCAGGCCAAGCTGGCCAGCAACTGGATCATGGGGGAGGTGTCGAAGTACCTGAACGCAATTGAAGAACTTTCGTTCGAGGAATTTCAAGAAACTGTTACGCCCGCAAATTTGGCTGCACTTATCGGCCGGATTCATGACGGAACCATTTCAAATGCCGCCGCGAAGAAAATCTTTGGTGAGGATTTAGTCCACTACCCTGGAACTAAGTACGATGGCGCTCAGGACTATATCGACGCCTGCATCGAAGCCAAGGGCCTCAAGCAGATGAACGACACCGGCGCTCTAGAAGCCATCGTCGACGAAGTGATTGCCGCCAATGCGAAGAACGTCGCCGAGTTCAAAGCGGGCAACGAAAAAGCGCTGAACGGCCTCGTGGGCCAGATCATGAAAGCCAGCAAAGGCAAGGCCAACCCACAGCAGGTCAACGACGTGCTGCGCAGCAAGCTGGCCTAAGTACCACCGCCGCGCCCACAGTCTCGAGCAGCAGACCTAGGGTGAACGCCAAAGTGAGGTCAAGGAGGAGCCCGAAGGGCGGGGGACACGAACGGCGGCGTTTACCCTAGGTGTGCTGCGGGCGAACTACAAAAGCGCCGCAGTTGAGGCAACTGAAACGGCTAGTTCTTTGCGGGCGCGCTCAGGGCCCAAAGCTGGCGCAGGCGCACCAGCTCGTCGTCAAAGCGCACATTCACACGTTTGATCTCTCCGTCCTGCTCGCCAATAAATCGGCGCTGCACGGCCTGACTCTGGATATTCTCGTCCTGCTGGCGGCGCAGATAGGCGGGCGCTTTGGCGGGATCCTTCTTGTAGAACTCCATCTCTTCGTCGATGGCCACGCGCTGCTTGATCAACTCATCCAGCCTGGTTTTTGCGGCCTGTAGGACCACCCCGATTTGCACCAGGGCCTCGGCCCGTTCCTGGTCGTGCACGGTCTTGTTGGGGTACCGCGTCAGCAGCGCGCGGTCGCGTCGCTTTTCGTCGGCCGTGTGGCTGCGTTCCTCGATGTCGCGCTTTTCCTTCGCCTCAAGTTCGGCGCGCTCCTTGGCGGTCAGCGTCGGGCCAATTTTTTCCTTGACCGTGCCGCTGGGGTTCAATATCTTTTGCTCGCGGTCGGTGCATTCGGGGATGGGGCGGTCCGCCGTCAGCTTGCGCCCCTTGGCGTCCACGCAGGTGTAGACCCCAGGGGTTGTCTGCGCGCACGCGCTGGCGCCGGCCAGAACCAGACCGGCGGCTAGCAGCAACCCCTTCTTGCACATTGTCATTTTTATCCTTGGTCTACACCGTAACGCTCCCGGTAGGCCTGCACCTGTTGGTGCGCCTGGGCCAAACCTGCGCCGCTGTGACCCGCCAGATACTGCATCAAATCACCCAGCTTCGCAATCGAACAAACCTGTAGCCCCAATTGGCGCAGTACAAACTGCACGGCGCTGTAGGGCACATCCTGGCCGTTTTCGGTAGCTTTCTCTTGCCGGTCCAGCGCAATCAGCACCGCATGCGGTGTGGCGCCGGCGGCCTGGATGATGGCAATGGACTCTCGGGTGGCGGTGCCGGCGGACATCACGTCGTCGACGATCAGCACGCGGCCCTTGAGCGGGGCGCCGACCAGGGTGCCGCCCTCGCCATGGTCCTTGGCCTCTTTGCGGTTATAGGCAAAGGGCACGTTGCGGCCCAAGCGGGCCAGCTCTACCGACAAGGCAGCGCCCAATGGAATGCCTTTGTAAGCCGGGCCAAAAACCATGTCGAATTCAATGCCGCTAGCCAGCAGGCGCTGAGCATAGAATCCAGCCAAACGCCCCAGTTTGGCTCCATCGTCAAACAGGCCCGCGTTGAAGAAGTAGGGGCTCATGCGACCGGCCTTGGTTTTGAATTCGCCAAAGCGCAGCACCCCGCACTCCACTGCAAACTGCACAAACTCTTGGGCCAACGGGTCGTGATTTGCCATGAAAAATTCCTTGTTTAAATTAACCAGTCTCAACCTCAACGGCATTCGCTCGGCCACCAGCAAGGGGCTGGAGGCGTGGCTGCACCAGGCCGCGCCTGATTGTATTTGCGTGCAAGAGGTGAAGGCCCAGGCGGCCGATATAGCGGACAAGTTTGAGTCGCTGGCGGGTCTCAAGGGCCATTTCCATTTTGCCGAGAAAAAGGGCTATTCGGGCGTGGACGTCTACACCCGGCTGGAACCCAGTGATGTGGTGATTGGTTTTGACGGTGGCGAGTTTGACGGCGAGGGGCGCTATGTGGAGCTCCGCTTTGACACGCCGTCGCGCAAACATTCCATCATCAGCTCCTACTTTCCCAGCGGCTCGTCGGGCGAAGTGCGCCAAACCGCCAAGTTCCGGTTTTTGGCCGCGATGTACCCACACCTGCAGGCGCTAAAAAGTCAGCGCGACTTCATCCTGTGCGGCGACATCAACATCGCGCACAAAGAAGTGGACCTGAAAAACTGGCGCAGCAACCAGAAGAACAGTGGCTTCACACCCGAAGAGCGCGCCTGGGTGACCAAGCTGATTGGCGAGGGCGGCATCGTCGACGTCTACCGCCAGTTGGAGCCCGACACGACAGACGCCTGCTACACGTGGTGGAGCAACCGTGGCCAAGCCTATGCCAACAACGTGGGGTGGCGGCTGGACTACCACCTGGCGAC
>NZ_JANXUQ010000179.1 GCF_025356155.1 Rhodoferax sp. | reverse complement strand
AAGCGACAGCGCCTTGCCCGATGCGCGCCTGCAGATCGAAACCCTGCAAGAGCAGCGGGCGTTGGCCCTGAACGCGCTGGCGGCCTTGACTGCTCAGCCGAATGTGCCGCTAGCCCTCGTTCCGTCTGCACAAGCAGCTATCAAATCCATAGCGGTCACGAAATCCATCCCGCTGGATCTGTTGGGCCGCCGGGCCGATATTGCCGCAGCACGCTGGCGTGTGGAAGCAGCCACACACGATGTGGACAACGCCCGGGCGCAGTTTTATCCCAACATCAACCTGGTGGCTTTTGCCGGCTATTCCAGCATCGGCTTTGACAAGCTGCTGCAATCCGGCAGCGACCAGTGGGGCGTGGGCCCTGCCATCCGCCTGCCGATCTTCGAAGGTGGCCGCCTGCGTGCCAACCTGCGTGGCAAGACGGCGGACCTGGACGCGTCAGTGGAAAGCTACAACACGCTGGTGATCGACGCCGTGCATGACGTGGCCGACCAGTTGACATCGGCCAGCGCCATCACCCGCCAGCAGACCGAACAAGCCGCAGCGCAAAACTCGGCCGAATCGGCCTATGCCATTGCCAACCAGCGTTACAAGGCTGGCTTGGGCAACTACCTCAATGTGCTGAGCGCCGAAACCACCGTGCTGGCCCAGCGCCGCTTGGCGGTGGACTTGGCCGCCCGCGCGCTGGACACCCAGGTGCAACTGATTCGCGCGCTGGGTGGTGGCTACAACCTCGCCAGCACCGCAACCCCTTTATCCCCTATTTCTACCGCCAAACCATGAACGCTCCTACTACCAACCCTCCCGCAGCCAACCAGCCAGCACCGGCCAACTCCGCCCGCAAAAAAGCCCTGACCACCGTCGCCATTGTGGTGCTAATTGGTTTGGCCTGGGGTGGATACGAGTGGTACGTGGGCCGCCACGAAGAAGCCACCGACAACGCCTATGTGCAGGGCAATGTGATCCAGATCACGCCGCAGGTGGGCGGCACCGTCACGGCCATCATGGCCGACGACACCGACTTCGTCAAAGCGGGCCAACCCCTGGTGCAACTCGATCCGGCCGATGCCAAGGTCGCTCTGGAACAAGCTGAGGCCAACTTGGGCCAAGCCGTTCGCCAAGTGCGCTCGCTGTATGCCAACAACGGCACCTTGGGCGCGCAGATCACGCTGCGTGAGTCCGACATCAGCAAGGCCCAGACCGAGATCGCACGCGCCACCGACGACCTGAATCGCCGCCAGTCGCTGGCCGGCAATGGTGCCGTGTCCAAGGAAGAGCTGAACCACGCGCAATCGCAGTTGGACAATGCCAAAAACGCCTTGGCCTCCGCCCAGGCCGGTGTCGCCGCCGCGCGTGCCCAGTTGACTGGCAATCAGGCCATGACGGATGGCACCAGCATTGCGTCGCACCCCAGCGTGCTGGTGGCTGCGGCCCGCGTGCGCGAGGCCTATCTGGCACTGCACCGCGCAGCGCTGCCCGCTCCGGTGGACGGTTATGTCGCCAAGCGCACCGTGCAGCTCGGCCAGCGTGTGGCCGCCGGTGCGCCGGTGATGTCGCTGATCGCGCTGAACCAGTTGTGGGTCGATGCCAATTTCAAGGAAGTGCAGTTGCGCAATATCCGCATCGGCCAACCGGTGACGCTGACTGCTGACTTGTATGGCCGCAAGGTGGAATACAAGGGCACGGTTGCCGGCCTGGGTGCTGGAACGGGTGCTGCCTTTGCGCTGCTGCCTGCGCAAAATGCTACCGGCAACTGGATCAAGGTCGTGCAGCGCGTGCCCGTGCGCGTGGCGCTGGATCCGCAACAAGTCGCACAAAACCCATTGCGGGTGGGCTTGTCGATGGAAGCCACGGTGGATGTAACCGACCAGAGCGGCAAGGCCCTGGCCGATGCGCCACACCCGGCGTCCAGCGTGCAAACCCAGGTGTTTGCCAGCCTGGACGACCAGGCCGGCACCGAAGTGCAGCGCGTGATCGCCGCCAACGCCGGAACGCCTAAGCATGAGCAACGCTAGTCCCACACCCCTGCAACCGCTGGTGGGCTCGGCCCGCCTGTGGGGCACGATTGCGCTGTCGGCCGCCACGTTCATGAACGTGCTGGACTCGTCGATCGCTAATGTGTCTTTGCCTGCCATCGCGGGTGACCTGGGTGTCAGCCCTAACCAGGGCACCTGGGTCATCACCAGTTTTGGTGTGGCCAACGCCATTTCGCTGCCGTTGACCGGTTGGTTGTCGCAGCGCTTTGGCCAGGTGCGCTTGTTCACGATGAGCGTGCTGCTTTTTGTGCTCAGCTCGTTCCTGTGTGGGCTGGCGCCCAATATGACTACGCTGATCGGTATGCGTGCCGTGCAGGGTTTTGTGGCCGGGCCGATGATGCCGCTGGCCCAGGCGCTGCTGCTGTCGAGTTATCCGCCAGCCATGGCGGGTATGGCGATGGCTTTATGGGCGATGACTACCCTCGTGGCGCCAGTGATGGGGCCGCTGCTGGGGGGCTGGATCACCGACCACATGCACTGGGGATGGATTTTCTACATCAACATCCCGGTGGGTATCATGGCCGCCTTCATCACGTGGACGATCTACCACAAGCGGGAAACACCGACCAAGCAGCTACCGATCGACAAGATTGGGCTGGCCTTGTTGGTGATTGCGGTGGGCTCGCTGCAGATCATGCTGGACAAGGGCAAGGAGCTGGACTGGTTCCATTCGCCAGAGGTCATAGCGTTGGGCGTCACCGCGCTGATTGGTTTTGCGTTCTTTATCGCCTGGGAGATGACCGATGAACACCCGGTGGTGGATCTGCGACTGCTCGCGCGGCGCAACTTCTGGACCGGCACCGTGGCTATGGCCGTGGCTTACAGCCTGTTCATGGGCAACCTGGTGTTGCTGCCACTGTGGTTGCAGCAGTTCATGGGTTACACGTCTACGCAGGCCGGCATGCTGATGGCGCCGGTGGGGGTGTTTGCGATCATCATGTCGCCGTGGGTGGGCAAGAACATCTCCAAGTTCGACCCGCGCTCGCTGACGACCTTTGCTTTTGGCGTGTTTGCGCTGGTGCTGTTTATGCGTTCACACTTCAACACCCAGGCGGATTTCGGAACGATCATGCTGCCTACCGTGGTGCAGGGCGTGGCGGTGGCGTTTTTCTTCATCCCGCTGACGTCCATCATTCTGGGTGGCATTCCGCCGGACAAGATTGCGTCGGCCTCGGGCCTGTCGAGTTTTGCGCGGATGTTGGGTGGGTCGTTTGGCACATCCATCGCCATCACCGTTTGGCAGGACCGCGCGGCCATGCACCATGCGCAACTGTCGGAGCTGATCAACCAGGGCAGCATCGCAGCGACCACGGCCATTGCAGGTTTGGGGACTTCGGGTATGAATACTGAGCAGGCTCTGAGCACGATTAACCGAATGGTGGACCAGCAAGCCTATATGCTCGCGGCGGACGACGTGTTCTTTGGCTCGGCGCTGATCTTCCTGACCTTGATCCCCTTTGTCTGGCTGGCGCGGCCGATCCGCGCCAAGCCTGCGGCGGGCGGCAATAGCGCAGCGGATGCTGCTGCGGCTGCCGCGCACTGAGAGTCTTCAGAATCCGCCAAACGCAAAAAAGCCCGCAATTGCGGGCTTTTTTGTGGAAGGCTACGAATTACTTCGGTGCTGCTTCTTTTTTGGCAGCAGCCTTCTTGGACTTCTTGGACTTCTTCATGGCCTTTTTTTCTTCCTTAGCAGCGGGGGCA
>NZ_JANXUQ010000148.1 GCF_025356155.1 Rhodoferax sp. | reverse complement strand
CGACATCCGCGGCACATCCCCCAAGGTGTGGAATGCCTGGAAGGGTAAGCTGCTGGAAGACCTGTACCGCTACACCAGCCGCGCGCTGGGCGGCCACGCGCCCGACCCGGATGCTGAGGTGGAAGCCCGCAAACGCGAGGCGCTGGTCATTGTCAACATGCACTCCTTACCCTTTGAGGCACACAAGCCGCTGTGGGACACGCTGGATGTGGGCTATTTCATGCGTCACGATGCGGCGGATATTGCCTGGCACACGCGCCACCTGTCACGCCTGGTGGGCTCCAGCAAGGCCGTGGTACGGGCACGGCGTTCGCCTGCGGGCGAAGGCCTGCAGGTGATGGTCTACACGCCGGACCAGAGCGATTTGTTTGCCCGCATCTGTGGCTACTTTGAGCAGCGCGGCTTCAGCATTTTGGATGCACGCGTGCACACGGCCAAGAACGGTTATGCGCTCGATACCTTCCAGGTGGTCACATCCGCTGGCCCCGAGGAATACCGCGAGATCACCAGCATGATCGAGAACGGACTGACCAAGGTCATCACCGACGCGGGGCCCCTGCCCAAGCCCAGCCGCGGCCGCGTGTCGCGCCGGGTCAAGAGTTTTCCGATTGCACCGCGGGTGTCATTGACGCCGGACGAAAAAGGCCAGCGTTGGCTACTCAACGTGTCGGCCAGCGACCGCGTGGGTTTGCTCTACAGCCTGGCCCTGGTACTGGCGCGCCACCAGGTGAATGTGCAACTGGCCAAGGTGGCTACGCTGGGCGAGCGTGTGGAAGACACGTTTTTGATCGATGGGCCGGAGTTACAACACAACAAGAAGCAGATCGAGATCGAAACGGAGTTGCTGGAGGCCCTGGCCTCGCAGTGAGGGTGCTACGATTTTTATAGCTGCTCACGCATATTCCACGAGGGCTAGAGGCACTTTTTATCAAAATTTCCGATGACTGCGCCCTGAAAAACCCGTATTGGGTATTTTTAGGGGTTTGATGACGGAATGGCCCACACTCGTCCCCCGCCGACAGCATAGATACACCTGCCAGGCTGCGCCCCAACCGCATGGCCGCCGGTGAAGCCGCCAAACGCGGGCAGAACCGCCTGCCGCCCATCATCCTGTACAAAACACGGCAAGCGCAGGCTATCGCGCCCCGTGCCATAGAGGTGGACAACCGGATGGCTGTGGCCGGCCAGCACGAAATGCGTGGCGTGAACCTGAGGGTGGTGGCAGGCAGCAAAGGGGCCTATCAGCAACGGCTCGTCGACCACTGCAATGCCGAGTTCCGATGGTGGGTCGCCCGCATGGCTGTCGTGGTTGCCGCGCACCAGCGTCAGGCGTAACGCGGCATGCTGGTCGCGCCATGTGCGCAGCGCCTGCAACATGGCGGGTGTTCGGCCCGTAGCGGCGTGCAGAAAGTCGCCCAAGAAGACGATGTGCTGCGGCGCGTGGCGCTCTATGAGTCGGCTCAGGCGTTGCAGGTTGTCGTGCGTGCTGCCAGCGGGCACGGGCTGGCCAAGTTTGCGGTAACTGGCAGCCTTGCCCAGGTGTATGTCGGCAATGAACAGCGTCTGCGCGGCGGGCCACCACACGGCATGTTCCGGCAGAAGGTGCAGGGTTTCATTGGCCCATTGCACCGCGCAATGGGGGGTGTCGTGCGAGGCGTCCTGCGGGGCGTCGTAGCGGTTGTTTTCGGGCGCGATAGGGTCGTCCATTCAGCTGAATTTAACAAAGCGCTTAAAGCGGTGGCAGCGGCCGGGATGTTTTGCGCTCGCGGCGCGGACGGCGCGGCGCGCCATCCGCCAGCGCGTCCCGCCCATGGGGCAAGGTGGCCAGCACCGCCTCGGCGGCTGGCGCGCCGGTTGCAACGCCAGCAGCCTTTTCCAACTGCGCCACCATGCGCGCGATGCGGTCCGCCAGTTGTTCGTTGCTCAGCTTCTCACGGAACCGCTCCACCAGCAGCGGGAAGGCGAACGGCGTTGGCCGCTTGAGCGGCTGCATCACCAGCGCCTGGCTGGCCATGCGCAGCAGGGTCTTGCGCAGGCGGGCGATGTCCAGCTCCTGCTGCAGTAGTTCAGCTTCGGCCTGGTGCAGCAGTTTGTTGCCGGGATCGTATTTGCGGAACACCTCCCAGAACAGCGATGACGAGGCCTGCAGTTGTTTGCTGCTGCGCGCCTCGCCCGGGTGGCTCTGGAAGATCAGACCTGAGACGCGAGCGATTTCTCGGAAACGGCGCTGGGCCAGTTCGCTGGCGTTCAGACTGGCCAACACTTCCTCCATCAAGGCATCCGCATCCGGTGGCATGGCCAGTATCTGTGGCAGCAGTGTCGGCCAGTCCACCACGTCGGCACACAGCAGCTCAAAGCCGTAGTCATTGAATGCCATCGAGAAGGTGCGCGGCGTGTGTTGGGCCACACGCCAGGCGAATAGGCTGGCCAGGCCCAGGTGCACATGGCGACCCGCAAACGGGTACAAAAACAGATGGCTGCCCTCGCGTGATGTGAAGGTTTCGGCCAACAGCGTCCGCGGCGTGGGCAGAGCCGACCATTCGCGCTGGATGGACAGCATGGACTGCGCGGCGGCCATCTCGGGGTTTGCGGGTGGTCCGCCCTGCCCTGCGATGGCCAGTTGCTCCACGACCGCATCGGCTAGCGTCGTGGACAGCGGCATGCGCCCGCCATTCCAGCGCGGCACAGCGGGCTGCTTGCCGCTGGCGCGTTTCACCCAGGCAGTCATCTCGTGCACTCGCACCAGCTCCAGCAACCGACCGGCAAACAGGAAACAATCGCCGGGTTTGAGGCGCGCGGCAAAGCTTTCCTCCACCGTGCCGAGCTTGGCGCCACCGCGGTACTGCACCACCATGCTGGCATCGCTGACGATGGTGCCGATGTTGGCGCGGTGGCGCCGGGCCAGCCGCGCATCGGGCACACGCCAGATGCCTTCTTCATCGGGCTGCACGCGGTGGTAGTCGGGATACGCGGCGAGCGAGGCACCGCCTTGCGACACAAAGTCCAGGCACCACTGCCAGGCCTCTGTCGAGAGGTTTGCATAAGCCGCAGTGCTGCGCACTTCAGCCAGCAGTGCGTCCGGCACAAAGCCACCACCCAGTGCCACGGTCACCAGGTGCTGCACCAGCACGTCCAGCGGCTGCAGCGGAGGTTCGCGCGCTTCGATCTGCCCTGCCTGCACGGCTGCGCGGGCGGCAGCGCCCTCTACCAACTCCATGCTGTGCGTGGGCACTAGCGTGATGCGTGAGGGCCGCCCCGGCGCGTGACCCGAGCGGCCGGCGCGTTGCAGCAGCCGCGCTACGCCCTTGGCCGAGCCGATTTGCAGCGCACGCTCCACTGGCAAAAAGTCCACACCCAGGTCTAGGCTGCTGGTGCAGACCACCGCGCGCAGTGCGCCGCTTTTGAGGCTGGTCTCGACCCAGTCACGCACGCTGCGGTCCAGCGAGCCGTGGTGCAGCGCGATCACCCCCGCCCATTCGGGCTTGGCCTCCAGCAAGGCCTGGTACCACAGCTCAGCCTGCGCGCGGGTGTTGGTGAAGACCAGCGTGCTGCCGCTGTGTTCGATTTCATGGACGACCTGCGGCAGCATGGCCATGCCCAAGTGACCCGCCCACGGGAAGCGTTCGGCGCGCAGTGGCAGCAAGGTGTCGACGACCAGGGTTTTGGGCGTATGGCCTCTTACCAACTGGCCGTTGTGCTGCGGGCCCAGCAAAGTGTGCAGCGCCTGGTCCAGATTGCCCAGCGTGGCCGACATGCCCCACACCAAAAGCCCACCTTTCCCGCCTTTCCCGCCCTGCCCGTCTCTCCAGCGTTTGAGCCGCGCTAGCGCCAGTTGCAATTGCACACCGCGCTTGTTGCCCAGCATTTCGTGCCACTCATCCACGACCACCAAACGCACACCGCCCAGCGTGGCCTCTGCATCCGCACGCGAGAGCAGCAGGCTCAGGCTTTCGGGCGTGGTGACCAGGGCAGTGGGCAGACGCCTGTTTTGCGCGGCGCGCTGTCCGCTGGGCGTGTCGCCGGTGCGGGCGGCCACGGTCCATGTGGGGGCTAGAGATGCCAGCGGCTCTTGCAACGCGCGCAAGGTGTCCGCCGCGAGTGCGCGCATGGGCGTGATCCACAACACGGAGAGCGGCGGTGCGACTGGCTTGCGGGCTGTGGTGGCTGGCTTTTCGGTTGCGGCAAGTGCCTGCAGCGCGCCTAGCCAGACGGCATAGGTCTTGCCCGCACCGGTGGTGGCATGCAACAGGCCGCTGTCGCCCGCCGCCATCGCGGCCCAGACCTCACGCTGAAAGTCAAAGGGCTTCCAACCGCGTGTGGCGAACCAGGCGCGGGCATCGGACGGCAAGGGCGCAGGCCTAGTCGCCGACACTGGCACGGCGGCGTGCGCTGGGGCAGACGCGGGTTGACGCGCAGGTATCTTGCGCGGTGTGGGAGCGCGATTCATGGGTCGCTATGGGCCAGCAAGGCAGCCAGAGTCTGCAGCGTGTCAGCCTCGGCCACCGGCTTATCTTCGCGCCAGCGCAGCATGCGCGGGAAGCGCACGGCGATGCCGCTCTTGTGGCGCGGGCTGCGCGCAATGCCTTCGAAACCCAGCTCAAACACCAGCGTGGGCCGCACGCTGCGCACCGGGCCAAAGGTCTCCACCGTGGTCTTGCGGATGATGGCATCCACCTGCGCCATCTCGGCATCGGTCAGGCCCGAGTAGGCTTTGGCAAAAGGCACGAGCTTGCGGTCCACCACCTCGGGCGGCGCGTCCCACACGGCAAAGGTGTAGTCGCTGTACAGGCTGGCGCGCCGACCATGGCCACGCTGTGCATAGATCAGCACGGCGTCCACACCCATGGGGTCGATTTTCCACTTCCACCACACGCCCTCGGCCTTGGTGCGGCCCACGCCGTAGCGGCTGTCCTTGTGCTTGAGCATGAAGCCCTCAGTGCCGAGCGTGCGGGCCGCTTCACGCTGCTCGGCGAGTGCCTGCCAGTCGCTGCCTGTTATCAACGGTGAAAGGATGAGCCGCGGGTGGTTCACCGACTGCGCCAGCGCGTCCAGAGACAAGCGGCGTTCGTGCTGCGGCTGCATGCGCAGGTCGGCACCGTCGTATTCCAGCAGGTCATAGGCGATGAGCGCGGCTGGAAGATCGCGCAGCATCTTGGGGCCAATCGTTTTTCGGGTGATGCGCTTTTGCAGTTCGGCGAAGGGTTGAACACCCCCCACAGCCCCACCTGGCTCGCTGGTCCCGCCCGCCCCATCGCGCCAGATAACGATCTCACCATCCACCACCGTGCCATCCGGCAATGCATCCCCCAGCGCGGCCAGCTCGGGAAAGCGGTCGGTGATCAGCTCTTCACCGCGCGACCACAGCCACACCTGGCCCGCGCGGCGCACCAGTTGCGCACGTATGCCGTCCCACTTCCACTCCACCTGCCATTCGACGGGTGAGCCCAGCAGTGCATCAAACCGCGCCACTGGCTCGGCCAACGGGTGGGCCAGGAAGAACGGATAGGGTTGGCCGTTGGTCGCACGGTCCTGTTCGCCGTCGCTCTCCGGCGCAATCAGCGCAAGGTAATGGGCGGCAGTGGGCTGCGCGCCGCTCAGCGTGTAGCCCATGAAGCGCTGCGCCACGCGCCGCGCGTCCACACCCGCCACTGCGGCCAGTGCCTGCGTGACCTGCAAGCGCGAGACACCGACGCGAAAGCCGCCGGTGATGAGTTTGAAGTAGACCAGGCGCTGGTCGTCGGGCAGTTCCCGCCACTGTTGCTGTAGCTTGGCAGTGAGTTCTTCGGCGGGTAGGCCACGCAAGGGCAGCAGGTGGTGCAGCAACCAGTCGGCCAAGCCGCGCTCCTGCGGTGCCGTGGCTGGCGGCAGCAGCAAAGAGACTGTCTCGGCCAGATCACCCACGGTCTGGTAGCTTTCTTCGAACAGCCACTGCGGCAGGTCAAAAGCTTGTTGCGCCAGTTCGCGCAGCAGGCGCGTCGGCACGAGTTGACGCGGTTTTCCACCGGCCAGGAAATACACGGTCCACGCGGCGTCGGCCGGGTCGGCTTCTCGCAGGTAACGCTGCAATGCCGCCTGCTTGATGCGGCTGGCGGGGCTGGCATCGAGCGCGCGGTACAGATCGGCGAAGTCCTTCATGGGGTGGATTCGCCTTCCACATCGTCTTTGCCATCACCTACGACGCCGCTTGGCAAATCGCCTTCCACGGCGCCCTCAACCGCAGCACCCCCTCCCCCAGCGTCGTCGTCACCGTATTCTGTCTCGAAGGCCTGCGCATCAAGCCCGTGTTCATTGAGCCAACGCACCAACACCGGCACGCTGCCGTGCGTCACACGCACATGTTGGGCACCTGTGCCCGCAATGGCGCTCAGCAGGCCGGGCCAGTCGGCGTGGTCGGACATCACGAAGCCGCGGTCCACACCGCGCCGCCTGCGCCGGCCGCGCACCTGCATCCAGCCGCTGGCAAAGGCGTCGACCGCATCGGCGCCAAAACGCTTCATCCAAGGCGTGCCCTGGGCGGATGGCGGTGCGATCACCAGGGCGCGTTTGAGCGCGGCCTTGTCCAGCGCGGTATCGGTCACGCGGTAGGTGGGGGGCAAGGCAACCCCCGCCGCACGATACACCGCGTTGAGCGGCTCCACGGCGCCATGCACGACGATTGGGCCGATGCTGGCGTCTACGCCGCTGAGCACCCGCTGCGCCTTGCCGAAGGCGTAGCACAGGATTACCGACGTGCGCCCCTCCAGCGCGTTGCGCCGCCACCAGGCATTAATTTCGTCAAACAGCGCGGGCTGTGCGGGCCAGCGGTAGATGGGCAGGCCAAAGGTGGATTCGGTGATGAAGGTGTCGCAGCGCACCGGCTCGAACGGGGCGCAGGTGCCATCGGCCTCGGTCTTGTAGTCGCCGGAAGCGACCCACACCTGCCCTCCATGCTCAAGCCGCACCTGCGCGGACCCCAGCACATGGCCGGCCGGGTGTAGCGAGAGGCGCACGCCGTGGTGTTCAATGGTTTCGCAATAGTCCAGCGTCTGCAGCGTGATGTCGGCACCCAGCCGCTGGCGTAGCGTTCCGGCACTTAAGCGTTGGGCCAGGTAGTGGGTGTTGCCAATACGCGCGTGGTCCGAATGGGCGTGGGTGATGACTGCGCGGTCTACTGGTCGCCAGGGGTCGATGTAGAAATCGCCCGGCGGGCAATACAGGCCTTCGGGGCGTGCGATGACGAGATCTTTTTGGGTGGAGGATGACATAGTTGCCGTCTGCGAACCGAATGCCGGTTTCGCCCCTCAACTATACGCAACGTTCATGCTCCCCTGTGTGCGGTCCGACACAGTAGCTCCTGAATTCATAGCTACTGAGGCATATTCCACGAGGGCTACCGGCCAATTCGGCTTAAGCCAACAGCTGGCACAGCGTGGGTTTGCTAGATCTTGGAGAAAACCTGGGCTTCTTCAAACAATGGCCCCAGGTCGCCCAGCTGGACGATGATCTCGTCCAGCGTGCCACCCAGGCGCTTGGCCACCGAGGCCGGAAACTCCTCCACCAGTTGGTTGCCCGCAAAGCCAAATTTGAGTTTCTTGCTGATCTGGTTCGCCGCAAACACGCAGGCGATCATGTCTGAATCGGCCAGCTCGGGACCGTATTGGTGGCGGATGGTTTCGACCAGCTTGGGCGCAAAGCGCCATTTCTCGACCAGCATGGCGCCGACCACAGCATGGTCCACCTCCATCGTTTCACGCAGGGCCAGGTGCAGGGATGTGCCCTGCTGCTGGCTCACGTCCAGCGCGGCGCGAAACTCTTTGGGCATGAACTGGGCCAGCACCACCTTGCCAAAGTCATGCAACAAACCGGCAATAAAACAATCCATGGGGTCAGCATCGTCGACCTTCAGCGCCAATTGCTTGGCAATGGCCGCAGCGGCCAGCGAATGCAGCAAATACTGCTGGCCGTCGAAACCTGCTTCGTTGGTCTTGGGCAGCATGCCGATAGCGGCAATGCTGAGAGACAGGTTCTTGATGGTGTTGAAACCCAGATAGACCACCGAGTGGCCCACCGAAGTGATCTGTTTGGGCAGGCTGTAGTAGGCGGAATTGACGACCTTGAGAATCTTGACCGTGAGTACCGGGTCTTTGTCTATGACCTCGACCAGGTCCTTGGGTGTGCTGTTGACGTCGCGCGTCAGCTCCAGAACCCGTTGCACGCTCTTTGGGAAGGCCGGCATGCCGTCCACTGCAGCGGCGAGCTTTTTGGCAAGTTCTGGGCTCATAGGTATCAGGAGAGTTCAGGGAACAGGACTTCAGTGTAGCCAAATTGGCTGAAATCGCGAACCCGCATCGGGTACAGCTTGCCCCACAGGTGGTCGCACTCGTGCTGCACCACGCGGGCGTGGAAGCCGTTTACGGTGCGGTCTATGGGGTCGCCATACTGGTCAAAGCCTGTGTAACGGATGTGCGACCAGCGTGGAACCAGTCCGCGCAGGCCGGGGACGGACAGACATCCCTCCCAGTCGTCTTCCTCGGGCGTATCGCCGGTGGTGCTGCCATCTGCGGATAGCGGTGTAATCACCGGGTTGACCAACACCGTGGGGGGCACGATGGGACGGTCGGGGTAACGGGGATTTTTATCGCGACTACCGAAGATGACGACTTGAAGATCCACGCCAATCTGTGGCGCAGCCAGCCCGGCGCCATTGGCGGCCTTCATCGTGTCCAGCAGGTCACTAATCAGCAGATGCAGCGCGTCGGAGTCGAAGTCGCGCTCGGGCACGGTCTGCGCGACGCGCAGCAGGCGCGGGTCGCCCATTTTGAGGATGTCACGGACTGTCATGGGTTTGGGATTCCAGGAGTTTTAGGTGTTGCAACAGAACGGGCACGTCGGTCTGCACGATGCTCCACAAGATATCGTTGTCCAGACCCAGATAGCCGTGGATCAGCTGGTTTCGTGTGGCGATCAACATGCGCCACGGAATAGCCGGGTGGGCGTTGCGCACATCTTGGGGAATATGGGTTGCAGCTTCACCAATCAATTCAAGATTGCGCACCGTTGCATCGAAACGCATGGCATCTGCTACGAACTGAGCGGGTTGTTGGTCTCGTGTAAACGTCAGTACCTTTTCGCAAAAGCCCACCATGTCCGTGACATAGAACCGCCACTCACGATCAGACATGAACCGCGTCCTTCAACACATAGGGGCGTAACTCGGGACGCAAAGCTTTTTCGGTCACCAGATCGACAGGGCAGCCCAGCACATCTTCCAGATAAAACTGCACCCCGAAAAACTGCGCAGAGGTTGCAGGGCCGACAAAACTCACCAGTAAATCCACATCGCTACCTGGCTTAGCCACATCACGCGCGGTAGACCCGAACAAAGCCAGGGAAGCGACACCAAAACGCTGCACGATCTGCGCTTTGTGCTCAGACAGGGCTTGGAGTGCGGCAGCGCGGTTCATGCAGGCAGTTTAAGGCAATGCACAAATTTACGAACTGCCTTTGTTCCCACCTTCTGCATCACCAACCAACAAAGCCAGCATCGCCGCCTCGTCAATCACCGCTACACCCAAGACCAAAGCCTTTTCAAGTTTGCTGCCAGCCTCGGCGCCCGCCACCACATAGTCGGTCTTTTTGCTGACAGAACCGGCTACCTTGGCGCCGGCGGCTTCCAGCAAATCTTTGGCGTCATCGCGGCTCAGCGTGGGGAAGGTGCCGGTCAGCACAAAGGTCTTGCCGGCCAGCGGTTTGGGCGCTTGCACGGCGGGCTCGCCCTCTTCCCACGTCAGGCCGCAGGCACGAAGTTGCTCCACGACTTCACGGTTATGGGCTTGCTCGAAAAATGTGCGGATGCTCTGGGCGACGATGGGGCCGACGTCGGACACATCCAGCAACTGTTCTTCGCTGGCGTCCATGATGGCGTCCAACTTGCCGAAGTGCCGGGCCAGCGCCTTGGCCGTGGCTTCGCCTGCGTGGCGAATGCCCAGACCGAACAAGAAGCGGGGCAAGGTGGTCCGTTTGGATTTCTCCAGCGCGTCGAAGATGTTTTGCGCTGACAACTGCGCCATGCGCTCCAGAGTCTTCAATTCTTCAACGGCGAGTTTTGTCCTCTCTTGCACTGAGAGCGTTTGGAAAAGCTCATCCACGGACATCTGTTGTATTGCCGCCTGCGCCGTCAGACCCAAACGGTACAGGTCCGGCAAGGTCTTGACGATGCCTGCGTCCACCATCTGCTCAACCAGCTTGTCACCCAGGCCTTCGACCTCAACCGCGCGGCGTTGTGCGAAATGCAGGATGGCCTGCTTGCGCTGGGCGCTGCAAAACAGCCCGCCGGTGCAGCGGTAATCGGCCTCGCCCTCTTCGCGCACCGCGGCGGAGCCACAGACCGGGCAGATACGGGGCATCGTGAACTCCGCACCCCGTTCCACGGTCTCAGCAGGCAGCACTACGCTAACCACCTCAGGAATCACATCGCCTGCACGGCGCACGACCACGGTATCGCCAATGCGCACATCCTTGCGGCGGGCCTCGTCTTCGTTGTGCAGCGTGGCATTGGTGACGGTTACGCCGCCGACAAACACCGGCGCCAGTTTGGCCACGGGTGTCAGCTTGCCGGTGCGGCCCACCTGCACGTCAATGCCCAACACGGTGGTCATCTGCTCTTGCGCGGGGTATTTGTGGGCCACCGCCCAACGGGGCTCTCGGCTGACAAAACCCAGGCGCTGCTGCAGGGCCAGGCTGTTGACCTTGTAGACCACACCATCAATATCGTAGGGGAGCTGGTCCCGCGTCTGGCCGATATGTTGGTGATACGCTATTAATTCAGGAGCGCCATCCGCAGTGGCGACGAGGGCTGCAACCGGAAAACCCCAACGCTTCAGGGTCTGCAGCATGTCGTAATGGGTGCCAAAGCTGGGGCCGCCCTGCTCCACCGGTGTGACCTCACCCAGGCCGTAAGCAAAGAAGCTCAAAGGGCGCTGGACGGCAATGCCAGGGTCCAGCTGGCGCACGGCGCCGGCTGCGGCATTGCGCGGGTTCACAAAGGTTTTTTCACCTTTCTCACCAGCGGCGATGCGTGCGCGTTGGCGCTCATTCAAGGCTTCAAAATCGTCACGGCGCATATAGACCTCGCCACGGACTTCGAGCACGGGCGGAACGCCGAGCGCCGCCGGGCCGCCCCAAGGCGCGAGAGCCCCCTCGGGGGGCAGAGAGGACACGCCACTGCCGAGCGTGGGGGCCACATAGGACAACCGCAGGGGAATCTGCTTGATCGTTCGGATGTTCTGCGTGACGTCTTCCCCGGTCTCGCCGTCGCCCCGCGTGGCGGCCTGCACCAGCACGCCGCGCTCATAACGCAGGTTCATGGCCAGGCCATCAAACTTGAGTTCAGCCACATATTCCACGGGCGGATCGGTCTCGGTCAAGCCCAACTCCTTGCGGACGCGGGTATCAAAATTCTGTGCGCCGCTGGCCTCGGTGTCGGTCTCGGTGCGGATGCTGAGCATGGGCACGGCGTGGCGTACCGGTGCGAACTGGTCGAGTGGCTTACCACCCACGCGCTGGGTCGGCGAATCGGGTGTCACCCACTCGGGGTGCGCCGCTTCCAGGGCTTGCAGTTCCTGGAACAGCCGGTCGTATTCGGCATCCGGCACCTGGGGTACATCCTGCACGTAATACTGGTGGGCGTAGCGGTGCAGGATCGCGT
Organism: Rhodoferax sp.; assembly: GCF_025356155.1. Classification (GTDB taxonomy): domain Bacteria; phylum Pseudomonadota; class Gammaproteobacteria; order Burkholderiales; family Burkholderiaceae_C; genus Allorhodoferax. The sequence continues at coordinate 4,838 of NZ_JANXUQ010000148.1, read as the reverse complement.
GCAAGGCCTGCACGCGCGCTTGGTCATCCACATTAGCCATGCCCTCAGCCCCTTCCAAAATCAGACAAACAGGCGCCGCGCCAACAAGGAGCCAGCTGCCAGGTCGCGCTGCTCCAGCGTGTCGTACAGGCTTTCCAATTCGGAGCCGATGACGTCCATGGTCTCAGCGGTCAGCAACTGGCCATTGTCGTCGGTGACCAAGCCGTCCATGGTCTGCGCCAGGGCGGCAGCGACTTCGCGCATGCGCACGAAGGGCTGTTCGCTGCGGTCCACCTGGGCCACGTCCAGGTGCAGCGCAATGTCGCGCACCGCCGACTGCGCCGGGTCTTCGGCCAGTGCTGCTTGGGAATCAAAGCTCAGGATCAAGACCGGCGCCAGGCCTTCAACGCTGGCGGGCAGCACCATGCGTCCGGGTATGACACCGGCGACAAAGCCCAGGCGGGCTGCATTTTGCTGCACATAGCCGGGGCTCCAGGACGCATTGCGGGCGCGTATCGTGAAGCCCAATTGGGCATCGTGCGCACTGGCAAACTGGTCCAGCTCACGGGCACGGGCCACTTCTTCCAGCATTTCAGGGAACTCGGGCGTGGCGTTGATGGCGTCGGCAAAGGACTGGGTCTTGACCACGTATTCGGAGTATTCGATCTCGTTCAGTGCGCCGGAGCGGTTGGCCAGTTGGACACCGGCCTGAAAACCGCCATAGCGCTGGCCCGGCATCGGCACCTCCCAATTCAGCGTCGTCAGGTTGTAGCCCTCTATCGCAAACGGTTTGGTGCCGGCGCGGCGCGTGGCCGGCATCGCGGCAATCGCAGCCTCGCCGGACACCACCGTATTCGGGCCGTCCAGCGCAATGGTCGCGATGACGTCGATCAACGCATCCATGACCGAGCGCCGGGCCACAGGTGGCAGGGTCATGGGTTGCGTGTCGCCTTGGCCATCGGCATCCAACGAAGGCTCGCGCTGAGGCGCAGGTTGCTGGTCGCCGACGGGTTCAGGCTGCGCCTGGCGTGGCGCATTTCTGCGGGCATTCCAGGCACCATGGGCGACCACGGCAGCCAGTACCACGCCACCTGCAATTGCCAAACCGATTTGTAGGTTGCTCATCGTGTCTTTGATTTAAGCTAGCTCGGCCAGGCTCAAGGCGGACTCCATGTCCACCGCAACGATGCGTGACACGCCCTGCTCTTGCATGGTCACACCGATCAGTTGCTCAGCCATTTCCATTGCGATCTTGTTGTGGCTGATGAATAGGAATTGGGTTTCTTTGCTCATGCTGCGCACGAGTTTGGCATAACGCTCGGTGTTGGCATCGTCCAGCGGTGCATCGACCTCGTCCAGCAAACAGAATGGCGCAGGGTTCAGCTGAAAAATCGCAAACACCAGCGCGATGGCGGTCAGCGCTTTTTCGCCACCCGATAACAAGTGAATCGTCTGGTTTTTCTTGCCGGGCGGCTGGGCAATCACCTGCACACCAGAGTCCAAAATTTCGTCGCCGGTGATGACCAGGCGCGCATTACCCCCGCCGAACAGCTCGGGGAACATGCGCCCGAAATGCTGGTTGACCTGCTCGAAGGTGCCGGACAGCATCTCGCGCGTTTCTGCGTCGATCTTGCGGATGGCGTCTTCCAGCGTTTGCATGGCCTGGGCCAGGTCGGTATTTTGTGCGTCCAGAAATTGCTTGCGTTCACGAGCCGCGGCCAATTCGTCCAGCGCGGCCAGGTTCACGGCGCCCAAAGCAGCGATTTCACGGTGCAAGCGGTCAATCTCGGTCTGCATGCCGGTCAGGCGCACATTGCCATCCTGGATGGACTGCTCCACGGCTTCCAGATCGGCCTGGGCATCCAGCAACTGCTGTTCATACTGCTCAAAGCCCAGGCGCGCGGCCTGTTCTTTGAGTTGGAATTCGGTAATGCGCTGGCGCAGAGGGTCGAGCTCGCGCTCCAACTGCAGACGGCGCTCGTCACTGGCGCGCAGCTTGGCGGTCAGATCATCGTATTCACTGCGTTTGGCGCCCAGGGCCTGCTCACGATCCAGCTTCAGCGCCAGTGCATTTTGCAGACCGGCCTGCGCAGCAGCGTCCGTCAAACGGGCCAGCTCTTCCCGGGCACGCTGGGCTTCGGAATGGACGGATTCGGTTTGCTGGGTAGCCGTGTCAATGGTGCGGGCCAATTCGGCATTGCGCGCCTGCAGGCTACGCTGCGCAAACTGGGCCTCTTGGGCCTGGCGCTCCAGGCTGCGTTGCTGTTCGCGGCACTGGGTGAGCTTGCGCTGAACTTCGATGACGCGTTCGTCCAATTGGGCATGGCGCTCCTGGCTGTCAGCCAGTTGCATGTCCAGCGCCTCGAACCGGCCTTCGGCGGTCTCACGGCGCTCTTGCAGGTCATCCAGTTGCGCATTGACCTCCGACAAATCTGCGTCAATCTGCGCGCTGCGCGTACGGGCTTGCTCGGCCAGTTGCGACAGGCGCAAGACCTCAACCTGGAGCGCGTGGGCCTGGGTTTGTGATTCGGCCGCCTCGCGGCGCACGCTGACCAGGCGCTGCGACGCATCGGCATACGCCGCCTCGGCCCGTACCAGCGCGGTGCGCGCTTCGTCGGCAATCATGGCCTGGGCGCGCAGTTCTTTCTCAAGGTTTTCTATCTCCTGGGCGCGGGCCAGCAGGCCGGCCTGTTCCGAGTCTTGCGCATAAAAGCTGACGCTGTGCGCGGTGACCACATGGCCGGACTTGAGGTAAATGCTTTGGCCAGGCTGCAGCTTGTCGCGCTGCGCCAGCGCGTCTTCAAAATTACTGGCCGTATAGCAGCCATGCAGCCACTCATTGAACACGGCCTTTTGACCTGCATCGTTGATGCGCAACAAATCAGCCAGACGCGGCAGCGTAGACGTGGCCTCGGGCACGGCGGCCAACGGCGGGCTGAAAAACGCCAGCTTGGCCGGCGGTGCGTCATTGGCAAAGGCGCGCACCAGATCCAAGCGCGAGACTTCCAATGCCGCCAGGCGCTCGCGCAAGGCGCCTTCCAGCGCGTTTTCCCAGCCTTGCTCGATATGGATGCGCGTCCACAAGCCCTGCAAATGGTCCAGTCCGTGCTTGGCCAGCCAGGGTTGCAACTTGCCGTCGGTTTTAACTTTTTCCTGCAGGGCCTTGAGCGCCTCCAGCCGTGCAGACAGATCCGCCTGGCGCGCCGACTCGTCATTGACGGTTTGCTGCTGCGTGCGGCGGGCCTCATCGCGCTGGGGCAGCAGGTCTTGCAGCTCGTGCAGACGGGCCTCCGAGATGGACGCGGTCTCTTGCGCCTCGCCCAATTGCGCTTCCAGCTCTTGCAAGCGCGCTTCATCGGGAGCGGCCAAGGCACTGCGGTCCACCACCAGGCGTTCGCGGCGCGTGGAAATCTGGCGCGACTGTTCTTCGATGCTGCGCTGCTCTGCCGCCAGCACTTGGATTTGTTGCTGCACCTGCATGACGCTGCCACGCTGGTCGTTGGCGGCAGACTGTGCTGCGGTCAAGGAATCTTCCAGATCGGGCAGTTGCTGCGCCTGCTCTTCGACCTGCGCAGACAGCAACTCGGTTTGTTCGTCACCCAGCAGGGCCAACTCGGCCAGGCGTTCGATCTCGGCCTGGGCGTCTTCCTTGCGAGCGGCCCACTGGCCAATTTGCTCTTGCAGCGTGGCCAGGCGTTGCTCGGCACGCTGGCGGCCTTCGACGACAAAACGGATTTCGGCCTCCAGACGGCCGACATCGGTGCTGGCCTCGTACAACAAACCCTGGGCCTGGTTGACCTGGTCACCCGCCGCGTAATGGGCCTGGCGCACAGTTTCCAGATCGGCCTCGATGTGGCGCAAGTCCGCCATGCGGCTTTCCAGTGCGTTGACCGCGCCCAGCGCGTCGGACTTGACCTTGGACTGGTCAGCGAGTGCCTCGGCCCGCTTCAGAAACCACTGCTGGTGCTGCTTCAGTGTGACGTCGGCCTGCAGCGCGTTGTATTTCATCGCCACTTCGGCCTGCTTCTCCAGTTTTTCCAGATTGGCATTCAGCTCGCGCAGGATGTCCTCTACACGGGTCAGGTTCTCGCGCGTGTCGGACAGGCGGTTCTCGGTCTCGCGACGGCGCTCCTTGTATTTGGAGACACCAGCGGCCTCTTCGAGGAACAGGCGCAGTTCCTCGGGCTTGGATTCGATGATGCGGCTGATCGTGCCCTGGCCGATGATGGCGTAGGCGCGTGGCCCTAGGCCCGTACCCAGGAAAACGTCTTGCACGTCGCGGCGGCGCACCGGCTGGTTGTTGATGTAGTAGCTGGATGTGCCGTCACGCGTCAGCACCCGCTTAACGGCAATTTCTAAAAACTGGCCCCACTGGCCACCCGCGCGGTGGTCAGCGTTGTCAAACACCAATTCAACGCTAGAGCGGCTGGCGGGCTTGCGCGTGGTGGTGCCGTTAAAAATAACGTCCTGCATCGACTCGCCGCGCAGCTCAGACGCTTTACTTTCACCCAGCACCCAGCGCACTGCGTCCATGATGTTGGACTTGCCGCAACCGTTTGGGCCTACCACGCCCACCAGTTGGCCGGGCAGCACAAAGTTGGTTGGCTCGGCAAATGACTTGAAGCCCGATAGCTTGATGGAATTAAGACGCAAAAGGCAGCCTGTTTAGATGACGTATTTGATTATGTAAGCTGTTGATTTGAAAGGCTTTTACGGCTTGCAGGGCAAGCGGCTTTAAAAATCAGGATTATCAATGTTACCCGAGGTGCACAAGGGTAAATTAGGGGCGAACCACCACGGTTAGCCGAGCGCAGATTTACTTCTTCAGTTGCCGAAAAACCAGCAACAAGCCAACCAGT
>NZ_JANXUQ010000262.1 GCF_025356155.1 Rhodoferax sp. | reverse complement strand
GGCCTGGGGCTGCCAGCTGTACTGGTAGTCGCCGCGCTCCTGCACGTGGCCTATGGGGTCGCAAAACAGCGTCTGGCCGTTGCGCTGGCGGATCGTCAGCAGCGTGATCTCGAATTCAAAGTGGATGAACTCTTCCACAATAACCTTTTGCCGGTCGCCGCGCATGCCCTGGCAGGCGTAGTCCCAACTGTGTGCAATGTCCACGGCGGTGCGGGCCACGCTTTGCCCTTTGCCCGATGAACTCATGACGGGCTTGATCACCACCGGGAAGCCGATGGTTTCGGCCTGGCTCAGCAGGTCTGCGGCGGATTCTGCGTAGCTGAATTTGGCGGTGCGCACACCCAGGCCCACGGCCACGTCGCGGATGCGATCGCGGTTCATCGTCAGGTTGGCGGCGCGCGCGCTGGGAATGACCTCGAAGCCCTGTTGCTCCACCTCTAGCAGCACCTCGGTACGAATCGCCTCGATCTCGGGCACGATCAGGTCGGGCTTTTCGCTGAGGATGCACGCGCGCAAAGCCGCTTCGTCGAGCATGCTGAACACCCGAAATTCATCGGCCACTTGCATGGCCGGCGCGCCGGCATAACTGTCGCAGGCGATGACATAACAACCGAGGCGCTTGAGGCTGATGACGAATTCTTTGCCGAGTTCACCGGAGCCGAGCAGGAGGACTTTTTTCATAGGGGGCGTGGAATGGTTTGAAGATGGAAGTGTGTAATTGTTCCATGGTTGGACTGGGGTGCCGTCAACGGTCCGATGCCAACAGGTGATGCGGATTTTCGATGCTGCAGTTGCTATGAAATTTGGAGCGCTAGGTGCCCGTTTCACGAGGGCTAGCGACTGGTTTTATCAATAGGCTTCTGAGACATGGTATGCGAGCACCGCACGCAAGGCGGGCGGCGTGGCTTGCGTTCTCCGGCTCGCGTCGCGGGCGACCGGGTTTGGTCAGCCATGGTTGCTGCGTCAACCCTATGTGGGTACGCCTACTCAGCGGCAACCGCAAGTGCGGCCTGCGCCCGCAAACCCCACCACCCGCCTTCATGATGGGTTTGATAGCGCTGGGAAAAAGTCGGGTTAAGACACACTCCGCACATTGCAGCCGCTCCGAAGCAGGCATTCAACGTCAAGGTAACTGGCGATTTGCCTCAGGAGGCCGCAGAGCGGCCGGACGCGGCAAGGCATCCGTTTTGACAGATAAGTTGGACGCCATCTCCCTGTTAGCGAACCAGTCCGGTGTACGGATCGGGAATTCCGTCGTTTTCCAATGGCCGCCAGATCTTCAGTCCGTTTTCCCAGCGGTGGACACCATACATGTCCACCGTGTACAGCCGCCCATCGGCACCGGGGATTAAGCGGCTATCTGTCACCGAGCCGATAGTGCTTGGCGAATGCTGGTAGCCCAAGGTTCGCATCGGTGCCTGGTCGGACCAACTGCAGACGTCGGCCTGATGGGACTTCACGTCGATACACTCAAGGTAAACCGTCGGGCCCCTCATGCCCACGACTTCGTGCTCGGTGTACTTCGACGTCATGCCAAAGCGACGCCAAGTAGCACCGCGGTCGCGGCTTCGATACACACTCGCCTCGTTACGGTTGTCGAACTGGGGACGTGCGATCAGCCCCAGGGTGCTGGCATAGAGCGTGCCCTCCACGTCGACATACAAATCACGGACGAAGACGTCGGCTGGAATGCCTTTGGACTTGACCGTACCGCTGATCGGCGTCCAGCGATCACTTCCGATGCGATTCGCGAATAACGATTCGAGTTGCGCGCCTGCATAGATGGTGTCCGGACCGAAGCGCATCTGCATGCAGCCACGGACCTCGTTAGTGACTGTTGCCAGCGAGGTCCAAGTCTTACCGCCATCCCTGCTCGAGCGAATATCGCGATTGGCGCAGCCATGCAACACCCCATTGTGCGCGACGATGTTTTGCAGCCCGGCAACCGTCCCGGTGCGAGTCCACGTGGCACCGACGTCGCGCGAATGAAAAATGTTTCCAAACTCGTCCCCGCTCAGCAGGTAGATCCCTTCGGGTCCGGCATCGACGAAGCGCCCTGAATTCGGCAGGGTGCGCTGCCATAGACCACTTTCCGAGACACTGCGAAAGACGCCGTCAGTATGCGCAACGAGGAGCTCGCTGTGAGCGCCTATGATGAGGTCATAGAAGATATGTGTCGGCCTGGGTGGCGGCATCGCGCCCGCTCCGACGCATGCCAAGAGTGCGAGCGCGATAGAGATCACCGATCCGAAGGCGACGCAGATCTTCTGGCATTTCGACTTAGTTCTTGCGCAGGCGTCCTGTAGTTCAGCCCGGCGTTGACTGTTCAAACTAACCATGATGCGGTCCTTCTATGACGCCCGTGATTTAGAAGGGCGAATATCCCCGGCGCCCGGGATATCCGACGGGATACACCCGAATTCACTTGCGAATGCTCATCGCCCATACGACAGCAAGGCGCATAGAGGCTTGATTCGCGGACATTTCCCAAAGAAAGAAAGTGAAGTCATTTTGGTCCCCTTAAAACCTGTCTCCTAGCTGGCGAAATCTGGTCAATGCCGAGTTGATCTTCTCGATGATCCATGATGCTCGAATGTACTCCAATGGAAAATCTGGCTGGATGACGGATTACGCCCGAAACTGAGTTGCGTTATTTATGGCATCCCACTCACTCAACCCAACAACCCCACCCGGCTGGCGGATCGGGTATCCGTTCATCGGCCTCAACTCGCGGTTGCCACAAAGCAGGCGCGCGTAACACGGCATTAACGGAAGGCTTCCTGCGAACCCAACACAGACACCCGCGACTGACGGCCAGGGAACGGATGCCCGGTCCGCCAGCCCCGCACAAGTCTTGGCGCGCCACAGACGAGCGCAAGCCACTCTACAGAAAAGCAACCGTAACCGAACTCAATCCGGCGTCAACGTCGTAGGCACTGCCTTGTCCATCATGTTGGGATAGTCCCGGCTGAAGTGCAGCCCGCGGCTCTCGTGGCGTGAATGCGCCGAGCGCACGATCAGCTCCGCCACCTGCACCAGGTTGCGCAGCTCCAGCAAATCGCGCGTGACGTGGAAGTGGGCGTAAAACTCCTGGATCTCGCCCTGCAGCAAGGCGATGCGGTGGGATGCGCGCTCCAGCCGTTTATTGGTGCGCACGATGCCCACGTAGTCCCACATGAAGCGGCGCAGTTCGTCCCAGTTGTGCGAGATGACCACCGCCTCGTCAGCATCGGTGACGCGGCTGTCGTCCCACTCCGGCAGTGCGGCGGGCACAGCCAAGGGCGTGGCCAGGATATGCGTGGAGGCCGCTCGGGCGAACACCATGCATTCGACCAGCGAGTTGCTGGCCAAGCGGTTGGCGCCGTGCAGGCCGGTGTAGGCGGTCTCGCCAATGGCGTGCAGGCCGGCAATGTCGGTAGCACCCATCAGGTCGGTATGGATGCCGCCGCAGGTGTAGTGTGCGGCGGGCACCACGGGGATGGGCTGCTTGCTGATGTCGATACCCAGCTCCAGGCAGCGGGCGTAGATGTTTGGAAAGTGCTCCAGGATAAAGGCTAGCGGTTGGTGCGAGATGTCGAGGTAAACGCAGTCCACACCATGCTTCTTCATCTCGAAATCAATGGCGCGGGCTACCACGTCGCGCGGTGCCAGTTCGGCCCGCTCGTCGTGCTGAGGCATGAAACGGGTGCCCCCCGCCGATTCCGGCAACAGCAGGCGACCACCTTCACCGCGCACCGCCTCCGTGATCAAAAAGGACTTGGCGTGCGGGTGGTACAGGCAGGTGGGGTGGAACTGGATGAACTCCATATTGGTCACCCGGCAACCCGCGCGCCAGGCCGCAGCAATGCCGTCGCCAGTGGCCGTATCGGGGTTGGTGGTGTACAGGTAGACCTTGCCCGCACCGCCGGTGGCCAGGATGGTGTGCGGGGCGCTGAAGGTGTGCACCTCGTCGGTGGCCTCGTCCAGCGCGTACAGGCCCAGGCACTGGTTGACCGTCGAAGAGATGTCCAGCTTATTACGGGTGATCAAATCGACCAGCGTATGGTTCTCGAATAGCGTGATATTGGGCGTGCGGCGCACCGTCTCGATCAGCGTCTTCTGCACCGCGGCGCCAGTGGCATCGGTCACGTGGACGATGCGCCGAGCGCTGTGGCCGCCCTCGCGCGTCAGGTGCAGGTGGCCGTCTTCTTCCGAGAAAGGCACACCCAATTTGCGCAACCAGGCAATGCTTTCGGGGGAATGCTCAACCACAAAACGGGTGGCTGCGGGGTCGGACAGGCCGGCGCCGGCCACCAGCGTGTCCTGCACGTGGGAGTCAAAACTGTCGCCCTCGGCCAGCACAGCGGCAATGCCACCCTGGGCCCAGTTGCTGGAGCCGTCGCTCATGGCACGCTTGGTCAACACAGCCACGCGGTGTGTGGGTGCCAGGTGCAGGGCGGCAGACAAGCCGGCCAAGCCGCTGCCGACGATCAATACGTCAAAATCGTGTTGCGTGGATTGGGTAGGTGGGGTCATTCGGGTGCTACTAAATTAATAGCTGCATATGCAGCATTCACGAGGGCTAGAGGCCGATTTTGCGTATCACTCAACTTTGTGCAGCGACGCAAGATTGATCAGAGCGGACACCACTTCAGACTTGAAGCCGATGCGCGACTGGCCATCCTGGTGGCCACCACTCATGATCAGTTTTTGCAGGTATTCCACACAGTCGCGGTGGCCCCAGAATTTTTCGATTGCCAGCGCAATGCGGGCGTGGTGTTGGGCGATGATGGCCATTTCGTTATCGATGCGGGCTTGCAGCGGCCGCTCATGCAGGGGCATGGGGCGCGTCGGCAAATCGTCCTCCTCCCATTGCAACGAGGGGAAGCCGGTCTCATGAAAACGCGAGTCGTTTGGATCAGGCACCAGGGGAGAATCCTGCGAAATAAGTTGGCCGCCAGGCCACATTGTTCCAGAAGTGCCAGCAGCGCGGCCACCATCTTGCCTATTGACCGCAAATTATTTAAATAGTTTGCACTCTAACCCAAGCCGCCCGCCGCTGACTGTGCGCTGCCGAACCCGGCGCGGACCACGGCACAATAGGCGCATGTCAAACCTACCTCCCTTTATTGCACCCGAACGATTTACCGATGCGAAAGCGGCTTTGGCCCAGGTCATGCGCATTTACGACGGCAGTATTGCCCACCTGCGCCAAACGATGCAGCGCTTTGTGTCGGGCGACGACAGCATGGGCCATGTACGCGCCTGCTACCCGCTGGTACGCATCCACACCGACACGGTGTCGCGCAACTTCATCCCCGACAGCGCCCAGCTAAGCTATGGCTTTGTAGCCGGCCCGGGCCGGTTCGAGACCACGCTGACCCGCCCCGATCTGTACAACGACTACTACCTGGACCAGTTCAACCTGCTGCTGCAAAACCACGGCGTTGAGCTGGAGGTGGGCACCAGCGCACAGCCTATACCTGTGCATTTTTCGTTTGCTGAAAACGACCACGTGGAGGGCAACCTCAGCGCCCAGCGCCGCACGCTGATGCGCGACGTGTTCGACCTGCCCGACCTGGCCGCCATGGACGACGGCATTGCCAACGGCACCTACCAGGCACGCCCCGGCGAACCACAGCCACTGGCGCTGTTCACGGCGCCGCGTGTGGACTATTCGCTGCACCGCCTGCGCCACTACACCGGCACCGGGCCCGAGCATTTCCAGAACTTCGTGTTGTTCACCAACTACCAGTTCTATATTGACGAGTTCATCACGCTGGGCCACGCGGCCATGAAGGACCCCAACAGCGAATACGTCGCCTTTGTGGAGCCGGGCAACATCATTACCCGCCGCGTGGGATTGAGCGCCGAGGCGGTGGACGCCCTGGGCAAGGAGCTACCGCGCCTGCCCCAGATGCCCGCTTACCACTTGGTTCGGGCCGACCGGGCGGGTATCACCATGGTCAATATTGGTGTAGGCCCGGCCAACGCCAAGAACATCACCGACCATATTGCCGTGCTGCGGCCCCATGCCTGGATCATGCTGGGCCACTGTGCGGGCCTGCGCAACAGCCAGCAACTGGGCGACTACGTGCTGGCCCACGGTTATGTGCGCGAAGACCATGTGCTGGACGAAGAACTGCCGCTATGGGTGCCTATCCCCGCGCTGGCCGAGATCCAGGTCGCGCTGCAACAGGCGGTGGCCGATGTCACGCAGGTCAAGGGCGCGGCGCTGAAAAGCATCATGCGCACCGGCACCGTTGCCTCTACAGACAACCGCAACTGGGAGCTGCTGCCCGACAACCAGCCCCAGCGCCGCTTCAGCCAGAGCCGCGCCGTTGCCTTGGATATGGAGAGCGCCACCATCGCCGCCAACGGCTTTCGCTTCCGCGTCGCTTACGGCACGCTGCTGTGTGTGAGCGACAAGCCCTTGCACGGGGAGATCAAGCTGCCCGGCATGGCCAACCATTTTTACCGCGAGCGGGTCGACCAGCATTTGCGCATCGGCATACGGGCGGTGGAGCTGCTGCGTGCCCAGGGCTCGGAGCAGTTGCATAGCCGCAAGTTGCGCAGTTTCCAGGAAGTTGCCTTTCAATAAGTGCATGCTTAGAGACAAAGGGTGTAAGGTTGGGGCCTTCACCACCTTCCAGTGCCCAAATAGCGAAACATGAACCCAAGCAGACGCAGACAACTTCGCTGGTTAGCGGTTTCCATTCTTGTGCTGATGGTCTATTTCGTCTGGACCACCGACAAGATCACCCTGCAGGGGGAGCGCACGGTCTACACCGCCAACTGTGGCAATGGCACGTGGGAGGGCAAGCGCTGCACCGGTGAACTGGACGCCGGACCGCGCTACCGCTACCGCGCTTTGAAGGCGCGTGGCGAGGTCTTGTTCTGGGTGCTGGGCAACAACGAGCCCTCGTCCAAACTTACGGGTTGCACCATTGTGGATGGCCGTAACTGGACCTGCCCCGTGAGCGCGGACGCCAGCAAATCCATTACGCTTGCGCTGGCCAGTGGTGACCCGCTTACCAATGCCGCCTGGCCCACACGGCCGCTGCACGGGGTGTCCAAGATGACCTGGGTTTTTCTGGATCTGGGATGGAAACTGACTGATGTTTCCAACTGAGGCCGCCCAAGGTTAGCAAGAGGCTCAGCAACCATGGGCTAGATGCCCCCTTGAGATGGTATTCAGACAGCGGCAGCCTTGATCATGTCGGCCGCCTTCTCCGCAATCATGATGGTCGGCGCGTTGGTATTGCCACTGACCACCTGCGGCATGATGGACGCATCCACGACACGCAAACCCTGCACCCCATACACGCGTAGCTGGTTGTCCACCACATCCATCAGCCCCTTGCCCATGCGGCAAGTTCCCACCGGGTGGTAAATGGTGTCAGCGTAGTCGCGCACGAATTGCTCGATCTGCAAATCGGTCTTGGCCTGTGCCGAATAGACCATCTCCTTACCGCCCAGGCTGGCCAGTGCGGGCTGGATCAGCAGCTCGCGCATGATGCGCACGCCACGCGTGAGCCGCTCCATGTCTTCGCGCACGCCCAGGAAATTGGGGTCGATGATGGGCGCGGCAAACGGGTCCTTGCTGGCCAGCGTGACGCTACCCCGGCTCATGGGGCGTAGTAGACAGACGTGGCATGAATAGCCGTGGCCAAACACCGTGGCGCGGCCATGGTCCACCAGCTTGCCGATAACGAAGTGAAACTGCAAATCAGGCGTGCGCTCTTCTGGCTGGCTCTTGACAAAGCCACCGGCTTCGGCAAAGTTAGTGGTGAGCGCGCCGGTTCGGTACTTGCGCCACTCGAACAGGCTTTTGATGACGGTCACCACGCCGGTCAACGACAGGCCGAAGCTGTCAGTCAATTTGGGCGCTTTCATGACCTGCACCACGTCCACATGGTCGTGCAGGTTCTGCCCCACACCGGGCAGGTCGTGGACGCAGGCAATGCCTTTTTCCACCAGGTGTTTACGCGGGCCGATGCCCGACAGCATCAATATCTGCGGCGATTGCAAGGCCCCGGCACACAGCAACACTTCCCGCGACGCCCTGAGTTGCTTGGTCTGGCCTCCGTGCACAAACTCCACTCCTACGGCGCGGTGGTGCTCCACCAGGATGCGGGTGGTGTGCGCCTGGGTGAAAACGCGCAGATTGGGTCGCTTCAAGATGGGCGTCAGGTAGGCCTTGGCCGCACTGCAGCGCTCGCCATTGCGGTGGGTCACCTGGTACATGCCCACACCCTCCTGGCGGATGCCATTGAAGTCCACGTTGTGGGCATGGCCTGCCTGCTGCCCGGCTTCTACGAACGCCTGCCCCAGTCGGTTGGGGCTGGTGAGGTCCATGACATGCAACGGGCCATCCACGCCATGAAAGTCATCGGGTTCACGCTGGTTGTCTTCAGAGCGCTTGAAGTAGGGCAACACATCCACATAGGACCAGCCCGGGTTGCCTTGTGCGGCCCAGTTGTCATAGTCTTCGCGCTGGCCACGGATGTAGATCATGGCATTGACGGAACTGGAGCCGCCCAGCACCTTGCCCCTGGGCTGGTAGCCGCGCCGCCCGTTCAGGCCAGGTTGCACCGTGGTTTCGAACTTCCAGTTGGCATCTCCCGTTTTAGCCAGCAAGGCCAGACCCGCCGGGCAATGGATTAACACGCTTTTGTCCGCAGGGCCGGCCTCCAGCAAGGCGACATTTACGCCCAGGTTTTCCGTGAGGCGCGCGGCCAGCACGCAACCAGCAGATCCGCCGCCAATGATGATGTAGTCGAACGTCGCGTCTTCCAGTCCCATGAAGTGCTTTCTATCGTGTATCGGTGCGCCGCCGCCAACCCGCGGCACCGCTGTGAACGATAGCCGAGCTGTAGCGGGATGCCAAGCCCCGGTTTACCCGAGGGGCATTCAAGATAATAAATTGCACACAATTTAATTGCCAGCTACAATTAAACCCATGCCTTTCAGAGCCCTCGCCTCAAAACCCAATCCAGCGCAATTGCTGGACAACCAGCTATGCTTCGCGCTGTATTCCGCGTCGTTGGCCATGACCAAGCTGTACAAGCCCATGCTCGACAGCCTGGGCCTGACCTACCCGCAGTACTTGGTCATGCTGGTGTTGTGGGAGTTTGATGGCCCCAGCGTCTCCAGCCTGGGCGAGCGCCTGAACCTGGACTCTGGCACGCTGACCCCCTTGCTCAAACGCATGGAGACCGCTGGCTGGCTGGTCCGCCAGCGCTCCAGCGAAGACGAGCGGCGTGTCCATGTGTGGCTCAGCCCCACCGGCAAACAATTGCAGACGCAAGCGGCCTTCGTACCCAGCTGCGTGCTGACCCAAAGCGGCTTGTCGCTGGGCGAACTCGTCGCACTCAACCAGCAGATTAAAACCCTGCGTGATTCCATTTACCCACCCGCTCCCACACGAGCAACAACCTAGAAAGCACGATTACCATGGCAACCAAAGTTGAAAAAGTCATTTACCAAGCCCACGCCAAATCCACCGGCGGCCGTGACGGCACAACCCGCACATCCGACGGTCTGCTGGACCTGAAGCTTGCCGTGCCAAAAGAAATGGGCGGCCCCGGCGCCGGTGTCAACCCCGAGCAGCTGTTTGCCGCGGGCTACAGCGCCTGCTTCATCGGTGCGATGAAGTTCGTTGCCGGTACACAAAAGATTGCTTTGCCTGCTGACACCAGCATCGACGCTACCGTCGGCATCGGCCAGATCCCGGCTGGCTTCGGTATCGAAGTGCAGTTGGCGGTCAGCATCCCCGGCATGGAGCGCGCAGCCGCCCAAGCCCTGGTGGACAAAGCCCACTCCGTGTGCCCTTACTCCAACGCGACCCGCGGCAACATCGAAGTGACGATCACCCTCGTCTAACGCGGTGCCGCGCAGGCGGCACAACGTAAAAATGCCCCATACGGCACCATTTAACCCAATTTGGGTTTTATTGGGCTGCACGGGGCATCTTCACGTAAAAATCCGCCTATAGCCCTCGTCCAGTCTCAATAGTTTGCTATCAACACAATAGCAATATAAGAATTACAGGTTGGTTGTACCGGGCACTCGGGGTATAACGCTGCCCAGCGACTGCGAAGCATGGGACAGCGACTTGTCCAGCGCCTCCTCCACCCTCAGCGTCAGCGCAGTGCTTGATTTGGACGACAAAAACTTGACGTATTGCGCCAGCACCTTGTCGCTGGCCACCTGGTAGGTCAGCGCAGACATCGACAGCGCGACACCCCGGTTGGCGGCCACCATTTGCTCCCGCTGGGCCTCCAGTGCCTTGCGCAACTCTGCCGCCGCTGGTATGCCCGGGTTGGGTAGCGCATTGGCCAGCCCCTGCATGACCGCCACCGTGTTGCTGATCTGCACGGCCGCCATAGCCTCAGCCATGCGCGATGCCTGGACGGTTTGGCTCTGCAGGGATTGGCGTTTGGCCGAGGCCTGGGCGGGCAGCCTGTTGCTGGCTGCCGTACCACTTCAAAGCGCCATCACTTTGTGCTACCGCGAGGTCGTGCGCCAATACCTGCAGCACGCTTTCCCGCAGAATAGCTGCTGCAAAGGCATGGTTGGCAATCTGGTCCAGACGCTCGATTTGCGCATCAATGATTTGGCAGTTGCGGCGGGCACTTCTGCGGCTGCCCAACCATGCGGGCACAACACGGCCAAGCAAGTCAAGGCGTGGTGAAGCATCGTCAATGTCATGGGACTCCGATCGTGGAACGGAGTGTGGATTGCTCAGGCCTTGGCATCGGCCAATTGCTTGAACATGTTGATATTGGTGGTCACAAAGCCGAGGCTACGGTACAGCGCCTGTGCACCCGTGTTCTGACCGAAGACGTGCAATGCAATGCCGGACAGCCCGCGCTTTTGCACTTCTACCTCCAGCGCAATAAAGGCACGGCTCGCGTGGCCTTTGCGTTGGTGCGCCGGGTCTACGGACACGTCGTACACAAAAGCGATGCGTTGACCACCCCGTTCTTGCGCGGCAAACCAGACCATACCAATGCCCTCTGGGCTTACGCCGTCGTGCACGGTGAAGAGAAAGTTGTCTGGCGTCTGCAGACCTTGCGGCAGCAAATCAGCATAGGCCTTGCGCGACAGCTCCAGCGCCTCGGAAGCTGCCCATTGCCCAGAATCAATCTTGCCTTGCGCATAGTCCGGAATCGCAACCGCCAGGTATTGTGAAAACTCTGCATCGCTCATACTTTCCAGGACTGTCATATGGAAGATCTCAGGTAAAGGCTTGTAGAAATGTATGCGGCAATCATAGGTCCGAAAATGGCCAGTCATGTATAGCGCGCAGCCCTAGCATCAGGCATCCAATTTTGTGAGTGACACGCTGCCATGCAAACATCCCATTCACAGCCCACCGCGGTGGCCTACACCATTGTTCCCATCCACACTGCATTTGTGGAAAGCGCACAGCAAAGGGATCTGGACGATCTGGCCCAGCCCGTAGAACACCATGTGGCCAGCGGCGGTGAACCATGCCGCGACGTGCTGCGCCGCGCGGTACCTGGTGAACATATTCTGTTGGCAAGCTATTCGCCTTTTGCCCTGGCCAGCCCGTACAAGGAGTTTGGCCCCATCTTCGTGATGGCACATCCAGATGCGCAGCCGCAAGCCAGCCCGACCAGTCTGGCCGCACTGGCGCTGAGCGGCTACTTGAGGGAGCAATTTGTACTGCGCGCGTATTCGTCAGCGGAGCGCATTGTGGATGGCGTGGTCGTGACCCGCGCGCAGGCTGAAGACAGCTTGCAAGCCATGTTGCGCAGGGATGATGTGCAGTTTGTGCTGGTGCGTTTTGCGGGCTACGGCTGTTATGCCTGCCGCGTGGAGCGGGCTTGAGCATCCGCACCCGGTGTCAGACTGCGCATGAAGTTGCCGATGGCTGCTGCTGCCGGAGCGGGGCAGGCCTGTAACAGC
This sequence comes from Rhodoferax sp., assembly GCF_025356155.1. GTDB lineage: Bacteria > Pseudomonadota > Gammaproteobacteria > Burkholderiales > Burkholderiaceae_C > Allorhodoferax. Next base: position 7,299 of record NZ_JANXUQ010000262.1, on the reverse strand, counting down.
AGATGTGGCCCTTCGATGGACACCACCGTCGTAGATGGCAAGCTGGCTTTGACTTCCGTGGCCGCATTTGCAGGCATCAGGTAATCCTGGCTAGCCTGCAGATACAAAACCGGAACCTTCGCCACCGCCAAACTCGCTCGGGCATCTACGTCCAACACGGCTTGTAATCGTATCCGCAGAGTTGCATTCGAAACTTGGGCTAAGGCTCCGCGAAGTGCGGTGCGCAAAGCGGCCGTGGAATATTTACCCAGCAGGACGGCCGCCATGGCCCCGATGGGCGCTGCCTTCAACGGCGCAAACCGTAACATGCCACTGAACACGGCGAGTTGCGGACGCGGATTGCGCAGGAAGGTGCAGCACAGCACGCCGCCCACCATGCCGGGCGGTGGTGCGGCTGATAGCGCGGCTGCTATCGGACCTGAAAAGGACTCCCCCAGCACCACATACGACTCTCTCTGCGGCAACATTGACCGCACCAGTGTCTCCAGTTCCGCGTAGCCCATGGCTACGCCACCGGGATAACGAACACACAGCGTCTTGCACGTGGCACCCACAGCGGAGACAAATGGCGCGAACATATCGCCGGTGCCGTCCATGCCGGGAAGCAGCACCAACGTAAGTTGTTCCATTGTGTTTAGTCGGTGGCTATTCAAGCAGCGGATGCTGCATGGTCTTGTCACCATACGTGCGCATCACTTGCGAGATGACCACCTGGTAGCCGCTGAGCCACTCGCTGTAACGCTTCTTGGCTTCCAGGTGCTTGGGGTGGGTGATCAATTGCTTTAGGCCTTCCTCGGTGCTCCAGTAATACACGTTGGAGATGCGGCCTGTCTTGGTGTCTTCCCAGGACTCTTCGCCCAGGTAGCCCTCGGTCTCCTTCGCAGCCGCGGCGATCAGGGCATCCAGCCGGTGAAAGTCTTCGTCGAATCGCTTGGTGTCAAAAATAAAGTTCGCGCAATACATGGCTCTAGCCCTCGTGAAATATCGATATCTTGCTCTCAATACAGGAGCAAGCCTCTTCCCGCGGTGATCGGCAACGGCGATGCATTGTGCATTACTTTGCAGCGGTAGATCTGCACTCCCGACCATTCATTCCCTTGCTTCTGCAACCTGTCCCATTGCGCTGGCCGGACGGACGGGCACGCCGTAGTCTGAGGACCATTGCGCGCATACACCTCCGTCTGCGCCACTCACAACCCGTTGCAATACCAGGGGACCCGCACCATGTTCAAAGCCATCGGCAATCTTATCTACAGAACCCCCTGGTGGGGTGTCTTGCTGGCCGGAGTGACTACGCTGGTCGTGCTGGTGCTGTTCGCCCTGCCGGTGCAGGTGATTCACATGGTCGACAGCGCAGCCACGCCAGCCGAACGGCGATCCATCCAGCGCGAGGTAAACCAGGTTGTCACTGGGCGGCTTCTGGACGTGGCCCAGAGCGTCGTCAGTACCGTCAAGAAGCGCAGCACCGACCCTGAACGCCATCGCGAACTGGACCGTGCACTGGCCGAGATTGCACGTGCCAGGGAAGAGCTGGCGCGCGCGCCCAACAGCGCCGATGCGCGCGCCCTGGACCGCGCCCGCGAAGCTGGCGAGCAGGCCATGGAAACCGCGACCGAGGCGGCAGAGTCTGCGCTGGAGGCCGCGACCGAGGCCCGCGAAGCCGTACAGGAAACCCGCGCCGACGCCATCGAGCGCCTGCGTGACAAAGGCTTGGACATTGCCAACGCCCGCAAGTCGTTTGACCAGCTGCTGGGCTCTGCACGCGACAACGAAAGCGCCACACGCGATGCGCTGGCCGCCATCCGCTCAGCCCGGCATGCGGCATCGGCTTCTTCGAGCCAACCACCCAATCCGCCGGGCGTTGTGCCACTGTCTGATGCCAGCGCAACGGTGGAGCTGTCGCCGGAGCGCAAGATCAGCATCCACGCTAAAGTCAACGGCGATGTGGTGCGGGCCGCGCTGGGCTCGGTCCTGATCTTGACGTTTATCCCGTTGTTCCTGGTGTTGCTGGTCATCAAGTTTTTCCTGGGGCGCTCACGCAATGCATTGGCAGTGGCAGCACGCAAGACGCGCGAGGCCGAGTTGAGTGATGTCAGCCGCCAAGTGACCGAAGCCCGCTTGCAAACCCTGCAGGACCAGGTGGAGCCCCACTTTTTGTACAACACGCTGGCCAATGTGCAGGCCCTGAACGAGGTAGACCCGCCCGCAGCCAGCCAGATGGTGGGCCACCTGATCCAGTACCTACGGGCTTCTTTGCCCAAGATGCGTGAGAGCAGCTCCACCGCCGGGCAAGAACTGGACCTGGTGCGGGCCTACCTCAACATTCTGCAAATGCGCATGGGCAGCCGTCTGGAGTTTTCCATCACCGCGGCCGACGATCTGCTGGCCTGTGCCTTCCCGCCGATGATGCTGCCGTCGCTGGTGGAGAACGCCATCAAACACGGGCTGGAGCCGCAACGCGATGGTGGCCGCATCGACATCGTGTTTGCGCGTGTACCGCGCAGCGAAGGCCAGTACCTGCAGGTCACGGTCACCGACACCGGCAGGGGCCTCCCTGCGCAACCCACAACAATGGGCGGCGGCGTGGGCTTGACCAACCTGCGTGAGCGGCTGGCCGCGCTGTACGGCGTGCGTGGGCGTTTCACACTGGCCTCACACGCGCCACACGGGGCAGTGGCCACCATCGAAGTGCCACTGCAATCTGCCGCTGCCTACCAGGCATCGCAGCCGGAGAACTGGACCGCCCATACCGCGGCTTCAACCCGCGTGGCACCGGTCCGGCCCAAAGGCTGGCGCCGGCTCTGGTACGCCACCAGCAAGACCCACGGCGTCTGGGCTCGTCTGCTGGTGCGTACTTTTTTGGTCTTGGTCGTTGTGTTGATAGGCGTTTTGCTGGCGGGCCTCTTGGCATTGATGACCGGCTGGCTGCCGGTGGTGGTGGGCGATGTACGGCTGGACGGCTTTGAGAGCTTTGCAGTTGGCTCGGTCGGTCTGCTGGTTGGTTTTGGCGCCTGCGCACTGGCGCTTGCCATCATGCTGGCCGTGGTCTACGGGCTGGGCTTTTTGTTTGCTGCGCTGATGGTCTTCATCCCCACTGTCATCCTGCTGGCTTTGTTCCCGGTACTGGCACCCTTTGTGCTGATGGTGCTGGGTTTGTGGTGGCTGGTGACGCTCTCTCGGCGCAACGCCTGAGCGAATGCAACACTGGGCAACAATTGCACACCATGCAAAACGAAATCACCGCCGTCATTGCCGAAGTCGAGCCCTTTCTGCGGGCCTAGCTCAAAGTCACGCTGGCAAAATGTGGCCTGGCTCACCATGATGGCCTGGCCGACGATGCGTTTTGGCAGATCCACCGGTCCACCATCTCCAACGCCTGGGCCATTGAATCGGTGAACCGGGATTTTCGGGGCCAGGCCTCGGTGAAGATAATGGGCCAGCCCGAGAATCTGATCGTCAGCCGACCGTTCTCACACCTATTCAAACGGGTGTGGCTCGATTTCTAGTTCACTAGACCTAGGCCATGAATGAGTGTGACGTTGCTACCCGTTAGTTTGAAAATAGATACAACCTGGGCCAGACGTTCTGCTTGTTCGCGCAAGCTCTCCGCTGCAGCGGCTGATTGCTCAACCAGGGCTGCGTTTTGCTGGGTCATTTCATCCAGCTCGCCCACGGCCGCGTTGACGCTGCGAATGCCATCGCTTTGCTCGGACGCGGCGGATGCGATCTCGCCGATGATGTCAGACACTTTCTGCACCGAGCCCACGATCTCGGTCATGGTCTCACCCGCCGTGGCCACCAGGCGCGAGCCCGATTCCACCTTGGAGACCGAAACCCCGATCAGGTTCTTGATTTCCTTGGCCGCTTCAGCCGAACGACCGGCCAGGCTGCGCACCTCACTGGCGACCACCGCAAAGCCACGGCCCTGCTCGCCGGCGCGGGCCGCTTCCACGGCGGCATTCAAGGCCAGGATATTGGTCTGGAACGCAATGCCGTCGATGACGCCGATGATGTCGGCGATCTTGCGGGCACTGCTGTTGATTTCTTCCATCGTGGAGACGACTTGCGACACCACCACACCGCCGCGTGCCGCCACTGCAGCCGCACTGGCCGCCAGCTGGTTGGCCCGCTTGGCGGATTCGGCCGACTGTTGCACGGTGCCGGTCAACTGCTCGGTGGAGCTTGACGCGCGTTGCAAGTTGCTGGCGGTCAGCTCGGTGCGCGCACTCAGGTCCTGGTTGCCGGTCGCAATTTCGGCGCTGGAGTAGCGTATGGATTCCGACGAATCGCGCACGGTGGTGATGGACTGGTTCAGCTGGCTGGTCATCGCGCCCAGCGCGCGCATCAAATCGCCCACCTCGTCCTGCCGCTGGGTGCTGGCATCGACCCGCAGATTGCCAGTGGCCACGGCGCCCGCCACATCCACGGCGCGGGCCAGCTCGGCCATGATCTTGTTTTGCATCAGCCACGACATGAAGACCGCGATACCGCCCAAGGCCAGCGCCACCAGGGACAGGGTTACGCTGATGGTGCGCACCTTGTCGGTGGACTGGGTGATGGTGGCCTCCGTCACGTTCTCGATCCGTGCCGTCATGCCTGCGGACACTTTGCTCAACTCCTTAAACAGCACATCGCCGCGCTCCAGTGCGGCAATGCTGGTGTTGGGGTCTTCCAGCGCCGAACGGATGGCGTCATCCACTTCCTTGGCGTATTTGTCGATCAGCGCGGTGGCCGTCTTCACATCGTTTTGCAGTGCCTCGCTGGACGCAGCCCCGGATGAGAGCCCGTCTATCACCCGCTTGGCACCCGCCAGCTGCTGCGCAAAATCTGCGCGCGCCGCCTTGACCTTGCCCTCGCCCATGGCGGCACTCTGGGCCACCGTGCGGTAGACGCTGGAGTGCACGTCACCAATTTGCTGTTGTGCTGCGGCCATGGTCTTGAAACTGTCCAGGCTGCTGCGGGAGACGGCCAGGCTGCTCTGCGCCTGATTGCTCAGCATGTAGGTGTTGGTCTGGCCGGCCAGCAACAGCACCGCGGCGGTCAACAAAGGCGCCGCCAGCAATTTCAGTCCCAGTTTCATAGGGTCTCCAACGCAATGCTTTTTTTTAAAAACCAGAAGCTGATGACCGCCCCCGGCTTTGGGGCAGTGATAGCTGCCCACTGAACAACAGCGTATTGTTTTTATCGCTTGCTGCGGCGTTCCATGTACGCCTGTATTTCACCCACCACACCTTTGCGGAACGCCATCACGCACAGCACAAAAATGGCGCCAATGATCACCGTGACCCAGGAGCCCACCTTGTCGGCCAGCATGTCCTGCAGCGAAATCACAATTCCTGCCCCCAGCACTGGGCCAAAGAAGGTGCCCACGCCGCCCAGCAGCGTCATCAGGATCACTTCGCCCGACATGGACCAGTGCACATCCGACAGCGTCGCAAAGCCCATGATCAGCGTCTTCAGCGAACCGGCCAGACCGGCCAGTGCCGCCGACAACACGAACGCCAGCAGCTTGTACTGGTCTACCCGGTAGCCCAGCGAGATGGCGCGGGGCTCGTTCTCGCGGATCATCTTCAGTACCTGGCCAAACGGTGAATGCACAACGCGCGAGATGGCCAGAAAGCAGGCAACAAAGATGGCCACCACAACGTAGTACAGGGCCGTATCGGACTCCAGCGACAGCAACCCGAACAGTGCACCACGCGGCACGCCCTGCAAACCGTCTTCACCGCCGGTGAATGGCGCCTGCAGCAGTGCAAAGTACACCATCTGTGCCATGGCCAGTGTGATCATCGCAAAGTAGATACCCTGGCGGCGGATCGCAACCGTGCCCACCACCAGGCCAATGGCTCCTGCCGCCACGGTGCCGGCCACGATGCCGACCTCCGGGGTTACGCTGTACGACTTGATCAACCAGCCGGTAACATAGGCGGCCGATCCGAAGAAAGCCGCATGCCCAAAGGACAACAACCCGGTAAAACCCAACAGCAGGTTGAAGGCGCAGGCAAAAATGGCGAAGCACAACAGCTTCATCACAAAAATGGGGTACAGGCCCAGCATGGGCGCCACTACCGCAAACACCAGCAGTGCGATATAGGTGGCGCGGATGAGTTTGGCGGATTGGGTCATGGACGGAGTCGCTAGGGTCGAAGGAGAAGTTGCAGTCATGGCTCAGGCCTCTTTGCCAAACAAGCCGGCCGGGCGGAACATCAACACAATAACCATGATGACAAACACGACAATGCTCGATGCCTCGGGGTAGAAGACGCGGGTCAGCCCCTCGATCACACCCAGGCCCAGACCGGTCAGGATGGAACCCATGATGGAGCCCATGCCACCGATCACCACGACGGCAAATACGACGATGATCAGGTTGGAGCCCATCAGCGGGCTGACCTGAATGATGGGTGCGGCCAACACACCGGCCAGGCCCGCCAGCGCAGCGCCGGCGCCATAGGTCAGCATCACCATCACGGGAACGTTGATGCCAAAGGCTTGCACCAGGGCCGCGTTTTCGGTCCCGGCGCGCAGGTAGGCGCCCAGGCGGGTGCGCTCGATCAGGTACCAGGTTCCCATGCAGACCACCAGCGAGGCAAATACCACCCAGGCGCGGTAGTTGGGCAGAATCATGAAGCCCAGATTGGTGGCGCCCTGCAGCAGCTCGGGCACCGGATACGACTGGCCGGACGCGCCGAACAGCTCTCGGAACACGCCCTCAATGATCAACGCCAGGCCAAAGGTCAGCAGCAGGCCATACAGCGGGTCCAGCTTGTACAGCCGTTTGAGGAACAAGCGCTCCACGATCACGCCCAGCACACCCACGGACAGCGGGGCCAGCACCAGTGCAAACCAGTAGTTGATGCCCAGCTTTTCCAACAGGAACCAAGCGACAAACGCACCCAGCATGTAGAGCGCACCATGCGCAAAATTGACCACACCCAGCAGGCCAAAGATGACTGCCAGCCCGAGGCTGAGCATGGCGTAAAACGCGCCGTTGACCAGGCCCAGCAACAGCTGGCCCAGAAACGCTTGGTGGGGGATGCCGAAAATTTCCATGGGAGCCCGTCAGTTCTTACCTAGCAAAATAGATGCGGCTGGTCGGTCAGATGGCCGAAGACCAGCCGCGGTGGCGCTTGCTTATTTCTTCAGCAAAGCGCACTTGGATTCGGCCGGCGTCGTGAACGCCTGCTCGCCCGGCACCTTGGTCACCAGCTTGTAGTAATCCCATGGTGTGGTCGCATCCTTGGGCGACTTGACCTGGTACAGGTACATGTCGTGGATCATGCGGCCGTCGGCGCGGAT
>NZ_JANXUQ010000020.1 GCF_025356155.1 Rhodoferax sp. | reverse complement strand
CTTGGGCAAGCCTTCCGTTTGGCGCGCGCTGGATGGGCTTGTCGCGCTGATGATGTGGGGTACGGCGCTGGTCTTACTGTGGGGTTTGGTGGCACCGCAATAAGCAGCGTTGGGCAGCCCGACTGCCTGCCCCATCAAGCGCGTGGCGCAGGCCCTGCGGCCCGCATGCCATTGAGCATGGCTTGCACCAATGTGCGAGTCTCCACCAATGCGGCCTGCGCATCTTCGCGCTGATCCGCCAATGCTTCAACCGCGCCGTAGAGCAGGCCCAAGATCAGCCGTGCCCGCAACAGCACGTCACCCGCCGGCAGCATGCCCAGCGACTGCAGCGTGCGCACCGTTTGCACCATCGCGCCCAGGCCGTGGCGCTCGCGTATCTCGAGCCAGGCGTGGGCACCCAACACGGCCGGGGCATCGGTCAGCCCGATGCGGCGGCCCTCCGGGTTCAAGCCGGCTTGCAAGAACACATCGATTGCAGCCATAAACGCTTGCCAAGCATCAGCGCCACCCGCCATCGCCTTGGCGCGTGCGGCGGCCGTTAGCGTGACCAGGCCTTCGTCCAGCTCTTCCGCAACGGCGGCAAACAATCCCTTCTTGTCGCCAAAGTGGTGGTACAGCGCACCGGTGGTGACACCCGCCGCGCTGCAGATGGCGCCCAGCGACGTGGCTTCATAACCCAACTGCCCGAACAGCTTGCGCCCCACGGCACGCAAGGCGGCCTGAGTGGAAGCCGCATTGACCTTGCGACCATCAAGCGCGTTAGCGCCAGGCACAGACGCAGGCTCCGCTTGTGCCGCGGCTGAAGGTGTGGAATGATTTGTTTGTTGTCGCATAGGTGACTTTAAAACATAACGTAATTATGTATTCTTCAGACTTTCCGAATCGTAACCCACTTTAACCACCCCTTCAAGGACCCATTCCATGCTACTCGCCGCCAAAATACTCGCCGGACTCGTACTCTTCATCCACGTCTACATCTTCCTGCTCGAAACCGTGTTGTTTGAAACCCGGGGCCGCAAGGTCTTCGGCTTGAGCAAGGAGCAGGCTGCCATCATGAAACCCGCCATGTCCAACCAGGGTTGTTACAACGGCTTCCTGGCCGTGGCGCTGGCCCTGGGTTTCCTGCTACCTGATGCCGCAACCGGCCGGGTCTTCACGATTTATGGTCTGGCCTGTGTGGCCGTGGCCGGCGTCTGGGGTGCGCTCACCGTGCAGATCCGCATTCTGTTTGTGCAAACGGTACCCGCCGTGTTGGCTCTGGCGGCGCTGTTTCTCGCTTGATCAACTCAGGCCCAGCAAACCCGCGGCGGCTAGATTGCTACCAAAAATATAGCGCACTGCGCATATTTCAAGAGGGCTAGCGGCGTATTTCTTATAAGCGTCTAGCGGTTGGAACCCATTTGGCGCATCAGCGAGTACGCCACGCTGCCCAGCGCCAACACGCCCACACCCAGCACCACCCACAGCAGCACGCTGCGCAGCGACAAGCCGTCAGGCAGCCAGCGTGACGCCGCACCGTCCAGGCCACCGTTTGGCTGGGCCTGCGCCACAACGTTGGTGAGCGTGGCCAGTGGCAGCTCAGCCAGTTTGGCTGGCGTCACAGATCCCAGAAGCGAGGCATCGACAGAAGCGGCGGCAGTTTGTGCATGGCCCACAGCCAGTGTGAAAGGCCCGGCACCGGATGCGAGGAAGGCCACTTGCACCGGCGCAAATTCCACAGAGGCCTGCAAGCCGCCATCCGGCAAGGCCATGCCTTTGCCAGCTTCTACACGCAGGCTGTACAGCGACGCACCGTGCAAGGCGGTGGCGGGGTTGCTGCCGCCCTGCCCTGCGCCATCGAGCCGGTAGACCACGCTGGACGCCAACGTGCGCCAGGGTTGTGACGCGTCACCGCGACCCAAAATGCGCACCGGCACCAGGCTGTTGTTCTGCACTGCTTGCAGGTGCAGTGCTGCAATCGGCGTGGCGAATGGCAGGTTCCAGTTCAAGCCACCAGTGCCATCCGGCGTACCCGGTGGCAAGGCGGCGCGCAAAGGTGGCGCCGCCGTTTGCGACGCGGCCACGGTGCCGGTCAGCGCGCGCAACTTCACGCCACTCTGCCCCGGCCATGACAAACGCAGATAACGCCCCTGCACCTGCAGCGGCTGGGTCAGCTCCAGCGTGGTGTTGGTCGGCGCGTCGCCGCCATCGAACTGGAACAACGGGCCCTTGGTAGCCACCGGCGTCCAATCCAACAGGTCCGTGCTGGTGGCGACCGACACATGCAACAGCGCGTTGTGGGGCATGTCCACCACCACGTCCAGCGCGGCCAGGGTCTGCTTCTCGGTACGCAGGTCGAACAAGGCAGCCTGCAGCGGCTGTGCCGCCACGGCGGCGTCGGCGGCGCTGGTCTTCATGTCCGGTCGGTCCCAGCGCACCCAGGCGCTGGTCCGCTGCTCGCCGCCATCGACCCGCACCTCGACCGCACCACGCGTGGGTTTGGTGTCGCCACTGGTCGAGAACAACGGATACGCCCTGTAGCTGATGGTCTGCGCAAAGGGCGCGGCGCGGCGCAAATCGGAGCCGCCTAACAGCGCGAACGGTACGACCGCACCGGCCGCATTGAACACGCGCACATCATTGCCGTTGCCACTGCGCATGCCCAACAAGGCTTGCACCGGCACATCGACGCGGGCCAGGCTGGCGCCGGGGGGTGGTGTCACGGTGGCATGCCACGTGAAGTCCGCCGCCTGCGGCGCATCGGCGGCTATTGCGCTCCCCGCACCCATTGCTGCAACGGCCAGCGCCAGCCCCAACACAGTTGCCGTCACAAAATGTTTACCTGACATCTTCATCCCCCTCATGCTGTCTCCTCATCCGTATCTGAAGGCAATACCACCGCAGCTGGCGGAATGGGCGCAAAGTAACCCACCACCAGCATCAACACACCCACCGCGATAAAAGCGACGATGCGCTCGGACCCACCGCGGTTGGACAAATCCACCAGGAACAGCTTGGCGACGGTCAGGCCCAGCAGCGCTGCACCGCCGGTCCACATCGGTCGCGCGTGGCGGCGGTGGGCGACCAGCATCAAGCCCATGGCCAACAGCGTCCACAAAATTGAATACCCCGTCTGCACCAGGAACGAAGCAAACAGCTGGTCCACATCCCACGGCACACCGGCCCAATGGTGCACGGCGCGCAGCCACACCGTATTGACCGCGATGAAACACAGCCCGGCCAGCACCAGCGTCCAGCGCGCACTCCGGATGCCTGCAGGCACCGCGATGCCGCTTTGGCGCACGCGCACCAGCCACATGGCACAGGCGGCCAGGGCCAGCGCCACGGTAATGTCGGTCGGGTTCAGCAGCGGCACATAGGGCAAGGGCTTGGCGTTGCCGTCGGAGTGCACGGCCACCAGCAGCGCTCCCAAGGCCACAAACACCGCCAGCGGTGCAGCCGCACGCCACAGGTAGGCATGGGCAAAACGGTCCAGCGGCCAGCGGGTGCGCAGCCGTCCCTGCGGCGCGTACAAGGCCGGCTGCGCCAGCGCGAGCAACACCACCACACTGGCCACCAAAAAGATCACGCTGGCCCACGCCGTGCCCTGCAACTGCGCCTGCTGCACGGCCCACACGATGAGGTTTCCGGCCAGCAACACCATCAGCCACACGCCGCCGCTGTGCACCCACGACCACCAGCGCTGGGGCGG
>NZ_JANXUQ010000010.1 GCF_025356155.1 Rhodoferax sp. | reverse complement strand
GGCTGGTTGCAGACGACTTGCCGCGCTTTGAAGCCGACTTCAAGCGTTCGCTGAACGAGAACACCATCCGCGAGGTGGCCAACTTTAGCTCGCAGCTCAGCAAGGAGCGCGAAACTATTAAAGAGCGGATTGAGCGCATCAACCATTCGCTCACGCAGATTGACTACAACCCCGGTCGCTTCATCACGCTGGAGTTTCAGATTGCCACCGGTGCGGAAGTGCGGGACTTTCAGTCCGAGCTACGCAATTGCCTGGACGGTGCGCTGCAAGGTGAGGGCCAAGATAGCCAGTACTCCGAGGCCAAGTTTTTGCAAGTCAAGCACATCATCGAGCGCCTGCGCGGCCGCGAAGGGCAAACCGAGCAAGACCGCCGCTGGACTGCCAAGGTGACCGATGTACGCAACTGGTTTGTGTTTGCCGCCAGCGAACGCTGGCGTGAAGACCACCGCGAGCATGAGCATTATTCAGACTCAGGCGGCAAATCTGGCGGGCAGAAAGAGAAATTGGCTTACACCATCCTGGCGGCCAGTTTGGCCTATCAGTTTGGTCTGGAGTGGGGTGAAATACGATCCAAGAGTTTCCGCTTTGTGGTCATCGACGAGGCCTTTGGCCGTGGCTCGGACGAGTCTGCACAGTACGGGCTGGAACTGTTCGAGAAGCTCAACCTGCAATTGCTCATCGTCACCCCGTTGCAAAAGATCCACATCATCGAACCCTTTGTCGCCAGCGTGGGATTTGTGCACAACGCAGAGGGGAGGGATTCGCGCTTGCGCAATTTGAGTATTGAGGAGTATCGGGAGGAGAAGGGGCGGGTAGAAGACAATCCAACTGTTCGGCTACCCCAAACAGTTGCCAGCCCGCAGATTTTGAAATAACGGCTCAGGCCGCAGGCCCCAAGAAGGACAGACCATGGCATTGATTGAAGGTTTTCGCGTTCAGAACTATCGCGCGTTGCGCGACGTGACGTTGGGTAAGCTCTCATCGCAACAGGGGGGCGCAGCGCTAACACCGTTTACCGTCGTGATTGGTAAGAACGGTGTAGGCAAGAGCACCCTGTTTGATGCCTTTGGCTTCGTGGCTGACTGCCTGGTTCACGACGTGGAGCAGGCGTGCGATATGAAGCAACGCGGTGGTTATGAGCGTTTGCATTCCAGAGGTACCGAAGGTCCGATCCGGTTTGAGATTTATTACCGCGAGGCCAAGGGTGAAAGGCCTATGACCTATGAGTTGTCCATTGCGCTGGACGAGACAGGCCGCCCTTTTGTCGAATCTGAGGTGCTCAAGCAGCGGCGCAAGGGGCAAAAGCACGGCCGACCCTATCCATTTTTGCGGCTACTGCATGGCAAAGGGACTGTGTGGGCTGGTGAGGAGGAGGTTGAAGAAGAGGAGGAGGATCACGAAGACAGCGTTGGTTCAGTTGGGCAAGTGGGTGAGGAGGACCGTGCCAAGGCCCTGGTCGAGCTGACGGACCTGCGCCAATTGGGCATTGCCACACTGGGCACACTTAAAGAGCATCCGCGCATCAAGCGCTTTCGGGACTTTCTCAAGGGCTGGTACCTGTCTTACTTTTACCCCGATGCGGCGCGCAGCCTTCCCACCGCTGGCCCTCAGAAACACTTGAATAGCCATGGCGACAACATCGGCAACGTGGTGCAGTTCATGGCGCGTGAGCATAAAGACCGGTTCAAAGCCGTGCTCAATCGCATTGCAGCCAAAATCCCAGGTATCGAGAGCATCGACACCCAGGAGACTCAGGATAAGCGCCTACTGTTACGTTTTAACGATGGGGCATTTTCCGACCCCTTTTTCGCCCAACAGATGTCCGACGGAACCCTCAAGGTGTTTGCTTACCTGCTGTTGCTGGACGATCCGGAGCCACCGCCGTTTATCTGTATTGAAGAGCCTGAAAACGGTCTCTATCACAAGCTGCTGGAAGCGTTGGCGCAAGAATTTCGCGCCCATGCCACGGGCAAAAAAAATGAGCCTCAGATATTTGTAACAACGCATCAACCCTATTTTGTCGATGCCCTGTCGCCCGATGAGGTTTGGATTTTGGAGAAGGGATCGGATGGCTATTCGGTGATTCGGCGGGTTTCGGATTTGGAGATTGTCAGAAACCTGGTGGAGGAGGGCTTGCCACTCGGTGGTCTCTGGTACAGCGACTATCTGGAGGCGAAGTAGGCCATGCACATAGAGGTTTTGGTGGAAGATAGCTCTGGAGAAAAGCTGTTAGCACAATTGCTGCCGCAAATTTTGGGTGAGCAGGGCGTAGCGCATACATGGCGGCTGAAATCTTATAAAGGGATTGGACGTATCCCTCGAGGGTTGACAGCCAAGGCAGACCCGGCAAAACGTATATTGCTAGACCAATTGCCCAGGCTTTTGCAAGGCTACGGGAAAACGCCCGGCATAGATGCGGTTGTTGTCGTGGTGGACACGGATCGGCGGGATTGCAAGGCTTTTCTGCGAGAGTTGAAATCGCTTGCCGCAAGCTGCAAGCCCGCACCAAGAACGCTGTTTCGTTTGGCGATTGAGGAAATGGAAGCTTGGTATCTCGGTGATCGCGTAGCCTTGCAAAATGCCTTCCCGCATGCCAAGCGCGATGTTCTGGACCGTTATGTGCAAGACAGCGTGTGTGGCACTTGGGAGTTGTTGGCCGATGCCATCCATGCTGGCGGCGCTGCCGCCATCAAAAAGGCAGGCTGGCCACTACCTGGACAGCTCAAACATGAGTGGGCTGAAAAGATTGGCCCTTTGATGAGCCTTGATCACAACGCATCGCCTAGTTTTGGGAAGTTTCGTGATGGCCTTTCCAGGCTGATCTCCTGAAGATGAAAGATACCCGAGTCAATTGGACCACGCCCGCCGACCTACGAGCCCAAGTCCAAAAACTATGGGACAAAGGCGACCTGCTCCGTCCTTGCGTGCAAGGCGCAACGATGCTGCCGCGGCGTTTGCGAATGACCGGACCGACCTCAAGCGAACTGACGGAACGCTTTGATGCCGTGCGGGTGTGGATGGCGGATTTGGGTTGCAATACGGCTGCTGCGCAGGGCGCGCCACGTTATCGCATAGTCCTGCGCGCGTTTCGCCACCGGGTGCTGGGCGTCAATGCCGTGCCAGATGAAATCTGGCTGGATACGTTGGACGAGGCTTTGGGTTTGATAGGCAAGCAGAAGGAGAGCAAGCGCTTCGCGGGTCTGGTGGACTTGGTGCGTGAACGGCACCCTGTTTTGTTGTCATGGTTGGAGAAACGCCCACTGATTGCGCTGGCCCTCACGGAGGCGTGGCCTCGCTTGCTCAGCGTTGTCTCTTGGCTGCAGGCACATCCGCGTCCTGGCATTTACTTGCGCCAGCTGGATTTGGCTGGTGTGGACAGTAAATTCATGGAGGCGAACCGAGGTGTTTTATCCGAGTTGCTGGACCTGGCTTTGCCATTGGAAGCCATTGACAGGACCGCGAGTGGCGCAAGCCAGTTTTGCCAACGGTATGGTTTCAAAGACAAACCCTTACGCATCCGTTTTCGCCTGCTGGACCCGTGCGTGGCGCTATTGCCAGATGTGTGCGAGCAGGATATAGGGGTGACACAAGCTGCTTTTGAGCGACTTGCTTTGCCGGTGTGGCGTGTGTTCATGACCGAGAACGAGGTGAATTTTTTGGCATTTCCTCCGCTGGCGGACAGCATGGTAATTTTTGGTGCTGGATACGGTTTTGAGGTGATGGCTGGCGCGCTTTGGCTGCAGGAGCGCAGCATTTACTACTGGGGCGACATCGACACCCACGGATTTGCCATTCTGGACCAATTGCGGGCCAAGTTCCCCCATGCGCAATCCCTGTTGATGGACCGTTCCACTTTGATGGCACACGAAATTCAATGGGGTGAAGAGATGCAGCCTGTAACGCGCGACTTGCCGCGCCTCCATATCGATGAGGCTACCTTGTTTGACGATTTGCGCAGCAAGCGCTTGGGAGACGCCCACAAGCCCTGCGGTGTGCGGCTGGAGCAGGAGCGTATCGGATTTGGCTGGATACAGCAGGCATTGGCTGCGTTGCCACAACCTACTGCGAGAGCAACAGCATGACCGCCAAATGCGTCATGGTGCTGGGCACGACCAGCGGTGCCGGCAAAAGCTGGCTGACCACTGCACTGTGCCGTTACTACGCACGCCAGGGGCTCAAGGTCGCACCGTTCAAGGCGCAGAACATGAGCAACAACGCACGGGTCGTCGCCTCCGACAACGGCCAGGGAGAAATCGGAAGCGCCCAGTATTTCCAGGCCCTGGCGGCCAACGCCGTACCCGATGTGCGCATGAACCCCTTATTGCTCAAACCCGAGCGCGACACACACAGCCAGGTGGTGCTGATGGGCCAGGTCAGCGCCGAGTTGACGGCCTTGCCGTGGCGCGGCCGCAGCCTCTTGGTCTGGCCGCACATTGCCGCGGCGCTGGACGCGCTGCGTGCCGAGAACGACGTGGTGGTGATCGAAGGCGCTGGCTCACCCGCCGAGATCAACTTGTCCAGCAGCGACATTGTCAACATGCGTGTGGCCAAGTATTGCAATGCAGCCTGCCTATTGGTGACGGACATCGACCGTGGTGGCGCATTCGCCCATCTGTACGGCACCTGGGCGCTGCTGCCCGAGGATGAGCGCGCCTTGATCAAGGGCTTTGTGTTGAACAAGTTTCGCGGCGATGCCACGCTGTTGGCGCCTGCGCCACAGATGTTGCAGGATTTGACCCGCGTTCCCACGGTGGCAACCTTGCCCATGTGGTGGCACCATGGTTTGCCCGAAGAAGATGGCGTGTTCGATATGGCCACCACGCTCTGCACTGGCGTGTCCTCACTGCCCCCCGAGGGGGCTCTCGCGGCTCGGGGCGGCGCTGCGCCGCGCGTGCCAGTTTCGCGCGTGGCCGTGGTGGCCTATCCGCGCATCAGCAATCTGGACGAGTTCCAGCCGCTGAAGAACATTCCCGGCTTGCGTTTGCAATGGGTGCACAGTCCGAGTGAGCTGTCTGGCCTCAAGCCCACGGACTGGATCATCCTGCCGGGTTCGAAACACACCAGTGGTGACCTGGCTTGGCTGCGCTCGCAAGGGCTGGACGCGGCGGTTGCGCGGCATGCCGGGCAGGGTGGGGCGGTGTTGGGTGTTTGTGGTGGCTTGCAGATGCTCGGTGAGGCGCTGATTGATACCCATGGCATTGATGGCAATGCACCCGGTTTGGGGTTGTTGCCGTTGGTGACGGTGTTTGCGCAGGATAAGACGGTGCGGCATACAAGCACCCGCTTTGTTGCAGATTTTGGCTGTGCGCACGCGGATGGGGGCACGCCTGCTGTTGCTGATGCCCAATCGCCTTGGGGATGCCTTGCTGGCGTTTCCGTTAGCGGTTACGAGATCCACCACGGGGAGACGCGGCAGCATGTGGCCATGGCTGTTGCGGGGGACGTGGCACACGCTGTGTTGCCTGATAAGCTGGGCTGGCGAAACGCGCGGGGCAATGTGATGGGTATTTATCTGCACGGCCTGTTTGAAGACCCCAACGCGTTGCAAGCCTTGTTTGGCGCGCAGTTGCAAGGCGCCGTGCCCACGTTGGACACAGTGTTTGATGGGCTGGCAGATTTTATTGAAGCGAATTTTGACGCCGGTGTGCTGCGGGATTTATTGAACTGATTTTTCTATTTCGAAAGCGATTGTTGTTATGACCACTTTGTTGCCGACCCTTGCCGACATTTCAGATGCCGCATTGACCGAAGCTCTGCACCACACTCTCAATAACAAGACCAAACCACTCGGTTCACTGGGCCGCATCGAAGACCTGGCCTTGGCGATTGGTCAGATTTTGGGCAGCACCGCGCCGGTGTTGGCCCAACCGCAGATGGTGGTGTTTGCCGGTGACCATGGCCTGACGGCGCGCGGCGTGTCAGCCTTTCCGAGTGATGTGACCTGGCAGATGGTGGAGAATTTTTTGACCGGTGGCGCGGCGGTCAGCGTGCTCGCGCGGCAGAACGGTATTGCGCTGACGGTGGTGGACTGCGGCGTCAAGCGCGACTTTCTGGCGGGCTTGCCTGCGGGGGCGCAGCGCGCTGGTTTGCAGGTGCGCAAGGTCCAAGGGGCAGAGCAGGGCACGGCGGACTCTTCGGCACAAGCGGCGATGACTGTGGACCAACGCGATGAGGCGCTGCAGCACGGTGTGGAGTTGGTGAAGGGTTTGCCGGGCAACGCACTGCTGCTGGGCGAGATGGGCATTGGCAATACCTCGGCCGCGTCTTTGCTGCTGTCGCGTTTGGCGGGGTTGGACATTGCCATGTGCACCGGTGCCGGCACCGGGCTGGATGCGCCCGCCGTATTGCGCAAGACCGAGGTGTTGCGCGAAGTATTGGCCCGCCATGCCAGTGCAACGGCCCCGCTGGATGCGCTCGCAGCTTTTGGCGGTTTTGAGATTGCGACCATGGTGGGCGCGGTACTGCAAGCCGCGGCCGAGCGCCGCGTCATCGTCGTGGATGGCTTTATTGCGACCAGTGCGGTGCTGGTGGCGCATGCGCTGCAGCCGCTGGTGTTGCAGCGCTGTGTGTTTGCCCACCGTTCGGGTGAGCGGGGTCACGAGTTCATGCTGCAACACCTGGGCGTGCAGGCGCTGCTGGACCTGGGTTTGCGGCTGGGCGAAGGCTCAGGCGCAGCGTTGGCCTGGCCGCTGCTGACGTCCAGTTGCGCCATCCTGCGCGAGATGGCCAGTTTTGCGTCGGCCGGTGTGTCGGAGAAAGCTGCCTCCGCGCAAGCCACGGTCTAAGCCAGCGGTCCAAACCATTTAACCGTCATGTCGCAGTTTGTCCGCCAGTACCTGTTGGCCCTGCAGTTCTTCACCCGTATTCCGGTAACCGGGCGGCTTGCGAATTGGGTGGGTTTTAGTTCGGCCATGTTGCGTGCCAGCGCCGGGCACTTCCCCGGCGTGGGCGTGGTGGTGGGTGCGCTGGTTGCGGAGTTGACCGCTGCTTTGATGCTATACCTGCCGCCTGGCCCATTTGCGCCCTTGGTTGCGGCGGTGCTGGGTACCGTGCTCAGTGTGATGGTGACGGGCGGCTTTCATGAGGATGGCCTGGCCGATGTGGCCGATGGGCTGGGGGGCAGCAGCGACCGGGAGCGGGCGCTGGTCATCATGAAGGACTCACGGGTGGGTACGTTTGGCGTGCTGGCCGTGGTGCTGGCGTTGCTGGCTAAGGTATCGCTGCTGGCGTTGATCGGCTCGGTCAGTCCGCGCTGGATGGTGATGGGTATCTTCGCCGCGCACGTGGTTTCGCGCACCTGGCCACTGCTGCTGATCCGGCTAATGCCGCATGTGGGTGACGCGGCGGGGTCCAAATCCAAACCGCTGGCGGACCAGATCAGCTTGGGTAGTCTTTTGGTGGCAGGCATTTGGTGTTTTGGTGCGCTAGCCCTCGTGGTAATTCAACAGGTTGCTATTCATTCAGGAGTGTCTACAGCGGTGGGCTGGACGCAACTCCTGCCATTGCTGATGGCAGTGGTAGCCTCCGGCATAGCGTTTGCCTACATGGGGCGCCTGCTGTGGCTGCGCCTGCAAGGCTTCACTGGCGATGGGCTGGGCGCCACGCAGCAGGTTTGCGAAATTGCGTTCTACCTGGGTCTGGCACTGGCGCTATGAAAGAGCTCTGGCTGGTGCGCCACGCCCAACCCATGGTGGCGCCTGGCGTTTGTTATGGGGTTCTGGACGTAGCAGCAGATGAAACTGCCACACGCGAGGTCGCACACCGACTGGCCGATGCGGCTCCCAACGGTGCAATCGTTATCACCTCCCCGCTACAAAGATGTGAGCAGCTCAGGCAGGTTCTAAGAGTGCTTCGGCCCGATTTGATGTACAAGGCCGACGCACGGTTGATGGAAATGGACTTCGGCCACTGGGAAGGCCAGCGCTGGGATGCCATAGCCCGCGACGAGCTCGATGGCTGGACAGCGGCCTTCGCCACGTGGCGTTGCGGCGGTGCAGAGTGTGTGGGTGACTTCATGGCGCGGGTGGGCGCAGCGTGGGATGAAGCACTGGCGCTGAACCAAACCGTCGTCTGGATTACGCATGCAGGTGTGACCCGTGCGGCAATGTTGCTGGCCCAGGGGCTTAGTCAGATTGACGATGCCGGCCAGTGGCCAGTACTGGCTCCGCCCTTTGGTATGTGGACCGTCTTGCCGGGCCATGGGGACGATTACTGTGGCAAGCACTGATAGTCGGTGAATTGCACTTAGATCGTTGTGATTGGCTGGGGCTGGGCTGCTGCAGCAAGCTCGCGATATTTGACCAATAATGGGGTCACGTATATTGTTCAGGGGTGTTATGCGAAAGCTGATTTCTGCAAGCTTGCTGTTAGCCGCCGTGGCCGCCAGCCATGCGCAAGACTTTAAGAGTTACCCGATGCCCAGCGAGCGTGAACGCCCTGATTACATACTGGGCGCTTCACAACAGTTCTGGACAGGTGGCCAGATCAACTGGTACTACAACCCGCTCAACCAACCCGGCAATCTGTCGACGGCTGAGGTACTGAATGCCATGAATGTTGCGGCGGCCCGCTGGAACGGCATGTGCAATATCCGCTTTAACTATATGGGGCTGACATCGACCTTGCCCAATGTGGATGGGCCTGCGTCCACGGTGGACCAGGTCAATGTGTTTGGCTGGGGTGTCTTGCGCAATGAAAATGCAGCTTTTTCTGCGGTGACCAAGAGCTGGTGGATTGGTTCTGGCTTGATCGACGCGGACATTATGATGAACATCTCGCAGTCGTGGACACTGCCGCAACTCGAAGGCATCATGACGCACGAGATGGGGCACGCTCTGGGATTGAGTCACTCGAATGTGTCGGCGTCGGTCATGTTTGCCAACCCCTACAACTCGGTCACCTATATGGCCACGTTGCGTGGGGACGACGCAAACGGGTGCGCGGTGCTGTACGGAGCCGCTGCCACCGCTGATTCAAACCGGGCTTTTAATTGGGCTGAAACTGCCTATGCCCAATATTTGTCGCCAGGCCCGGCGGCTTCTGGAAACCTGCAAGGCTATTACTACCGCTATTACCCCACCAGCCAAAGTTATGTGGGCACGCGGGACGGCAACGTGTACTACATGGGCTCCAACGGGGTGATCCAAAACATGGGCACTTTGGGCTCCTACTTCGGTTCGGTGCGCAGCGCGGGCTACTGAGCCGTGCACTGCGCCGCACGTTATTTGGCGGGGGCCTAGCGGCCCAATGTCTTCGATGGGCTTACTTCTTATTCGCCTTTTCCTGCTCAGCAGCCATCGCTTCCATGCGTTTGGCAAAGTCTTGCATGCCTTGGGCATCGATCTTGACCTCGCCGTCGGGGGTTTTGATGGTCATCGTTGCATTGGACGGATCGGTTCCGGTGCCGGGTGCAGTTGATATCTGCACATTGCCGTTGGGTGTGCTGATCTGCATGTTGGCGGGTGCGCCGTTCACGCCGTTGATGCTACCCATGCGTGACATCGGTGATGGCATGAAGACGTTGCTAAGCAAGCCGATCAGCACCGCTCCGACGATGCCAACGATGGCGGCCACCGCCAGGTAAGGGACCGTCTTCTCGGCAGGGTTCTTCATCAGCACCGGCAGGCCCAGATACAGGATATACAGCGAATAGAAGCTGCCGAGAACTGCCAACATGGACAATCCTGGAATAGCCATGAACACACCCGCCAACATGGAGGGTGTGCTGGCATACACCGTCAGCTTGACGCCGTTCATCAGATTGGGTTGCCCGCCGAATGTGCTGGCCAGTTGGCTGATCAGCCATCCCCACACAAACACCATGACCAGGGTCATGACATAGTGGCTGATCGCCAAACCCAAGCCCGTCACTATTGGCAGGCGCATCGAGAAACCAAATCCGCCTACACCGAGAATGCTCCAGTAGATGAAACTGGCCACGGCCGGTATAGCCGCCAATACAACCATGTAGGGAACATAGAGCTTTTGCCAATCAGTCGTCTCTTGCTCAACGGTGACCCACGTAGGGCCGGGGTTGACGACCATTGCACGCGCGCGTTCGACAATATCCATAAGGAAACTCCCTGCTGGTTGAAAAAATGTGCCAGTCTACTGGATGGGCCGCAAATGGCCTAGCGCCAAGTTTCACCGCCGGGCCGCCCCCAGGTGAAAGGCCTCCCCCTTGTGGGGCAGGGAGCCACACGAAGTGGGCGACCGTGGAGGCGGTGTTAACGGGAGGCGCCGCGCTGAAACAATTTCTTACGAACTAGCTGAATGTTGTTGCGCAACGCATAGAGCTCGTCCGTGTAGGACAGCGGCACAACGATTTTCTCGGCGTGGCGTTCCATCTGGTTGAGTTCGTCCAGCAGCGGTGCAGTGTCTTCGCAGTCTTCAGCCCGCGCCTCCAGCTCGCGCAGTTGCGCATACCAGCGGAAGATGCGCGAGCGCACGCGAAAAGCGTATAGCGGGGGTATCACCCGCGACAGCGGCAACAACACCGCCAAGATAATGCCCATGGCCAGCCACATGCGCTCTACCAGGTTGGCTACCCAGAAAGGAAGGTAGCGCTGCAGCAGAGGCGCACCGCCCTGGATGCTGCGCTCGGCTTCCTGGGCTACGGGCAGTTCGTTGTTGCGCACATTGGGGTACTCGCGGGCATGCTTGAACCAACCTGCGCTGCCATGGATGGTGTTGCCCGCTAGTGCAAACAGTTGCAGCAACGCAGGGTGCGTGTCGGCATGCGTCAGCAGCGTGGTGGTGGGTGCCACGAGGCGCACGCTCTTGGGCGGGATGTCGCTTGCCAGATCGACCACGCCGCGGGGCAGCAGGGCAGGGCTCAAGAAGGCGAAGCGCCGTGAATAGGCCTCGGCCTGCGCAAAGTCCATCAGCTTGACGCCCGGCGTTTGCAGCAGCATCTGCACCATCTGCGATTCGGGTGCCGACGCGAAAACGATGGCGTCCAGATCGCCACCCAAAAAGGCGACCGTGGCCGGTGTTTGTTCCAGTTCCGACAGCGTCAATTGGCCAAGTTCTACGCGGTTGCTGTCCAGCAACTTGCGCATCAAATTGGGTACACCGCTGCCGGGAGTCCCCACGTTGACGCGCAGTCCGTGCAACTGTGTCAACGAATCCAGCGTGTGCGGTGGCGTGGTATCGGCGGGGGCGGCGGCCTCGCGGTAGAACAACCACACAGGCTCCAGGAACAGACTGCCAAGGGATTCGAGATCGGAATCATCCGACCCATCGGCCTCGCGCGTGCCGCCTTGCACAAAGCCAAAATCGGCCTTGCCCTCGCGCAGCAGGCGCAAATTGTCGGCCGAGCCCTCAGACGGGATCAGGTTCACCGTGATGCCGTCTTTGGCCAACAATTTTGCGTAACGCTTGCCGAACTCTTCGTACGCGCTTTGGGCCGGGCCGGTGGCCAATGTCACGTGTTTGGGTGGGTTGGGGTCCAGCCACCAGTAGGCCAAGGCCAGCAGCACAATCGCCAGCGCAACAAATGGGCCGACGGAGATTATCAGGTCGCGCAGGGACAATAAGGTGAAACGTATGGATTTGGTCACGTTGCAACCATAGCACGCCAGATTGACCGACCGCTAATACCCAGTGGCAGTGGCAGTGGGGCCGGACGCTGGGCGGCATGGCGTTCTGCTCCGTGTCCCCCGCCCGCTGCGCGGGCTCCTCCTTTACCTGCGCAGAACGCCCTGCCGCCCAGCCTCCTCGTGCGCCGGCGAAGGTGTCTTGTCTTTAAAGTTACATTGGGCAATGACGCCGCATTGCCAGCATAGTGGTTTGCGGGCCTGGCACACGTAGCGACCGTGCAAGATCAGCCAGTGGTGGGCATCGACCATGTAGGGCGCAGGAATGCGCTTGAGCAATTGCTGTTCGACTTTTTCGGGCGTTGTGCCTGGTGCCAATCCAGTGCGGTTGGAGACCCGAAAGATGTGTGTGTCCACCGCCATCGTCAGTTCACCAAAGGCCACGTTCAGCACCACGTTGGCCGTCTTGCGGCCTACACCCGGAAGGGCTTGCAGTTCTTCACGCGTACCGGGTACCTTGCCGCCGTGTAAGTCCACCAGCATGCGACAGGTTTGCATCAGGTGTTTGGCCTTGCTGTGGTACAAGCCGATGGTCTTGATATACGACTCTAGGCCCTCCAGGCCCAAATCCAGGATGGCTTGCGGCGTATTGGCCACCGGGAACAACTTGCGCGTGGCCTTGTTGACGCCTACATCGGTAGCCTGCGCGCTCAATAACACCGCGGTCAGCAGCTCGAACACATTGGTGTATTCCAGCTCCGTCACCGGCATGGGGTTGGCGGCTTTTAGTGTGGCGAAGAAGGCTTCGATTTGGGGTGGCTGCATGGGTCTGTGCAGGGTCTGAAAAGGTCGCCACTATCGTGTACGGTTTGGGTTTGTACAGACACCTTGGGCTGGTGTCACTCGAGTCATGGGCTTGCGATATTGTCACGAAATTTGTCAGGTGTGCGCCCCAACAAATTGCGAAAGGCTGCGACATACGCTGAAAATCCCAAGCCCTTCATCTGGACGGCAGGCGCGCGTGACATTCTGGAGAAAGTTATGCGGGCGAAGACAAAGCTCAATACGGTTCAAACAGCTTGAAACACTACACTAGAAGGAGCGCGGTTCGGAGCAAAAGGCCGAGTACTGTTTGCGTGATCCACTTGCTGCGCAAAAAAAAACCACACCTCCTCCACCCGGTCGATACCGCATAGACCAATGCGCTCGGTGGGATCCAGTTTGTCCAGGCGCAACTTCCGGCGCGTCAGCGCGGTCTGTAGATCGCGTGCCTCCTGTTCGCTGCGAATATCACCGTTTGTTGTCGCTGTCTGTGAACAGTTGCCACAAGGTCGGTGATCCGTCACCGACCTTGCACGCTTACGCCAAATGCCGCAGCTCCCGCAATGCTACCGACACCGGTGCCAGATCCGCACTCTGCGTGCTGATGGTGGTCAGCAGTGCCTGCAGTCGTCCTATCGCCTGGCCGTGCTGCGTGCGCCAAGCTTCTACACCTTCTGCACCACGAGACAGCTGGCCCAGCGTGATCTGGCGGGCGATGGAATACACGTCGTCGCGCGCGCTGCCACGGGCCTGGGTTTGCCACAGCGTGTCGGTGGGCAGGCGGTTGATCTGGGTGCGCCAGTCGGTCAGGCACAGGTCGGCTTCGATGCCGAAGTAGGCGCGTGCGGCCTGCTCCAGACCGGTGTTGGCGCTTTGGGCCAGGTCCACCAGATCCAGTGCGGGGAAGATGAATTCCAGTGCCGTCAGGTTCTGTGCCAGGGCGGCATCCACACCGGCTTTCACCAGCACGTCGGTGGCCTGTTGCCAGCTGTCTTGTGCGCTTTGGGGCAACCACGTGGCCAGGTTCTTGCGCAGCTCGCGCGCTGCTGGCTGGTAGCGCTGGATCAGTGTCGGCAGGTCCGTGCCCTGGGCGCGGATGCGCAGCATCCAGCGGGAAGCGCGTTGGGCGATGGCGATCAGTTTGCTCAGCAGGTCGAGTTGCAGGCTGGCGTCGATCTTGTAGTCCAGCGCGTCCAGTTGGTCCCAGATGGGTTCCAGGTCAAAGATCTCGCGGGCCAGCGTGAAGGCGCGGATCACGTCTGCGGCCGTAGCACCGGACTCTGCAGCGATGAAGTTGACGAAGGTAGCGCCGGTGCGGTTGACCACCGTGTTGGTGATGAAGGTTGCAATGATCTCGCGCTTCAGCGGATGGGCTGCAATGGCGGGGCCAAACTTCTCGGTCAAGACCTGCGGGAAGTAGGCCTTGAGTGCACGGCTGAAGAACGGATCATCCGGCAGGTTACTGGCCACCAGATCGTCAAACACGCTCATCTTGGCGTAGGCCAACACGACTGCATTTTCGGGCGATGTCAAGCCGACCTTACGGGCGCGGCGCTTGGCGATTTCGTCATCGGTGGGCAGGAACTCGATGGCACGGTTCAGGCGTTTGCTGCCTTCCAGCCATTGCATCAGGCGCTGCTGGCCGTCCAGCACATACAGCGGCCGGTGCGTAGCGATGTCCAGCGCCTGGGTCTGGTAGTAGTTGTCTTGCAGCACCAGGTGGCCTACTTCGTCGGTCATCGATGCCAGCAGGTCGTTGCGCTGTTTCAGCGTCAGGTCACCGGCTTCCACCACGCCGCCCAGCAGGATCTTGATGTTGACTTCGTGGTCGGAGCAGTCCACGCCGGCAGAGTTGTCAATCGCGTCGGTGTAGATCAGGCCACCCTTTTGGGCGTATTCGATGCGGCCGTTTTGTGTGCAACCCAGGTTGCCGCCTTCGGCCACGACCTTGCAGCGCAGTTCGCTGCCATTGACGCGGAAGGCATCGCTGGACTTGTCGCCGACCTGGGCATGGGTCTCAAAACTGGCCTTGACATAGGTGCCGATGCCACCGTTGTACAGCAGGTCCACGGGGGCTTGCAGAATCGCTTTCAGCAATTCCAGTGGAGGCAGTTCTTCAGCGGTGATGCCAATGACGGCACGTGCCTCGGGGCTCAACGGGATGGACTTGGCGCTGCGTGGGAATACGCCGCCGCCTTGCGAGATCAGGCTCTTGTCATAGTCGTCCCAGCTGGAGCGGGGCAGGTTGAACAAGCGTTGGCGCTCGGCAAACGACTTGGCCACATCCGGATTGGGGTCGATGAAGATATGGCGGTGGTCAAAAGCCACGACCAGCTTGATGTGTTCGGACAGCAGCATGCCGTTGCCAAACACATCGCCCGACATGTCGCCAATACCGGCCACGGTAAATGGCGTGGTCTGCGTGTTCACACCCAGGCTGCGGAAGTGGCGCTTGACCGCTTCCCACGCACCACGTGCGGTGATGCCCATCTTCTTGTGGTCGTAACCGACCGAGCCGCCCGATGCAAACGCATCACCCAGCCAGAAGCCGTAGTCAGCCGACACGCCATTGGCAATGTCGGAGAAGGTGGCTGTGCCTTTGTCGGCGGCGACCACCAGGTAAGGGTCATCCACGTCATGGCGCACCACGTTGAGCGGCGGCACAACTGCACCCTTGACCACGTTGTCGGTAATGTCCAGCATGCCCGACAGGAACAGCTTGTAGCAGGCGATACCTTCGGCCTGGTACGCCTCGCGGTCACTCGCAGGGGGTGCGTTTTTCAACACAAAACCACCCTTGGAGCCCACTGGCACGATAACGGTGTTCTTGACCTGCTGAGCCTTGACCAGGCCCAGAATTTCGGTACGGAAGTCTTCGCGGCGGTCCGACCAGCGCAGGCCACCACGGGCCACCTTGCCGCCGCGCAAATGCACACCCTCAACCCGGGGTGAATACACCCAGATTTCGAACAAAGGCTTGGGCTCGGGCACGCCCGGCACTTCACGCGGGTTGAGCTTGAAGCTGATGTAGGGCTTCTCGGAGCCCGAAGCAGCGGTCTGCCACAGGTTGGTTCGCAGGGTTGCCATCACCGTGGCGACAAACTGGCGCAGGATGCGGTCTTCGTCCAGGCTGGCCACATTGCCCAGCGCGGTGTCAATGCTCTGCTTGATCTGTTGCTGTGTCGCCTTGCGGTCGCCGGCAAAGGCGGGGTCAAAGCGAGCCATGAACAGTTCGACGATGGCCTGGGCGATGCTTGCGTTCTTGTTCAGCGCCGCTTCGATATAACTCTGGCTAAACGCAAAGCCCAATTGCTTGAAGTAGCGGGTGTAGGCGCGCAGTACGGATATGGCGCGTGCGTCCAGGTTGGTGACCAGCACCAGGCGGTTCAGGTCATCGCTCTCCACACCACCACGCCAGGCCGTGGCAAACAGTGCTTCAAAGCGGGACTTGACCTTGGCGATATCGGTATCCGCCGGCAGTTGCAGGCCCAGATCGTGGATCCACAGCGTGTCGCCGTTGTGGCCAATGCGGTAGGGGTGCTCGTCCAGCACGCGGGCGCCCATGCGCTCTAGCACGGGTAGAGAATCCGACAGGGCTACCTTGGACGTGTTGTATATCTTCAGGCGCAATATGCCGGTGCCCGCATCCAGCGGACGGTAGAGCTTGACGGCCAGCGGCGAAGCAGGGGATAACGCCAACAACATGTCCGCATCTTCAGCGCCCACCTGTGCCGAGAAGTCTTCGCGGTAGGCCGTGGGAAATGCATTGGCAAAGCGGTGCGCCAAAGCCAGGCCAGGGCCTTCGCCATGGGCGCGCAGCAGTTCGGTGGTGGCGTCATCTTCCCAACGTTGGGTCAGGCGGGTGATGCGGCCTTCCAGTGCGGCAAAGTTGACGACGTGTGGTGCGTTTTCCTTGGCACGCACTAGGTAGTGGATGCGGGCCTGCGGGCTGTCGGTCAGCATGGGCGTGAACTCGATGGATTGGCCGTCCAGCGCGGCCATCAGCTCATTGCCGATCTTGATACGCAGTTCGGTATTGAAGCGCTCACGCGGCACGAACACCAGCGCCGATGTGAAGCGGCCAAATGGGTCGCGGCGCAGGAACAGGCGGGTGCGTTGGCGCTCTTGCAGGCGCAGGATGCCGATAGCGTGTTCGGTCAATGTGGCCGTGTCGATCTGGAACAGTTCGTCACGCGGGTAGATGTCCAGAATCGATTGCAGCGACTTGGCCGCATGGCTGTCGGGCACGACGCCGGCGGCAGCCAGCACAGAGGCTACACGGCTGCGCACCTGGGGGATTTCGCTAACCGGCGCCGTGTAAGCAGTGGCGGTGTACAGGCCCAGGAAGCGGGCTTCGCCAATCACCCGGCCGGCCTCGTCAAAGCGCTTCACGGCTACATAGTCCAGCCAGGCCGGGCGGTGCACGGTGGCGCGGGTCATGGCCTTGGTGACCAGCACCAGTTCATTGGATTCCATCAGCGCCACGGCTTCGGGTGGCAACACGGTTTCCGGCGTTTGAACGGGGCCACGCAAGATGCCCAGGCCCGTCTCGGGCTTGGCCACCATGATGAACACATCGCCATCGCGTTTCAGGTCGTAATCCCGGGCGCCCAGGAAGGTGAAGTGGCGGTCTTCCAGCCAGTTCAAAAAGTCCACCCCTTCTTGGCGCCCTGTAGGTGACAGCGAGGACCGTGACGCTTCGGCCGCGGCGGTTTGCGCCCGCTCCAGCATGGCGCGCCAGTCTTGCACAGCAGCGCGCACGTCATTCAGCACGCGCTCCAGTTCATCAGCCAACGCTTGCTGGTCGGCAGCGCCCACGATGCGGTCACATTCGACCTGGATCAGCGATTCCACTGGGTCTTGTATGCCTGCTGCTTTTGCGGCAGCGGCACCGCTCACGCTCAATACCTTGCCTTGCGCGTCGCGGGTGACGCTGAGTAGCGGATGAACAATCCAGTGGGCTGTGCGGTTGCTGCGGTTGATGGCCATCGTGACCGAATCGACCAGGAAGGGCATGTTGTCGTTAACGATCTGCACGACGGTGTGGTCGCTGACAAAACCGTCCTCTGCCAGTGTGGGGTTGAAGACGCGGATCTTGGCCGTGTTGGGCGCGCGGGGGGTGTCCAGCAGTCGCCAGTGGGCGTTGGCGATGGCAAACAGCGTGGACGGGCCACGGGCCACCAACTCGTCGGGGTCGGTGTTGTCGAAATAGGCCGCTACGAAATCATGGATGCGGCTGGAGGCCGGGCCTGCGTGTTCTTGGGTGTAGGACAGCAGCTCGGTGAGCGCGGAAGAGGTCATTGGTTGCTCCGGGTTATCTTTTGGATGACGCGGATTCTAGGCTCGCAGACGTGCCGTTACTATGACGAGATGCCGTCATTCATGGAATTATGCAAAAAATGCATGATTTATGTGAATCGCATCAGAGCTCCAAAACAGTTACCCAAAAGCAGGCGCTACCATTGGCGCACCCCCATTCTCTTCAAACTGCCATGCCGCTCCAATTTGCAACTCGTCTAGACAACGTAGAAACCTCCGCCATACGCGAACTTTTCAAGCTGCTGGGCAAGCCTGGCATCATCAGCTTTGCCGGCGGCTTCCCCGATCCGGCTATGTTTGATGTGGAAGGCATACGCGAAGCCGTCAACAACGCGCTGTCTGAGGAGGCAGGCGCCACCCTGCAATACGGCGCTACCGAAGGCTACAACCCGCTGCGTGAGCAACTGGCTGCTTTCATGCAGTCCAAAGGCGTCAAAGATTTGGCGCCCGACCAGCTCATCGTTACCACCGGCAGCCAGCAAGGCCTGGATTTGCTGGGCAAAACCATGATCAGCCCCGGCGACAAGGTGATTGTGGAAGGCCCCACCTTCCTCGCCACCATCCAGTGCTTTCGACTCTATGGCGCCGAGCTGATCAGCGCACCGATCGATGCCAACGGCGTGCAGACCGACCAGTTGGAAGCCCTGATTTCCGAGCACAAACCCAAGTTCGTCTACCTGATCCCCACGTTCGGAAATCCCAGCGGCGCCATGCTGAGCCTGGAGCGCCGCAAGAAGGTGCTGGAGCTGGCCGTGCAATACCAGACGCTGATTGTGGAGGATGACCCCTATGGCGACCTGTATTTCAACGACGCACCACCGCCTTCATTGTTGGCGCTCAGCGCTGGCGTGCCTGGCAGCCGTGAGCTGCTGGTTCACTGTGGCTCACTCAGCAAGGTGCTGAGCCCGGGCCTGCGCGTGGGCTGGATGATTGCGCCGGACGAACTGCTGGGCAAGGCTACCATGTGCAAGCAGTTCAGCGACGCCCATACCAGCACCTTCGCCCAGGCCACCGCCGCCCGATACCTCAAAGCCGGCCGCATGCCCGGCACGCTGGCCCATGTGCGCAAGGTGTATGCCGAACGTGCGCTGACCATGGGCAATGCACTGCGCAATGAGCTGGGCGACGCGATCGAGTTTGTGCAACCGCAGGGTGGCCTGTTTGTGTGGGCGCGTTTGACGGGTGCCAATGGCAAGGTCAAGGACGGCGCGGAGTTGGCCAAGCGCGCGATCGAGAATGGAGTGGCCTTTGTGCCGGGGGCGCCGTTTTATGCGTCCAATCCTGATCTGTCGACGCTGCGCTTGAGTTTTGCGACTGCGGATGTGGCCAAGATTGAGGAAGGGGTGGGGCGCCTGGGGCAGGCCCTATAACCGACTGCAGACCTGACACTGAACTCGCCACCATGTGGAGCATAGAAAAATTCCTGCTGTTTGTCGCGGCGCCGACCGTGCTGGTGCTATCCCTGGTCGAGGCGCTGGTGCTGTCACGCATCCAGCACTTTGACTGGCGGGCCTTCGGGGTGTCCATGTTCGACTACGTGCTGCGCATCGCGGTTGCGTTGTTCTTGCCATTGACCATCGCAGCACCGCTGATCACGTGGACCATAAAACACCGGCTGGCCCACATTGAACTGGACAGCGTTGGGGCGGTACTGCTGCTGTTCTTCACGCTGGAGTTCTTCTACTACTGGTTGCACCGTGCCGGTCACCGCGTGCGCTGGTTTTGGGGCAACCATGCGGTGCACCATTCGCCGAATCAGTTGAATCTGTCGGCCTCACTTCGCATCGGTGCTTTCGGAAAACTCACGGGCAATGTGGTGTTCTTGCTGCCACTGGTGTGGATAGGCTTCGATTTACGTCTCGTGGTGACGGCACTGACGCTGAATCTGTTGTACCAATTCTGGATCCATGCCACGTGGATTCCCAGACTGGGCTGGCTCGAATATGTGCTCAACACCCCGTCATCGCACCGCGTGCACCACTCAGCAAACATCGAATACCTGGACGGCAACTACGGTGGCGTGCTGATCATATTTGACCGCCTGTTTGGCACCTATCTCGCCGAACGGGATGACGTTCCGTGCCGTTATGGCTTGGTCCACCCCATGACCAGCTACAACCCCTTGCACGTGGAGTTCGCGCAGTGGATCAGCCTGGGCCGAGATCTGGCCACGGCCCGCAGCCTGCGCGCTGTACTGGGCTATCTTTTCATGCCACCGGGCTGGTCACCAGACGGCAACGGTGAGACCACCGAGGAATTGCGCGCGCGTAGGGTGCTGGCGATTGAGGCGCAGACATCGGCACAGTGATAGCCTGCTGCGTAGCGGCCCCGCCGCCTACTACGCAGCCCAGTGCCCTGCGGAAGGCGGGGGTTTCGCCTTGGGTTTTAGTTCACGCAGCGCATCGGCCGCAATCCAGCGCGCGGGTTTATTGCCCTGCCGCCGGATGCCCTGCGCCGATGCGATGGCATGGGCGCGCAGGGCCTTGTTGCGTTTGCCGATATTGCGCAGGGCCCAGTTCACCGCCTTTTTCACAAAGTTGCGGTCGTCATACGCTGCGCCCTCTATCAAGGCCAAGGCTTCAATAAATGGCACGTCGCCCGCCTTCTTGTCGTGCACGGCCAGCGTGGCCAGCAGGGCAAAGGCTGCGCGGCGCACAAACTCGTCTTTGCGGGTGGCCCAAGTGTTGACCTTGGTCCACGCTAGCGGCGACTTTACAAACGCATTAAGGCAGGTCTGGTCACAGACGTCCCATGCGACAAATCCCTTGACCCAGGCGTCCATCTGGCCCCCCGTGTCAGACTAGTTGTCGCCCCATCATGATTGCGGAAGCTCCGCAAAGGATCGACATCTATGAGCCGAAATTTGTATTCAATTGAATTCCAGGAACAAGCCCTGATCAAAGTCAGGGAACGTGGCACGCGCAGCGTGCTGGACGTAGCCGATGACTTGCATATGTCTGTTGGTACGTTGAGAAAATGGATTAGCAAATCCAACCAGACAAAAGGTGAAATGGGTGACCCTGCAGCCAAGTTGCCAGATGACCTGCCTGCGCAATCTTGGGGGGCAACGCAACGTCTGCAGGCCCTCTTGGAGACGCACACCCTGACCCAGACGCAGATGCATGCCTGGTGCAGGGAAAGGGGATTGTTCGAGCACCAGCTAAAGGCCTGGCGTGATGCATTTTGCAGTGCAACTCCAAGCGAATCACGGGAGTCCAAAGCCGCGTTGCGGGACCTGCAAGCCAAGCACGAGACATTGCAACGCGAGCTACGCAGAAAAGAGAAGGCGCTGGCGGAAGCGGCAGCCCTGCTGGTGCTACAAAAAAAGTTCCAGGCGCTGTTGGGGGGCGAGGACTGATGAGCAGCCCTCAACAACG
>NZ_JANXUQ010000212.1 GCF_025356155.1 Rhodoferax sp. | reverse complement strand
CTCCTCGCTGCCGGTATTGATACTGACCGCCGCCGACGCCGTGGACGAGCGCGTCAAGGGCCTGGACTACGGCGCCGACGACTACATGGCCAAGCCCTTCAGCCTGCAGGAGCTGGAAGCCCGCGTGCGCGCCCTGGTGCGTCGCGGCGCTGGCGCCACCAGCAGCACCATCAAGCACGGGCCGTTGACCTATGACCAGGCCGGGCGCGTGGCCACCATAGACGGCAAGATGGTGGAGTTATCCGCCCGCGAGCTGGGGCTGCTCGAAGTGCTGTTGCAGCGCGCCGGGCGTCTGGTCAGCAAAGACCAGCTGGTCGAGCGCCTGTGTGAATGGGGCGAAGAGGTCAGCAACAACGCGATCGAGGTCTACATCCACCGCCTGCGCAAGAAGATCGAGAAAGGCCCGATCCGCATCGCAACGGTCCGCGGCCTGGGCTACTGCCTTGAGAAAATTGCGCCTTGAGATGGCCCCCACGCTCCACCGCTGCGCGGGTCGCTGCCCCCCGAGGGGGTTAAATCCGCTTGGGGCGGCCCGGCGCGGATTTTTGGCCCCCACGCTCCACCGCTGCCCCCCGACGAGGTTTACAATCGCTATGCTTTTAGGAGCTGCCTACGCATATTCTACGAGGGCTAGCGGCCCATTTTCCATATGCCTTCTCATCTGAGGCCTGCCGCGTGAAGATCTTCCAGCGCGAGCAACGCAGCCTGTTCGGGGAAATCCTGGACTGGATGCTGACGCCGCTGCTGCTGCTGTGGCCGGTCAGCCTGGTGCTGACCTGGTTGGTGGCGCAAGGCATTGCCGGCAAACCGTTTGACCGCGCGCTGGAGTACAACGTGGGCGCGCTGGCGCAGCTGGTCACCGTCAACCACAACAAGGCGCAGTTTGTGCTGCCCTTGCCAGCACGCGAACTGCTGCGGGCCGACGACAGCGACGCGGTCTACTACCAGGTGCTGGGCACGGCCGGTGAATACCTGAGCGGCGAAAAAGGCCTGCCCCAACCCTCTGAAGACGAAAAACCAGTGCCCGGCGAAGTGCGCATGCGCGACGACGAGTTCCGCGGCGAAAGCATCAAGGTCGCCTACACCTGGGTCAAGCTGGATGTGCCTGACAGCAAACCGGCGCTGGTGCAGGTGGCCGAGACCATGGAGAAGCGCTCGGTGCTGGCCACCGAAATTGTCAAAGGTGTGATGCTGCCCCAGTTTGTGATACTGCCGCTGGCTGTGCTGCTGGTCTGGCTGGCGCTGGTGCAGGCCATCAAACCGCTGAACCACTTGGAAGAGCGCATCCGCGCCCGCAGCCCGGACGACCTGAGCCCGCTGGACGCCGAAGCCGTGCCGCTGGAGGTGGCGCCGCTGGTGTCGTCCGTCAACGATCTGCTGATGCGCCTGAAGGACTCGGTGGCCACGCAAAAGCGTTTTCTGGCCGATGCTGCCCACCAGCTCAAAACACCGCTGGCGGGCCTGCGCATGCAGGCCGACCTGGCGCAGCGCGAAGGTGCCAATGCCGAAGACCTGAAGCAGTCGCTGCGCCAGATCGGCCGCTCCAGCATCCGCGCCACGCACACCGTCAACCAGTTGCTGGCCTTGGCGCGGGCCGAGAGCAGCGGCACGGCCATGAGCCAGCAGCCCTGCAACCTGGTGCGCGTGACCATGGAGGTGGTGCGCGACTGCGTGCCGCGCGCGATGGACAAACACATCGATGTGGGTTATGAGGGCGCCGAACCGGACGATGCCGATGTCACCATAATGGGCAACCCGACGCTGCTGAAGGAGATGGTGCGCAACCTCATGGACAACGCCATCAACTACACGCCGTCCAACGCCGACAAGCCGGGCGTGATCACGGCCCGCGTGCTGAAAGACCCATTCAGCAAAGTGCTGGTGCTGCAAGTAGAAGATTCGGGCCCGGGCATACCGGCAGCGGAGCGCGAGCTGGTGTTCCAGCCGTTTTACCGCGTGCTGGGCACCGAAGCCGACGGTTCGGGCCTGGGCTTGCCCATCGTGCTGGAGATTGCCCGCCAGCACCAGGCCAGCGTGACCGTGGAGGACAGCAGGCCGGGTCAGACACCACCGGGCACCTGCTTTACGGTCCGCTTCGGACAACCAGCGTAGATTGATTCGTCTGCAAAAACCTAGTTGCAACTGTGCAGCGTGCGGCCCGCCAAGGCAGTTTTAAGATCCGCCAGCCGGGTTCGGATCTCCAGGGTGACCGCGGGCAGCTTCAGCTGGGTTTGCGTGCCTTCCTGGCGCTCTTGCACTACTTTGGCAGTACGAATACCCCGTTGCGAGAGTTTGGACAGTTCTGTTGTCGCATCCGCCTGCGTATCAAAACCGCCCAACGACAGGCCAGGCTCCAGATCGGGGTTGTTCAGGCCTTGGGGGACCAGCTTCATGGACGCCAGTTCGCCGCGCTTTTTGGCCATTTGCTCGGCATTGACGAACTTGCCCATGTAGACAATCCAGCGCGCGGAAACCGGGACCGTGTCAATCTGCCAAGTGCCGGGCGCCATGGAAGACTCCAACGCGCGGCGCAGGGTCGCGGCATGCCCGTCGTCAAAAGGCCCGGCCAGCAGGCATTCCTTGGGCGCCAGCTCGGCCTGCGCCTGGGACTCTGCCCGCTTGGCTTCGACGGATGTCAGTATCTGAATGGCTTCGGGCTTGATCTGTTGCTCCAGCCGCTGGGGCTCTCGCTGCTGCGCCGGGGCAAAGCCGTAGGCGCGCAGCATGCCGTCGCTCCAGGCGAAGTACAGGCAATTGGCCAGAATCAGTAACAGTACAAACAGTCGCAGCATGGGTTCAGGGCTGGTGGGCAGAGGATGCAGGGGCAGGCACAGGTCGCACGCTGACCTCTGCACTGGTGATTTTTTTCAAGCCCTGTTCCGTGTGTACCAGCAGCGCACCGCTGGCATCCACACCACGGGCCATGCCGGTCACACCATCGCTGCACACCAGTTCGCGGCCATACAACAAGTCACGTGTGTGGAATGCGGTGCGCAATGGGGCGAATCCTTCGGTCTCAAAACGCCGAATGGCATGTACCAGTGGGGCCGCAACCTGGGCCAAGGCGGTCGGGGCATCGGTAGCAGGCAATAGTTCGCGCAATGCAGCGGGAGGCGTGCTCAGGCCCTGGACATCCCGGGTCAGGATGTTGATACCCACGCCAACAACGGCATAACGCACATCACCCACACTGGCGGTTTCGATCAGGATGCCGGCCAGCTTGCGGTCTTGCAACCACACGTCGTTGGGCCATTTGAGTTGCAGCGCCGGGTGCAGACTCTGGACAACCGATAAACCTACTGCCAGCGACAGGCCGGACCAGTCGTTGGGCGCCAGCGGCAAACCTAAGGAAAAGGTCAATGAGGGCAGGGGCATGCCGGCATGCGCGTTGCCAACGCCGCTGGACCAGGTACGCCCCAGGCGCCCGCGCCCTGCGCTCTGGCGTTCGGCCACCAGCAGCACAGGCTCCAGCTGGCCGGCGCGTGCACGGCGCATCAGCTCGGTGTTGGTGGAATCAATCTCGGGCACCACCTCAACCGAAAACGTGGGCAGCAACGGGGACACGGCCTCCCAGATGGCCTCAGCAGGCCACTGGATGATGGTGCCCAAGCCCGTCATTCGGCTACGCCCTAGCGACGGCCGCGTTTGGGCGCCAGCAGCGTACCGCGGCAATTGGAGGAGCCGCACCAGCAGGGGTGCTCGGCCTTGAGCTTCTTGGTGTAACGCTCGTCCAGCATCAGGCCGTAGTCGTAAAAGAGCTCTTCGCCGGGTGCGATGTCGCGCAGCGCTTTGATGAAGACGCGCCCTTCGACCTCGTCGGCCTCGCAGTTGCCATCGCACGAGTGGTTGATCCAGCGGGACGAATTGCCACCGACCTTGGCATCAATGACATGCTTTTCGTCAATGTGGAAGTAGAACGTGTGGTTAGGGTCCGTCGGGTCATGCGGGTGGCGCGCCAGGGCTTCTTTCCATGTGATGATTTCACCCACGTACTCGATGATGGTTTCCCCCTCGCCGATATCCTGCAGCGCGAACACTCCCTTGCCATGCACGCCGGAGCGCCGGGTTTGGATGCGGCGGTTGTCGCCAGGGGGCATTGTTTTGCTGCTCACGTTTGCTCTCTTTTCTGCTCGTCGGGAACGGGGCTCAAAAATTTGGTATGGTGAACCGTATGGGCGTGCGTGTGTGCGCGCTCACGTATGTGTGTGCGCCTGCGCGCACGCGAGAACTGGATTGTAGTCAGATGAAAAACGCCGTTTTGAACAAAACTTTAGTCATTGCCGAAAAGCCGTCCGTCGCCCAAGACATCGTGCGGGCACTCACGCCCACTGCCGGCAAGTTCGAGAAGCACGACGAATACTTCGAGAGCGACACCTATGTCGTCTCCAGCGCCGTCGGCCACCTGGTAGAGATCCAGGCGCCCGAAGAGTTTGACGTCAAACGCGGCAAATGGAGTTTTGCCAACCTGCCCGTGATCCCACCGCATTTCGACCTCAAACCCGTGGACAAGACCAAGACGCGCCTGAACGCTGTCGTCAAGCTGGCCAAGCGCAAGGACGTGGACAAACTGATCAACGCCTGCGATGCGGGCCGCGAGGGTGAGCTGATCTTCCGCCTGATCGAGCAGTACGCCTTCGGCAGTGATGACGACGCCACAGCTATCGCCAAGACGAAGCGCAAGCCGGTCAGCCGCCTGTGGCTGCAGTCCATGACGCCACAGGCCATTCGCGACGGTTTTGGCGCGCTGCGTACCGACAAGCAAATGCAACCCCTGGCCGACGCGGCCCGCTGCCGCAGTGAGGCCGATTGGCTGGTCGGCATCAATGGCACGCGCGCCATGACGGCGTTCAACTCACGCGATGGCGGTTTCTTCCTGACCACGGTGGGCCGGGTGCAGACGCCCACGCTGTCGGTGGTCGTGGAACGCGAAGAACAGATCCGCAAGTTCATCAGCCGCGATTACTGGGAAATCCACGCATCCTTTGGCGCCCAGGCTGGCGAATACCCCGCCAAGTGGTTCAACCCAGTGCACAAAAGGGACGCCGAGGACGCCGAGAAAAAGGCCGACCGCGTCTGGACCCAGCGCGAAGCCCAGGCCATTGCGGATGCCGTGCGCGGCCAGCAGGCTACCGTCACCGAGGAAAGCAAGCCCACAACCCAAGCGTCTCCCCTGTTGTTTGATTTGACATCCCTGCAACGCGAGGCCAACGGCAAGTTCGGCTACTCCGCCAAGACCACGCTGTCCATCGCGCAAAGCCTGTACGAGCGCCACAAGGCCTTGACCTACCCGCGTACCGATTCACGCAACCTGCCGGAAGATTACGTAGCCGTGGTGAAGGACACCATGGGCATGCTGGCCGACAGCGGGATGAAACACCTGGCGCCGTTTGCAGCCCAGGCGGTCAAGGGCGGCTACGTCAAGCCCAGCAAGCGGATTTTTGACAACGCCAAGGTGTCGGATCACTTTGCGATCATCCCCACGCTGCAGGCGCCCAGTGGCCTGAGCGAGGCTGAGCAAAAGGTTTACGACCTGGTGGTGCGTCGCTTTCTGGCGGTTTTCTTCCCCAGTGCCGAATACCAGGTCACGACGCGGATTACTACTGCGGCAAGCCATAATTTCAAGACCGAAGGCAAGGTGCTGGTCAAGCCGGGCTGGCTGGCGATCTACGGCAAAGAAACGGCCGAGGAAGTGGCCGATGCCAAGGACGGCGACAAGGGCCAGAGCCTGGTGCCGGTGCAACCCGGCGAAAAGGTCAAGACCGAAACCGTGGACCCCAAGGGCTTGAAGACCCGCCCCCCGGCCCGCTACTCGGAAGCCACGTTGCTGGGCGCCATGGAAGGCGCCGGCAAGACGGTGGAAGACGACGAACTGCGCGAAGCCATGCAAGAGAAAGGCCTGGGCACGCCCGCCACCCGCTCCAGCATCATCGAAGGTTTGATCGCCGAAAAATACATGCTGCGCGAAGGCCGCGAACTGATCCCCACGGCCAAAGCCTTCCAGCTGATGACGCTGTTGCGTGGCCTGGATGTGCAGGAGCTGACCAAGGCCGAACTGACCGGCGAATGGGAATACAAGCTGGCGCAGATGGAACAAGGCAAGCTGAGCCGCACGTCGTTCATGGCCGAGATTGCCTCCATGACCGAGCGCATGGTCAAGAAAGCCAAAGAATACGACCGCGACACCATCCCCGGTGACTACGCCACGCTGGCCGCACCCTGCCCCAACTGCGGCGGCATCGTCAAGGAAAACTACCGCCGCTACACCTGCACCGGGAAGACCGGAACCGAGGACGGCTGCGGTTTTTCGTTTGGCAAGACACCCGCCGGGCGTACCTTTGAGGTGGCCGAGGTTGAGCAATTCCTGCGTGACCGAAAAATCGGCCCGCTGGATGGTTTCCGCTCCAAGGCCGGTTGGCCGTTCACGGCTGAAATGGTCATCAAGTTCGACGATGAGACGAAAAACTATAAGTTGGAATTCGATTTTGGCGACGACAAAAAGGGCGAAGAGAGCGGCGAGATCATCGACTTCTCGGCCCAGGAATCCCTGGGGCCTTGCCCCAAGTGCGGTGCAGCAACCGGCGATGCGGCCGGCGGCACGGTGTACGAGCACGGCAAAAACTACGTGTGCGACCGCTCTGTGCCCACGCACGACCACCCGACGCCCAGTTGCGACTTCAAAACCGGCCAGATCATCCTGCAGCAGCCCATTGAACGTGCACAAATGCAAAAGTTACTGGCGACCGGCAAGACCGACCTGCTGGACAAGTTTGTATCCATGCGCACGCGCCGCGCCTTCAAGGCCATGCTGGCTTGGGATGCAGAAGCAGGCAAAGTGAATTTCGAGTTTGCGCCCAGTAAATTCCCGCCGCGTAAGACGGCAGCCAAAACGACAAACGCTACGAAAACAGTAGCAAGCAATTCAGCAACGGCGAGGGCTGCGGCTAAGAAAGCCCCAACGAAGAAAGCTGCAGGCACCAAACCAGCAGCAAAAGCAGCCGCCAAGCCCAAGGCTCCACGCAAGACCACGGCGGCCAGTGGCAAACTACCCAGCGCCGAACTGTCCGCGGTGATTGGCGCAGAGCCCGTGGCCCGCACCGAAGTCATCAAAAAGCTGTGGGATTACATCAAGGCCAATGGTTTGCAGGACGCGACCAACAAGCGCGCCATCAATGCGGACGCCAAGTTGCTGCCGGTGTTTGGCAAGCCGCAAGTGACGATGTTTGAGCTGGCCGGGATTGTGGGCAAGCACCTGAGTTAAGAAGTTTTGGGGCTGCGTTTCACCATGGGCCGAACCGACGGTGAAACTAAAAGCACAGCCCCAAGGTTCGGCAGACCCAATGCTCCAAGCCGTTCGGGATCCGGGAAAACTGGAAGGTCTTGTGTGACCCCGGCAGTACCGCTTGCACGATCGGCTCCGCAAGGGCCAAGCCGTTTTCGCCACTGGTCAGCATCACAACCCCGTCACCGGACTGCACCGAGGCCATTACAAACGCGCGGTAGCCAGGGTTATTGCCCCAGTGCCAGATGAATGATTCGCCGTTGGGTGCAGTCTCCATGCCCCACCCAAGTCCCCAGTCAAGCCCCAAGCTTTTCCGCCAGCGGGTGCCCGGCCAGAACGCAAACACCGGCTTGCTCAGCGACGCAGCCTGAAAAATCGGCTGCACTGCCGGCGCTTGCACCGCCCCACAACCCGAGGCAACGTCGCTGCCTGTGACCATACGACTCCTGATCGTGGCCACCGCCACCACACATACCCGTTGACGTTGGGCCAGTTGTTCCAATGCAGCGTGTGTAAACGGAGGATTAACGACACCTGAACCATCACCTGGATGCGCCCCAGCGGCCTCGAGCTCTAAGGTCTCTTGCGCCGCAACCTGAGTGTATAAGCCCAGTGCCAACAAAACCGCCAGAACCCATTCAATGGGACGCATCTGAGCCCTTGTCGTTGCTGGGCGCCGCCTCCTGCGCTGCCATCCACAAGTGCTGTGCGATGTGCGTGCTGAGCTTTGTGATGGCCAGTTCGATCAAATCGGGGTGTAGCTCATGACCGACAAAGGGCACGACTTCTGCCGTGATGTCGCAGCCCATATCGCGCAAATGGTGGGCGGCTTCTACGCTATGGCGATAGGGTGTTTGCAGGTCCAGCTTGCCGTGTAAAAAGTGGGTAGTGGTGACGGCGGTCGGGTCTTCGGGCAGCGTCGTGAAGCGTCCGCCCATGGCGACCACACGGCTGGCCAGCATGGGTTGCAGCTTACTCAGCTCCAGCACCATCTCCGCGCCCTGCGCTACGCCGATCAAGGCTGTGGCCGCAGCCGCTACGACGCTACGCTCCTGCCAGTCGCGTACAGCGGCTTGCAGTGCTGGCAGGGCCTGCGCCACGCACGCGGCCCGATTCTCTTCCGCCAAACCGTCCGTGGTAAACCACTCAAAACCCAGGGGTGTGGTGGACGGTGCGTCAGCCTGCAGCGACACGATGGTGGCATTGGGAAAGGTCTCGCACAAGCGCTCACCCAAGGGAAGTAGTGACGCCGCATCGGCACCCGCCGCATGGCACATCAAAATCAGTTGCGCAGCTTGGTCGACGGGCTCCTGGATGACGAGGGACAGATCAGGCATGGCGGGCTCTACAAGGTGGTGGGCTGGGCTGACATTGTGCAGCAGGGTTGCCGGGAAAGACTATTGCGCTTGCGGCACCTGCCCGTCAATGTAATACCAGCGCCCGTTTTCGCGCACAAAGCGGCTGAGCTCGTGCATGCGTTCGGCGCGGCCGTTGACCTTGCAGCGCGCTACAAATTCCACCACACCCACGTCACCACTCGACTCGGCATGTAGCACCTCCAGCCCCAGCCACTTGATGGGCTGCAGCTCCAGATCACCCGGGCCAGTCGATGGGTGCCAGGTAGCCACCAGGTAGTCGATCAGGCCGAGCACATAGGCGCTGTAGCGCGAGCGCATCAGCGACTCGGGGTTAGGGGCATGCAGGCCAACGGACAGGCCCTTGTGCCACTGGCCGCAGCATTCGATCAAGTCCAGTCCGCTGCCGCAGGGGCATTCCATTTTTTTCATAACAGTTCGCATCCATGGCGCATTTTGCGGGTCGCCAAATGTAAGGCAAACCTCACTGATACAGCGACAATCCGCTAAACCAGCCAGGCATCGCAGACCGGTTTCACTGCGACCATTTGGGCGGCAGTGCCTCATCGCGCTGCCCACGACAATTTGCAAAGGCATGAATATGGAGCGCGGCGGATTAAGAAAAATTATACGTAGCAGGCATTTCGAGGGCCTGCTGTATGGGAGCGTTCTGCTGCTTGTGATCACCGTCTGCGGTACGCTGGGTTATCACTACTTGGGGCGCCCCGTCGCCACCTGGATAGACAGCTTCTACATGACCTTCATCACCATTGCCACAATTGGCTATGGTGAAACCGTGGACCTGAGCCACCACCCCATGGGCCGCCTGTTTACCGTGTTCATCGCCACGGTGGGCATTGCTACCATGAGCTACCTGTTCTCCAAGCTGGTGGCACTTTTGATTGACGCCGATCTCAACGCTGACCTGAGGAAGAAACGCATGGACAAACAAATTGCCGCCTTGAAGGGCCACTACATCGTCTGCGGCATGGGACGCGTCGGGTCCAACGTGGCCAGCGAGTTGGTGAAAACGCGGCGCACCTTTGTGGTTATTGAAAACGACCGCCCGGCGCTGGATGCGTGGCTGGAGCACCACCCGGGCTCTCTCTACCTGCACGAAGACGCGGCCGACGACTCTGCGCTGCAACGGGCCGGGCTCGCACATGCCGCCGGCGTGTTTGCAGTAACCGGCGACGACAGCCACAACCTGATGGTGGCGCTGTCGGTCAAACTGCTCAACCCCAAGGCACGTGTTGTCGTGCGTTTGCACGACATCCGCAACGCCAACAAGGCCAAGCGCGCCGGTGCAGACGAAATCGTGTCGCCCGACTTCACTGGCGGCATGCGCATCGCGTCCGCCATGGTGCGGCCCCACGTGGTCAATTTCATGGACCAGATGCTGCACACCGACGATGGCCTGCGCGTGGAAGAAGTCATCGTGCCGGCGGGGTTTGTCGACACGCCCCTGGCTGCACGCATACCCAAGTCCAAGGACTACCTGTTGATGGCCACGCATGCCCAGGGCCGATGGATTTTCAACCCTGCCGATGACCACCTTTTGCAAGCAGGCGCTGCGCTCGTCTTCATGGCCGGCCCGGACGGGCGCGCGCATCTGGAGAAATTGCTGGGTGCGTCGTAAACAAAAAAAGCCCACACCAACGTGCGGTGTGGGCTTTGGAGGCCAAAACTCTGTCGATAAATTACTTGGCGACGACACGCACCATTTCAAGACACTTGTTGGAGTAGCCCCACTCGTTGTCATACCAGCTGACCAGCTTGACGAAGGTGCCGTCCAATGCAATGCTGGCGTCGGCATCGAACACGCTGGTGCAGGTCTCACCCCGGAAGTCGGTGGCGACCACCTTGTCTTCAGTGTAGCCCAACACGCCCTTCAGTGCGCCTTGGGATTGCGCCTTCATTTCGGCACAGATTTCCGCCAGCGTGGCGGGACTGTTCAGTTCGCACGTCAAGTCGACCACGGACACATCGCTCGTCGGCACGCGGAAAGACATGCCGGTCAGCTTCTTGTTCAGCTCAGGGATGACCACGCCCACGGCCTTGGCAGCGCCAGTGCTGGAGGGAATGATATTTTCCAAAATACCGCGGCCACCGCGCCAGTCTTTGTTGGATGGGCCGTCCACCGTCTTTTGCGTGGCGGTGGCCGCATGCACCGTGGTCATCAGGCCGCGCTTGATGCCCCACTTGTCATGAACCACTTTGGCCAGAGGTGCCAGGCAGTTGGTGGTGCAGGACGCGTTGGAGATGATGGCCTCGCCCTTGTAGGTGCCGTGGTTCACACCGTAGACAAACATGGGGGTGTCGTCCTTGGAAGGCGCAGAGAAGATGACTTTCTTCGCGCCTGCAGCCAGGTGCTTTTCACCACCGGCCTTGTCCAAAAAGATACCGGTGGATTCAATGACGATGTCGGCACCGACGTCAGCCCATTTCAGATTGGTCGGGTCTTTTTCCTGGGTCAGGCGGATCTTCTTGCCATTGACGATCAGGGTATTGCCATCAACCGCGATGGTGCCCTTGAAGCGGCCGTGCACGCTGTCGTACTGCAACATGTAAGCCAAGTAATCAGGCTCCAGCAGATCGTTGATGGCAACGACTTCGATATCGCTGAAGTTCTGAATGGCGGAACGCAACACATTGCGTCCGATGCGACCAAAGCCGTTGATACCAATCTTGATAGTCATGAAAAAAAGCTCCGAGGTTGAAAAAAACTATGTGAGGTCCAGCACCATGCACGGCACCGTGACCTTGGTGGACTCTCCCACCAGAAAGCGTTCGTTTTGTGGGGGGTACTTGAACACCACCTTGCGCATCCAAGACAGAAACTCCTGCCGATTGGGATCGCGCGCTTCAGCTTCCGCGATCGTATTCTCGGCGAAGGGTTCTATCAGTGTGACCTTGACGTCAAAAGGGCAGGACATGGTGTTGAGGTCAAACTTGACCTTGCCCAGGCTGGCACGGTCCAACGACTGCAAAAAAGGTACAAAGGCCATGTCCTTCACCGCCGCGCCTTGGGCGTCCGCGGTGCGCAGGCGAACGGTTTGCGTGGCATAGACCGGGGCGGCCAACGGCTTCTCGCAATGCATGCGGTATTCCTGCGCCATGGAGGCACCAGTGCTGGCCAGCAGATGGTGCCGCGCAGAGTAGAGGACCTCCACTTCAGGCGGCGCA
The DNA here is from genome assembly GCF_025356155.1 of Rhodoferax sp. Lineage (GTDB taxonomy): Bacteria > Pseudomonadota > Gammaproteobacteria > Burkholderiales > Burkholderiaceae_C > Allorhodoferax. Next base: position 11,988 of record NZ_JANXUQ010000212.1, on the reverse strand, counting down.
TCGGACTGCACAAACTTCATGCGAACTACAACATTGCCCGCAGGCGTACGGTTGCCCGAGGGGAAGGGTCGGATACCACTCGGGCCGGCGATCTTGCATTGGCTTTGCTGCATGGCTGCTACTGAGTCGGGCGACGTCACCTGAACAGCCTGTGGCACTTGGGTCCAGGCGTCTTGGCGCATGTCCGCGATGTCCGATCTACCGGCGGTCATGTGGTCTGCTATGCCTGACATTCCTGACAACGCGGGTTTATCGCCACCCGCCCAAGCCCCCGGTGCCTGCAATAAAACTACGACACCCGCCACTGCGCTGAACAGTGTTTTGATTTTTTGATTACGCATGCTCAATCTCCCTTTCTGACTGTTGATGGATGGGACCGTTCCCTGTTTGGAATACGGTCCCGGCGCCATCATAGGGCTCAAAACTCAGCGGTGCGGCTATCAGGCCTTGTGTTGCAACACCGCCTGTACCGTATCAGCCACATTTTCCGGTGTGAAGCCAAAGTATTTAAACAGCACCGGCGCGGGAGCCGACTCGCCGTAGGTGTCGATACCGACCACCGCCGCGCAGCCGTATTTCCACCAACCGTCCGACACCCCCATTTCGACCGCCACGCGTGGCACACCTGTGGGCAAAACCTCGGCCTTGTACGCCGCGCTTTGCTTGTCGAACGTGGTGTTGCTGGGCATGGAGACCACGCGTACGGCGATCTTGCGCTCGGCCAGCAGCTTTTGCGCATGCAATGCCAATTGCACTTCGGAGCCGGTGGCGATGATGACAGCCTGTGGCTTCTTCTTCAAACCCACTTCGGCGGGTTCGGCCAACACGTAAGCACCCTTGCTGATAGCGTCCAAACCGCAGGCGTCGGGCGCCAGTGCGGACTCGGCCTTCGGCGCGTAGCTGATGTTTTGGCGGCTCAATAGCAGCGCGGTGGGCTTGGTCTTGTTTTGCAAGGCAACGGTCCACGCCACAGCCGTCTCGGCGGTATCGCCCGGACGCCATACGTCCAGGTTCGGGATCAGGCGCAGGCTAGCAGCGTGTTCGATGGACTGGTGCGTGGGGCCGTCTTCACCCAGACCGATGGAGTCGTGGGTGAAGACATGGACCACGCGCAGCTTCATCAGCGCGGCCATCCGAATGGCGTTGCGGCTGTAGTCGCTGAAGGTCAGGAACGTGCCGCCGTAGGGGATGAAGCCACCATGCAGCGCCACACCGTTCATGATGGCGGCCATACCGAATTCGCGCACGCCGTAGTTGATGTGGCGGCCGCCTTGGCCAGCTTCGTTCTTGACGACAGCGCCGGTCAGCGCATCGAAGCGCAAGCTGGGGGTGGACTGGGTGTTGGTCAGGTTGGAGCCGGTCAGGTCGGCCGAGCCACCCAACAACTCGGGCAAAGCGGCGGTGAAGGATTCCAGCGCCAGTTGTGAAGCCTTGCGCGATGCAACCGTCTCTGCCTTGGTGTGGGCCGCGATGACGGTGTCTACAGCCGTCTGTACAAAATTCTTGGGCAGGTCGCCCTTCATGCGGCGCAGCAGCTCTTTGGCCAATGCGGGGAAAGCGGTCTGGTAGGCAGCAAACTTGTCTTTCCAGGCTTGCTCGGCGGCCTTGCCGGCTTCTTTGGCGTCCCAGTCGGCATACACCTCTTTGGGGATGACGAAAGGCGCGTAGTTCCAACCGATGGACTCGCGTGTCAGCTTGATTTCTTCAGCGCCCAGCGGTTCGCCGTGGGCTTTGGATGTGTTAGCGCGGTTGGGGCTACCCTTGCCGATGTGGGTCTTGCAAATGACCAGCGTTGGGCGGTCAACGGTTTTCTTGGCTTCCGTGATCGCGCCGGAAACTGCATTGACGTCGTGGCCGTCAATGGGGCCGATGACGTTCCATCCATAGGCTACAAAACGCTGCGCCGTGTTATCGATAAACCAGGGCGCGACCTGGCCGTCGATGGAGATGCCGTTGTCGTCGTACAGCGCGATCAGCTTGCCCAGCTTCCATGCACCGGCCAGTGCGGCGGCTTCGTGGCTGATGCCTTCCATCAGGCAGCCGTCGCCCATGAATACGTAAGTGTGGTGGTCGACAACGGTGTGGTCCACATCGCCATCTTTGCGGTTGAATTCGCTGGCCAAGAGTTTCTCGGCCAATGCCATGCCGACCGCATTGGTCAGGCCCTGGCCCAAGGGGCCGGTGGTGGTTTCCACGCCGGGCGTAACGCCCACTTCCGGGTGGCCGGCGGTCTTGCTGTGCAGTTGGCGGAAGTTCTTCAATTCGCCGATGGGCAACTTGTAGCCGGTCAGGTGCAGCAGCGCATAAATCAACATGGAGCCGTGGCCGTTGGACAGCACGAAGCGGTCGCGGTTCAACCAGTTGGGGTTGGTCGGGTTGTGGCTGAGGTGCTGACCCCACAGCGCGACCGCCATGTCAGCCATGCCCATGGGGGCGCCGGGATGGCCGCAATTGGCGGCCTGAACGGCGTCCATTGCGAGGGCACGGATGGCGTTGGCCATTTGCAAAGTGTTGGGGGTGGTGGCCATGGGCTGGGCGACTCCGGGTTGGGGTGGGTGACTAGGGGAAACCCAGTATTTTACCGGCCCTTGCCAGGGCACCAAAATAACCTACAGTCACGTCATCTATGCAAGGCCTGCACCTCACCGCCGATCTCAGCGACTGCCAGTGCGACAGCGCGTGGCTGACTGATGCAAAGCGTTTGCTGGATCGCTGCGTGCAAGAGGTCTCTGCGGCGGGCCTTCAAGCCGTCAATCAGCTGGCCCATAGCTTCCCCGCCACGGAGCACGGGCCGGGCGGCGTAACCGCCACGGTGCTGCTGGCCGAGTCGCACCTGTGCGTACACACCTGGCCCGAGCAAATGGGCGTGACGGTGGATGTGTATGTGTGTAACTTTGGCGCCGACCATTCAGCCAAGGCGCACGCGCTGATGGACGCGCTGGTCACGCTGTTTGCGCCGCAGCAGGCGCTGCGCCAGGCACTGCAACGGGGCACCAAGCGAGTGGGTTAGTCGTGAAGCCGCACGGGCCGCGCAAACCAGGTGAATACGCCTAGCGCCAATAGCAATCCCGAGACCCATACCAGCATGCGCCAGCGTTTGCCACCGGCCTTGATGATCTCAATGCTGTCGAGGAAAACCGTCTCGCACGCACCATTGCCGGTATCCGTTCGCACGGTGCTGGTGCCGCGCTTGAAGTCCATGCCATGGTGGTGTGAATATTCGGCCAAATGGCCACGGAAATGGATCTGGTCGCCGACCCGCACGGTGCGCAACTTCTTGGCAATATCGGATTGGTCCGTTAGCAGGTGGTTATTGGATATGGCGGTCTGGTCAAAAGCTGCGTAGGCCGCGTCGGACCGGGTGCTGAAGTTGCACGTGAATTGCCCACTAGAGAAACTGATGTCTGCGTACGACCCATTGCGCGCATTGTTGCCCCAGACCACGCACAGGTCCACGATGTTGAGGTTGTCGTTCCACTCCCGGTGCAGGTGGTCCCACCAGCTTTTGGCATCGTGCTTGCTGACAACCAGCCCCACCAGGTCGTACTCAAACAGCGGCTGGATGGTGTAGGTGACACCGTTGCTGGTTGTTTGGTAGGCGGCCTGGCGCACCGGTTTTTGTACCGGCTCGTCCTGCAAGGCGGGCAACAGTTCTGCCGGTTGTGGCAGCGCATCACTTTGCCAAAGCGCCACGCCCAACAACAGCACGTTGGCGGCCAGCAGCCATTTGAGGGTTTGATCACGCATGGCAGTATTGTGGCTGGGCCCGAGTGGTCACGCAAGGCGTCGTGCTATAACTTTAGTAGCTGCTTGTGCATATTTCACGAGGGCTGGCGCCCTATTTTGCTTAAGTCTTCTCAGCCAGAGCGTCGTGCAGCGCGACAAACTCTTGGGTCAGCGTATGGCCGGGGTCCAGAAAGATCATGGGCATGGACAGTTCATGTGATTCGCGGATGCGCACCGATGACCGCAGATAGGGTTGCAGCACGGGCAAGCCTTCGTCGATTAGCTCCTGCACCATGCGCTGGGGCAGGTTGGCGCGGGCCTGGAACTGGTTGACGATGATGCCTTCGACCGCCAGGTCCGCGTTGTGGTCAGCCTTGATCTCGGCGACGTTTTCCAACAGCGTGTACAACGCGCGGCGCGAAAAGTCGTCGCAGTCAAACGGAATCAGGCAGCCCTGGGCGGCGATCAACGCGCAGCGGGTGTAGAAGTTCAGCGCCGGGGGCGTGTCGATGTAGATCTGGTCGTAGTCTTCAGCCAGCAGTTCCAGCGCATCGCGCAGTTTGTAGATCTTGTGGCGCGACTCCAGCTTGCTGTGCAACTCGTCCAGCAGCGGGCTGGATGGCATCAGGTCCAGCCCCTCCCACTGGGTATGAACGATGTATTCGCTGGCGCCCTTGTCGCGTATCGTGAACTTCAGGCTTTGCTCGAAAAACTCAGCCACATTGGGCAGGTCTTCGGGCATGTCGGCGCCCAGCAAGTAGCGTGTGGAGTTGCCTTGGGAGTCCAGGTCAATCACCAAGGTGCGTTTACCCTGCCAGGCGCTAATGGCGGCCAGGTTGCAAGTGATGGTGGACTTGCCGACGCCACCCTTTTGGTTGAAAACGACGTGCTGCATGGGTATGTGCCTTCGGAGAAAAAGAGGGGTAACAAAGGGTGGGAGAAGCGCAAGCAAGACGGATGCCTGCGGCCAGTTTAGCGTCCGCTCAGCGGGCCACCAGCGCCGCATAGGCCCGGCGCGTGCCGGGTGTGACCGACTCCAGCACCTTGGCATGCGGCGTTTGATGCCGCAACACCAGGCGTGTGGAGGCCACGCCCTTGGTCTTGCAAAACCAGTGGCAGCTGTGTTGCATCAAGTACAGCTCGGCCAACACAGTGAAGGCCTTGTCTTTGGGACGCACCTCCGCGTCACGGTTGATGGCCTGGCAGATGCCGCGGGCATGGATGCTGAGCGCCTCGCGAAAATCAAAGGTGCTGTCCGGTAGCAGCCGCCCGGTGTAGAAGATGGACAAAGGCAGCCTGCTGGCCCGGGTCAACCCCGCATTCAGTTGCGCAAAGTCGCTGGCAAAGCGCTTGAATTGTTCACACAGTGCCGCCTCTGTAGTGGTCAGCATGCTCCATATCTGGTGCTGGCGCGCGGCGTCAGCCTCTCCCAAGGCGCGCATATAACCCTCGGTGAGCGTCTCCATCAGTTTTTCGATCTGGTATTGACCCAGATGGCTGCCCAGCAGCATGATGCGGCGGTGCTCGTCGCGCCGCTGGAAGAAATGCGCCACGCCGCCCAGCAGCAGCGCCAATACCAATATATCCATAGTGGTGCTTCAGCTCGCGCGCCGCATGACCTGGTGGCGTTGCCAGTAGTGGCCCACCACCGCATTGAACGGGTCTTTTTGCTTGCCTATGCCGCCGAGTTTAATGGTCATGGTTTTAGAGCCGATCATGCCTTTTTCATTCAAAGTAACCGTCAGGCTGTCGCCAAAACTGCTGGTGTTGTATTGCAGCGCTTTCACGCTGTCCCATTCCAGCAGCAGCTCGCCGTTGGATTGTGCGATGCCACTGTAATTCACCTCTACCGTGGCGTCTTTTTTCAACTGGAAGACGACGGGTGGAAAGTACTTCAGCACGTGTTGCCGCTCTTGTTCGTTGGCAGGCTCGTAGCGGTATGCCAGGGCCTGCTCGTGGTTCTGCGCGAACTGCTGCTCATAAGCTGCCCACATGCGCTGCTCGATCGCATCCGCGGTGATGATCTCGTCGGCCCATGTAGTCTTGGGCACTTCCAGCACCACAGCGCCATAGTCGTCCGGGTCCAGCGGATGGCCGACCTGCTGCATGCGCTGGGCCAGTGGCGGATGGCTGTCAAAGGGATGGGGAATGTGGGCCGTGCGCATGTCATCCACAAAATCGATGGATGCGGCGTAGGGCCGCAAGCCCTGTGCAACCGCTGCCGAAATGCCCAGTTGTTCGCTGAGCTTGTGGTCCCGCTCGAAGAGGGCGCGCTCGGTCGTGCTGCGGTAGTTGTCGTACGCGGCAATCTTGACCAGCGACTGCGAGATGGCTTGCGGCGAAACCAGTTTGGCGGCCGTGCGGTCGGCCTTGAATTCACGCGCGCGGCTGTCGCGCGACAACGCGATCTGGAACACCATGCGGTACAACTGCATGAAGTAGTACACCACCATCGTGAAGCCCGCCTCGCGCATGCCCTGAACATAACTGTCGTACTGCGTCAGCTTGGGCCCGAGTTGTGCGCTGGCCCGTGTGTCGCCACCGCGGAAGTGGGCTAATTCGTGGCCTAACACGGCATCGGCCTCGTGCATGCTCAGCACGCGCAGCAGCGGGATGCTGACGAACAACGAGCGCCCTTTCAATTGCTGCTTGCCGACTGTCAGCGGCGCCTCGGTCACAAAGAAATTGGTGTCGATGCCAGCCACGATCTGGTCTGGCGGTGCAATCTTCAGGCGTGCCGCCATGTGGCGGATGCGGCGCCACAACAGCGGCGCATCCGCCTCGGTTACCAGCTCACCATCGACACGGTTGTTGCTCTTGACCCGCTGAAAAATCTTGGCGACCAGCACCGCCACACCCGCCAGCACGGCCAGGCCGACGATCACAATCAGCTTGACGTAGTACTTTTGCGCAAAAAAGGCCGTCACCCAGAACGACAGCCAGACCCCCATGGCGCCTTGCAGCACCACTTCGGCCGCGCCGGCCAGCGCCATCAGCCGCCAGCCCACGACGAAGCTGGTGTATTGCCAGTGCCGGTTCACAAATGCCAGCCCACCCAGGGTGCCGATGGAGATCAACAAGACAATTCCACCCACCATGGTCCACAGCGTGACACGCTGCATGGTGTGGAACTGCCAGACCGTGCTGAAAGTTTCGCATGCATCATCACGGTACCCCTCTACTTTGACCCTGCTGTTGCTGCAGATGGTGGACGGTGGGTGCTGGCGGTATACGGAAATGAATGCTTCCTTTTCATCACTGGTGGCATTCTTGTCCGCATACGCCTCTTCCTGTACCGAGCGCAGGAACGAAGCATCCCGGTCATGGTTGGCATACCGCACAAAGCCGTAGGTGAGGGCTGGTATCAGAAACAGCGACAGGGCCGCATACAACAGCACCTTGAGCAATTCTTGGCGGAGTGCGTTGTCAAATTTCATGGTCCGGTTTCCTGCGCTGGTGGGAGGGTGCCGCAGGTCAAACCACTGAGCCGCAGGCTGCGGGGATTTTAGGGGCCACCAATGCCGTTTCTGGCGCCGACGGATTACTTGTGCGCAAAGACGGCGGTCAGCATGGTGTTCAACGGTGTTGAGAGCCCGTCAGAGCTAGCACTTCGGGTGCTGTCACGGACTGCATAAAAACGGTTTGGGCTGCAGGACCGACACCGCCTCCGCGAAGGCGATATCCCCTTTCAGGTCGGGCAGTGCGACGCTGATGGATCGCTTTGGCGCCTCAAAGTCACGGCGGACCACCACCACCCGATCTCGCGTATAGACAAAATCACCAACGTACACGATACGACCCGCGGGCGCGGCGAAAGCCTGCGTGCCTTGCGCTAGCGGAGCCGTGTGGAACGCGCTGTAAACATAGTGACCAGGGGAAACGTCAAACGCAAAGTACCGCGTGGCGTGAGGTGCAGATGGCACCGTTGCTTCAGTTCTGTTGAATTGGAAACAGTTGCCCGCAACGCTTTGCGTCGAAAGACGGTACTCGTCCAGTTGCACCCCAAATGCTGGATAGGACCAGTTCCCCTCCACCGCCACGCCATAAACCACGATCGCACGTCCGTCCCTAACCCCGGCACCGTGGGGAAGTCTCTTAGTGCTATTCAGCGCGCAAGCGGTCAATAGCGGTGATAACAGCACGGTGATGAGGAACCAGGCCATCCGGCACCGTCTTTCGCTACGCATCTGCAAGCGCCTCCCACTCGGCGCAGCTTTGCGCTCTGCCAGGCCAGGCCACCGACACAAAAGGCCAACACTCTGACAGCCAGTCCCGCAGGCTTGCAAAGGCAACGGCGTCGCCCAACGCGGTTTGAGTGGCTGACAACCAGAAGAAGGCTTGCGCTTGAAAAAGTTGCTTGCGTTTGTCTTGCGCGCGCTGGGACTTTATTGGCTTGATATAGAAGCAGCCCAAGTAGCCATCGCCTGCTGCATCCAGCACGGCGTAGGCAAAGGCTACGCGTTCGTTGAACTCCCGCGCATGGCGGGTGAGATCGGCAAAATTCTCTGCATACGAAATATTGGCGGCTGGCCAATCATTAGCCGGGCCGAAGACATTGCGCATGCTGGCAGCGCTCGCACGTACGGCCCCAAAGTCCTGCTCGGCAAAGGGCGGGCCGAGCACGGCAAGTTGGAACAACGCGAAGTTATGCGTACCGGGCGGCGCGAAGGTGCTTGGGATCATGGCCTTGGAGAGTATCCGACTCGCGCACGCTTTGCCAGATTCACTGCTCACCAACTAAAAAATCCCGCCTCGTGGGCGGGATTCCATCATCAGGCAACCGCAAGATCGGGTTGCCTGTCCCCGGTATCAACCGGGTCGGTGCGTGTTAGTTCGAGTGATTAACCGCGGTTGCCCATGGGGGGCAATGTGCCAGCCTTTTGGGCTTGCAAATACTCGGCCTTCACAGCGGAACGGGGCACGGAGCTGCTGGCTTGCGCACGAACGCCTGAATCTTCTCCATGGGCCGGACCGTTACCCGCTTGCACGGCAGCGGTGTACTCGGCCTTGACGAAGCTGCGGCTGAGCACGCTGGGTGCTGATTGCTTGAAGAACGAGCTGGTAGCGACGTTGTTCAGGTTTTCAGCGAAGCTGGCGCTGGCGCTCAGGCCGGCAACAAGGATCAAAGCGGTAGTGGCGATTGCGTTTTTCATGGTGAGGGTTCCTTAAAAGTTAGTCTGACATTTCCGGGCAGGTCGAGGGTCCTTTCGGGCTCCCGCTTGTCCAGCCTCGGTGAGTCGCCTATTTGTGTTTCGGCTCATCGATGGGTTGAACTGTACGCCGATTAGCAAAATTAAAAACCAGTTGGTCAGTAATTCATCATTGCCAAAAATGAAATAATCGAGACCTTGAAAACTGACTTATTGATGTTTGCGGGACAGACCGAAGCGCAGCGCAGCTCTGTCCTCAACTGTTTAAGGGTGTTTATGGACCGGCTTTTATCGATGCGGGTGTTCCAAAGGGTGGTGGACGACGGCGGATTTGCGTCCGCGGCCCGTGCGCTGGATATGTCACCGGCCACGGTGACCCGGCTGTTCGGCGACCTGGAGCAGCACCTTGGCGCGCGCCTGATGCAGCGCACCACGCGCAAGCTCGCGCTGACCGAGGCCGGCGAGTTGTATCTGCTGCGGGTGCGCAGCATCCTGAATGAGATCGACGATGCCGAGGCGGCCGTGGGCTCCAATATGCAGGAACTGCACGGCACGGTGCACGTGCTGGCCACGCCGGTGCTGGCCGCCTACGTGCTTGCGCCGCACATTGCGCACTGGCGCGCGCGCTACCCCAAGGTGGCGCTGGACATTGCTGTGGACCCCTTTCCGCAAACACGGGTAGACGAGTTTGACGTCACCTTCATGGGCGTGGACGAGGGTTATGACGCCAATGTGGTGGCCCGGCCGCTGTCCACCACCGAGTGGATTTTGTGCGCCGCGCCAGCCTACCTGGCACGCGCCGGCACGCCACGCGTGCCCAGCGACCTGGAGCGCCACGACTACCTGAAATTCCCCCGCCAGCAGAGTGGGGGCGCCAGCAACCGGCGCCTGCGGCTACGCCCGGTGAAAGGTGACGGTGAAAGCGAGGGGGAGGCGGTGGAGGTGGACATGCCGATCGCGCTGCAGTCTGTCAGCCTGGACGTGCTGTACCGCGCCGCGCTGGACGGTGCAGGCATCGCCGTGTTGTCGCGCCTGCTGGTGGCCAACCACCTGGCCAATGGCGACCTGGTGCACTTGCTACCCGAGTGGATGGCCGGACGTCTGACAATCTACGCTGCCGTGCCATCGCGCAAGCTGATACCGGCGCGCACCCGGGCTTTTTTGGAGTTCATCAGCGACTGGTTGCCGGGGAAGGGTGTGCAGCAGGGCTAACTCTTGCGTGCACGCAACGTTTGTCGCTTAGCGGGGCAACACTCGAAGTTCAACCTTATCCAGTCGGACAAACAGGAGGCCTTTACGGAGTGGTTCCAGCAGCCCTACCGAGAGCCCCTCTGCGGTATCTGAGGCTGGCTTATTCATGTGAGTAATGATGACTTCGCCACCCCTGACATGCTTCAAACGGTCTTCGACTCCAGCTTATTTGAGATTTGCCCCGTCATCCGCATTGAGTGAGAATCCAGCAATCTTGTAGCCCAGTTTATTGATTTCCTCGATCGCCTGCGGGTCATATTCCGCGGCAGCAACCCGGTACCAGTGCAGGGCGGCGCCAAAGACAAATTTCAATGCGTACGCACCCTCGACGACCTCACGTCGCAGATGAATCAAGTTTTCAGATTGGACTAAGTCTGGCTCTGGATCCTCAGCGCTAGACTCGCGTCAACAAACTCGTAGATGTGTTTCATATGACCACTTGCCGCAAATGTGCTGAATCTCTAGCGTTGATAGTCGTGATTCTTCGGGTTACATCGCTTTCTGCCAATGCTCAAACTGCCTTTGATCGAGTGGATGCACTGTCGGCGAGCAAGGCGCAGCACCAGTCGGCGCAATTTTTCCGTTCCGTCTATGTGTCCGATTCAGTGGGACCGTACGGCTCTCAGCGCCAACCTGGCGGAACGATGGTCTCGCTGAACCCCAAGGACACGAACGCCCTTCCAGTCATTTGGGACACCGTAACAGACCAATTTATCCCTTCGCGGGCACCAGTACAACCTATCGACGGAGTCCAAATACTTCGTGTTTTGGAGGTGAGTGTTTTCAATGGAAAGTACGCTGCCGCTTCAGCTTCCATTCATGAAAATGCAGGTACTCGCGTCGGATGGGGCTACGTTGACCGCATGGGGAGGTGGGTCGTTGCTCCGCGCTATGACTATGCCGATATGCCAATAAACGGATGGGCTAAGGTAGGACTTGGTGATAGGCGACTGGACAAGGCATTCGTCTTTGACTTAGAGCGACGGAAAAAAATAAACCTTCCAGCCGGGGTTACTCTACGCTTTGATCCGTTGGTCACAGTAGGGTTGAATGCATACGCATGGGTCAACGACTCAACAAAGCAATCACCGGAATCCAATCTGGTCCAGCTATTGCTCGATTCCGGCACCGGTGAATTTTTCCGACCGCCATACCCAGCGGCTCTGATACGCGCTCAAGACCCCACACTGAGCTTGTTATCTGGTGGTACGAGCGGGCAAAACACTTGGGCTGTAAGGAACTCCAATCAGAAAGCTTTGATCGCAACAAATTTGCGGGCGGCGGTACTGCTAACAGACTCATACCTTGTCGCATGTGATCAAGGTGACAACGAAGCGCCGTTGGTTCGCTTTGGGAACGATACTGATCTATTTCCATTAAATAAAAACAGCAAGCTGCGCTGCGGTGTTTTGGATGCCCAAGGAAAGTGGAGGACTACGCCTAGGGCTTTTCAACAGTTTCGCCTTCTGGGGGATTCGACTTTGATTATGCGGAGTCTCAAGGAGTGGTGTTCATTGGACTTGCGCACTGACAATTCTCCCACTTGCGGTGCAACTATTCCCGCAGCAATGTTGAGTGCAGGGTTGATGCTTGATGTTTCCTGGAAAAGTCTTGCAGAGACGCAAGAGAAACCCGGCATCTACGGATATCGCGACGCGCTTGGCGATCTCAAGATCCCACTTCAGTTTGAAAGGGCCACGCCGTTTGCTGGAGAGATTGCTGCCGTGCGCCAGTTTGATGTCCCTGGCTTGATCAATGCCAACGGCACTTGGCTGACACCACCGCCGCCTGCGCACATCGGCACGCTCACACAACAAAGAGATTCCATCAGCTCCAGCCGCAGTCAGGATGGACGCTTGTG
>NZ_JANXUQ010000136.1 GCF_025356155.1 Rhodoferax sp. | reverse complement strand
CCCACCCGCCGGGCCTCGCCGCTTCGCGGCATTGGGGTCCCGCGCCGGCAGCCCATCCGCCCCCCCCAGGGGGCTCCCTCAGCACGGCGCGCAGCGGTAGGGATACACATTCGCTCCCTACAGGCGCTTCGCGCCTGTAGCCCACAGCTCGTGCCAGCACAATATTAATGGCAAGGAATGGTTTTTAAAGAAACGGCAACCGAACGGCAACCAAAGACAGAACACTAACCGCTAAGAAGAAAGGACTTAGAGCATTTCTGCGCTAAGTCCTTGATTCATATGGTCGGTGTGAAAGGATTCGAACCTTCGACCCCTTGCACCCCATGCAAGTGCGCTACCAGGCTGCGCCACACACCGATCTAGCCTTCAATTATAACCCGGCCAGAGGGCACTCTTTCATCCAGCGGCCAGTAACTCGCGAATTTCAAACAATTCCCTGCGCACGTGCAGCAAATGCGCTGAACCCTCTTCGGACATCTCGGAAGATTGGCTGTCTTCAAAGTCGTCGAGATCAACATCATCGACCTCCAGCACCTCAACGCCTTCGAGCATGACCTCGCCGTTGCGCTTCTTGTCGCGCTCGCTTTGCAGAATTTCCTGCATTTTGTTGCGGGCACCGCTGATCGTGAAACCTTGGTCGTACAGCAAATCGCGGATCCGGCGGATCATCAAAACTTCGTGGTGCTGGTAGTAGCGGCGGTTGCCGCGCCGCTTCATAGGGCGCAGTTGCGTGAACTCTTGCTCCCAATACCGTAGCACATGGGGTTTTACGCCGCACAAATCCCCCACCTCACCGATGGTGAAATAACGCTTGGCGGGTATGGGGGGGAGAGTTTTCTCCATTGAAATCAATGCTGTACGAGGGAAAGCGTAGAGGTTACTCTAAGTTATGCCTCAGTGCAAAGACTGTTTGTCGCGTTCTTGTACAAACTGTTACGTTTGTATCAAAAATATTTTGATGGTTTCAGGATTCTTCCTGAATTTGCTCTTTGAGCTTGTGGCTGGCATGAAAAGTTACGACCCGGCGGGCCCGTATGGGAATGGCTTCGCCGGTGCGCGGGTTGCGCCCAGGCCGGGGCGCCTTGGTACGGATCTGGAAATTGCCAAAGCCCGATATTTTGACGTCGGTACCGTCCACAAGGCTCGCTGCGATCAGATCGAAAAAGGCGTCAATCATGTCCTTGGACTCGCGCTTGTTCAGACCGATCTGCTCAAACAGCAGATCCGCCAACTGCGCTTTGGTCAGCGCCGGGGTTTCCAGACTTTCAACAGAGAAATCCATGGCAGCGCTATCCTTTTCTTGTAACACGATGACCCCCGTTAGACACGCTGGCGGCCACCCAATGGGCCTGTCAACTGGTCCACAATGGCTTTCACAGCCGACTCGATCTGTTCTTCGGACAGCGTGGCTTCGTCGCTGTTGAGCGTGAGGCGCACGGCCAGGCTGCGATCGGTCGCACCGTCCAACGGGGCAGCTTCTTTGGCCAGCTTAGGGCGGTAGACGTCAAACAATTGCGCGTCGCGCAACAGCCCGGATGTTGGCGCTGCCCAGATGGCGGCCATCAGGGCGGCATGGGTCACGTCATCTCCAACAACGACGGCAACATCACGCTGCACAGGCTGCAGCTTGGCAACCGGTTTGAATTCCGCCACACGGCGCTGCAGTACGGCATCCAGATCCAGTTCGAACAGTACAGGAGCCTGTGTCAGCTCGAACTGCTGGCGCCACTGGGGATGCAGTTCACCAACAAAGCCAATGGCCTTTCCGTTGAGCAAGACCTGGGCGCAACGGCCCGGGTGCATCGCCGGATGGCTGCCGGGCACGAATTGGGCTTGAAAGGGTGCCAGCAAAGCCTCGACGTCGCCCTTGACGTCAAAGAAATCAACGCCCTGCTCTTTGCGGCCCCACTGCAGGGTATCCGCACCGCCGCTGGCCAGACCGGCCACGCGCATGGGCTGGTCGAAGCCTTCAACGGTAGCGTCTGTGCTTTTGACCGTGGCATCACGCAGGAAGACACGGCCCAGCTCAAACACGCGCACGCGCGGTTGCTTGCGGGCCTGGTTGAACTTCAGCACCTGCAACAGTGAACCCAGCAGGGACGAGCGCATCACGCTCATCTGGCTGGCGATCGGGTTGAGCAGCTTGATGGGGTTGGGGTTGCCAGCCAGACCATGCTCCCAGCTTTCTTCGACAAAGCTGAAGTTGATGGTTTCCTGGTAACCCAGGGCGGCTAGCGACCGGCGTATGGCAAACGGACCACGCTCGGCTTCGGTGCGGATCTTGGCTGTGATGGGCGCCAGAGGTGGTGTGTGGGGCAGGTTGTCGTAACCCACCATGCGCGCGATTTCTTCAATCAGGTCTTCTTCGATCTGCAGGTCGAAACGGTACGACGGTGGCACAAGGGTCAACACGCCATCGGCTTGCGTAACGGTCAAACCCAGGCGCTCCAGGGCGTCCACGCACTGGGCTTGGGTCAACGGCATGCCGATGATCTTGCTGGCACGGGCCACACGTACGCTGACTGGTGCTGGCGCCGGCATGCGGGGCTGGTGGTCGTCCACAGGGCCGCAGCTGGTGCTGGCGGTGCCGCAGATATCGATGATGAGCTGGCTCAGGCGTTCGATGTGCTCGACCGTCAGCTGCGGGTCCACGCCCCGCTCGAAACGGTGGCCCGCATCGGTAGAAAAGTTGAAGCGTCGCGAACGTCCTGCTATGGACTTGGGCCACCAGAACGCGGCTTCCACGTACACGTGCTGGGTGTCATCGGTCACCGAGGTGGCGTCGCCACCCATGATGCCGGCCAGGGATTCGACCTGCACATCGTCTGCAATCACGCCTACTTTTTCATCAACAGTGACGGTGGTTCCATTCAGCAGCTTGAGCTGTTCGCCCGGCTTGCCCCAGCGCACGTCCAGGCCGCCATGGATCTTGTCCAAGTCAAAAATGTGGGACGGGCGACCCAGCTCGAACATCACATAGTTGGAGATGTCGACCAGCGCCGTTACGCTGCGCTGGCCGCAGCGGGCCAGGCGGTCCACCATCCATTGGGGTGTCTTGGCCTTGGTGTCGACCTTGCGGATCACCCGGCCGGAGAAGCGACCGCACAGGTCAGGCGCACTGACCTTGACGGCAATCTTGTGGGTAGTGCCGACAGCCACTGCGGGAAAGGTCGGCGACACCAGCGGCGCACCGGTCAGGGCCGACACTTCACGCGCCACGCCGTAGACACTCAGGCAATGTGCGAGGTTGGGTGTGAGTTTGAGCGTGAATAGCGTGTCGTCCAGGTTTAAATGCTCGCGGATGTTCTGCCCCAGGGGCGCATCTGCAGCCAGTTCGAGCAAACCGCCGTGGTCGTCGGCCAGTTGCAGCTCTTTGGCCGAGCACAGCATGCCCTGGCTTTCAACGCCGCGCAGCTTGCCGACCTTGATGATGAAGGGCTTGCCATCTTCCCCTGGCGGCAACTCTGCACCGACCAGCGCGCACGGAATTCGGATGCCGACGCGGGCATTGGGCGCACCGCACACAATGTCCAGCAGCTCAGGCTGACCGACATCCACCTTGCAGACCCGCAGACGGTCCGCATTGGGGTGTTGCTCTGCGGTCTTGATCTCTCCAACCACAATTTTCGTAAACGGCGGTGCCACGGGCTTGAGGTCTTCGACCTCTAAGCCGGCCATGGTCAGCGTGTCCGCCAACTGCTGCGTGGAAATGGGTGGGTTGCAGAAGGTGCGCAACCAGGATTCAGAAAATTGCATGGTACTTAATCGATTCGGAGTCGGTGCGAGATGGGGCGTGCTTATTGGAACTGCGACAGGAAGCGCACATCGCCGTCGAAGAACAGCCGCAAATCGTTG
>NZ_JANXUQ010000115.1 GCF_025356155.1 Rhodoferax sp. | reverse complement strand
GCCCACACCAAAACCGGCCGCGTAGCCCAGCAGCGCCAGTGCCCCCGCACCCACCTGCGTTAGGCCCACGCTGCTGAGCACCAGTGCCAGCGTCGCCAGGCCCATGCCGCCCCAGTTGGCGGGGGATTGCAGGAAGTTGCTGATCTTGTTCATGCAGGAGTAAAAGCGCGCGCAGCGTCCAAAGAACTATTGGTAGGCACGGATGTCCTTGAAAACGCTGTACAGCGACGCCTTGCGCGCGTCGAAGGTGCGCCCGCCCGTGGTGGCGACCAGGTCTTTTAACGCGGCCTCATTGGCTTCGCCGAACAGCACCATGAAGACAGGGATGGCGCGCACATCTTCGGGCAAAGCAGCATACGCGGCCTTGAACTGGGCCATGTCGCGACCTTTATTGACTTCGCCGTCGGTGAAGGCCACGACCGAGTACTGGTAGCCGGGGTTCTTTTGCCGCTCTTCGTGCATGTTGACAAGAGCCTGCAAAATGGCGTCGTACAAGGCGGTGCCACCGTTCATCTGCAGGCTGTCCACATAGTCACGCACCTGGCCCAGCACCTTTTGTTTGGCTTCGGTATCGGTGGCCTGCAGGGTCAGGCCCTTGCGTGCGGTGTCGGCCTTGGGCAGGCCCGGCAGCTGGAAGAACACCGGCGCATACACCTGCTCGGAGAAAGGCAGCATCCACACCTTTTCGCGGCTGGTCAGGCGGGCAACGCGGCCGGTCAGCGACGCGTCGTCACCGGCAATGTATTGCAGGGCTTCTACCAACTGTTTGCGACGGCCGTTCTGGTTCATGCTGCCGCTGATGTCCAGCACAAAGGTGGACGCAATCGGCGTGCGAAATTCGTTGAGGTAGGCGTTGATCAGGCCATCAGCCAGTGCGCGGTCGGTGGAGAAGGGCAGTTCTACCAGCATGCTGTCCTGTGGGAACAGGCTGGCTTGTGCCTTGGCCACTTCGCCATTGACCGGCCTGCGCAGCGTGGTCTTGGCCAGCCAGGTCTGGGCCGCATCACCCTTGAGGTAGGCCACCACTTTGAGGTATTGCTCGCGCTTGGTATCGTTGAGCAGCATCAGCGGGTAGTCGGCCGTGGCCACGCCTTCAAAGGGGTAGATCAGTGTCAGCGGCTCTTTGAGCTTGCCGGACTGATTGAGTGACAGCAGCCAGCTTTCGTAATTGATGAAGGCGTTGACGCGGGTGTTTTGCTGCTCGATGAATTTTTCGCTGAGGTAGCTGCTGTTGTCGCCGACCAGCTTGTACCCTTTGATGAAGCCGCTGATGGCTGCGCGGTCCACATCGGCGGCTGTCAGCGCCTCAGACTTTTGCGCAGCCGACGCCACCACACCCATCAGTGCCATAAAGCCCTGGTTGCTGGTGGCGGGGTTGGACAGCGCGTATTTCAGTTGACCGTTTTGTGCGGCCTTGGCAATCGTGTTCCATGTGACCTTGCGCGCGACCTCGGGCTTGTCCCAGCCCAGCACCTTCGCCTGGCTCTGGCTGACACCCACCACCACGGGGGAGAGCATGATTTTTTCTTGCAGCTTGACGCGGGCCTGGCCTTGGGGGTCCGACAACAAATATTTGGCATTGGCAAACCAGGCGGCGTCGGCGTTAGCTTGGCCGGTTTGCACGGACTCCGTGCTCTCCATGGTGCCGCCGTATTTGAAGCGCAATTTGACGCCGGTTGCGTCTTCCACCATTTTCTCCAGCGGTTGCGCGTCTTTCAAATCGGTGGTGGCCAGCACGGTGAAGGTGTCGACCACGGCGGCGGGTGCGGCGGTGGGTTTCGCCGGTTCTGACGTCTGTTTGTTGCAGGCCACCAAGCCCAGCACCAGTAGCAGTGCGCAGCCGAAACGTGTCATATGTTGTTGCATTGCCATCCCCTTTTCTCTTGGTGTCTATTGCGCCATCTCGCGCGTGATGGTGTCAATCATCTCGGCCATCATGTCAAAACTAGGTGGGTCTATCACTTGCGTCAAGCGTTCTTCCACCGCCAGGTTGGCAGCCTTGGTGGCCTGCACAAAATAGGAGCTGTCTGCAATGCGAAAGCCAAAATCTACCGCCAGGCGTTGCAGCTCGGTGTTGGTGGACAGTAGTTCACCCAGCTTCTTGGCGCGGTCGGTGGTGGCCACAAACACAACTTTGTTGAACAGCGTAGGCTGCGGGTACACCAGCACCATGCCCGGACTCAAGCCTTTTTTGGACATGGCGTAGCTGACGACCTGGTTCTCGTAAATAAAGGCCATTGGTGTCTTGCCGATGCCGATGGACAGGTAGTCGTCAAAGTTGCCGTTGACATAGTTCTCCTGGTAGCCCTGGCGCTTGAACAGACCGGCTACGCCCATCGCGGCCTTGCGTGCTGCGTCGCGGTCGGTGACCAGTTCGCCGCCATTGAAGGCGTAGCTGGTCAGCGCGAGGTACATGGCGGCCGAGTTGCTCTTGCGCACATCGGTGGTGGAGACGAGCACGCTTTTGTTCACCTCGTAGGCGCTGGCGCCTTTGAGGTCTTTCCAGCGTTTTTTGTCCAGCATCAGTTGGGTCAGCTTGGCCAGGTCCACATGCCAGACGCCGGGGCTGGCTTCGGTGGCCATGCCATTGGCGGCGAGTATCTGCGCAATGGGTGCCCACGATGCAATCACCATCGGCGAGTAGATGGGTGAGTAGACGGTGGCAGCGATGTTTGCCTTCTTGGCCGCGTCACCAATCTGGTTGGCCGCCACAATGCCGGAGGGGAAGAAGAAGTCTGGCGTTTGCCCGGGGATGACGCGGGCCGCCATGTCGCGCGAGCCTATGCGCTGCACGCTGAGCTTGAAGCCGTTGTCGTGCAAGACCTTTTGCACGCGGGGGTCCTGGAAGTAGGGCTCCACATCCACGGCGATGAGGCCAGAGACTTCCTGCGTCTCCACAGCACCGGTGAGTTTGCCAGCCAGCCCTGTCAAAACGCCGCTGCTACCTGGCGCGGGGAGACGCCCGGTCTGGTAGACCGAAAAATAAGCCGCCGCGCCGAATACCGCGAGCAGCCCCACCGTCACAATTGCCTTGCCTGCTTTGTTCATCGGCGCAGTATCGCGCAAAATGCAGGGCGGCCGAAATGCGCGCGCGCGATTTCCCGCACAACGCCCTGAGACCTTTGTGGGCCAGACCACTCGCTCAAGCGCTGTGCTCTGACCCCAACCGATTAAGTATGAACGACCTGAAGAAGAGTAAAAACTACGCTGTTGCCAAGGGCCCTGTGAATCGCCGGACAACGGTTGAGGCACCCGTGGCAAAGCCGGTGGTGGCGCAGGCTGTTTTGCAGCGCGTCAGCATGGCCCACGCCAAGCGCCGCCTGGGTACACCCCTGTCGCAACGCGTAGCAGCGTCCACACAACCGGCTACCGCCGGCGCCTTACCTGGCACCACGGCCATTGTTCAGGCAATAGGCTGCACCATCTGCGCCATGGGTTTGGGCCTGGGTGTCATCCAGAGCTCGGTGTTGGTGATGGGTGTCAGTGCCGTGGCACTGGGCGGGGTTGCGCTGTGGGCTGTCATCAGCCGCAGGGTGCAGCCAGCAGTGGCGGCTTCTGCAAGGGTGGCGGTTGCCGAGGTGGCTGATGCGCAGGCGCTGGCACAGCTCGACGCCGTAATGGAGAAAATGGCAGCGGAAGCCCCGCAGGCCACGGTAGACAGCCTGACGCAGCTGAAGGAATCCATCGTGCGCTGTACGGCGCTGCTGAGCGCGGGCGAAGGGGATGCTGGCCTGGCAAGTGAAGAAAGTCTGTATCTGCGCGAAGCGGTGCGCCGCTATATCCCCGATTCGATCAACAGTTGTCTGCAGGTGCCGCTAAAAGACAGGGCCAGTCTGGTGATCGACGGCAGCAAACCTGCGCTGGATTTGCTGCAGGACCAGTTGCAGATGATTCAACAGCAACTGGATGCGCGTGAGGCCAGGCTGACCCAGTTTGCCGGTGAAGCGCTATTGCGGCAACAGCGGTTTTTGGCGGCCAAGGCAAACGGGGGCTAGTGCCGGTTCCGCTGTCGGGTTTAGAGTGTCCCCGGCTTGGTATCGGGGCCACCAAGCGCCGTGCGGTCCATCAAATCGGCTTCGTGTTTGTCGCGCACGGTTTTGGCAACGGTGAAGGTGGTGCTGACCAAAAACAGCCAACTAACGACCATAAAGCCTTTTTGCCAATCACCAATGTTCATGCGCCACAGGCCCCAAGCGGTCAGGCTGAAGGCGGCGGCAAAGGCGATCCACACGGTCATCACCCAGGACGCGGTGTCGACCTGACCGTCACGGTTGTCACGGATGGTTTTAGCCACAGCAAAGGAGGCAAACAGGCAGAAAAACAGACCAATCGCCAGAAAGGCGCGGTCCAGCTCTTGTCCGGGCAGCAGCAACACACCAATGGCGCTGGCACCCACAGCCAAGCCAAAGGACAGCCAGACCTGGGTGCGCCAGCCGGCGGTGTCACGTTGCATCACATATTGCGCAGCCATAGAAAACTCCTTGGAAAACTAGAAAATTATTTACAGTGCAACCGGGCCGCTCAGGGCTTGCTTGCTGGCCTCGCGGGCCTGTTGTTGCCGCGTGCGGTCGATGTACTGGTCGGCGCGGGCCAATTGTTCTTTCATCATCGCGTTGTTCTGGCCCATGACTTCGATGGACTTGGCGCGGAAGTTGTCCATCGCATCCATGGCGTGGAAGGTTTGGTCAAACATTTCCTTCAGCTTCTCGATACCCAGCAAAGGGTTTTGCGAGAACTCTCCGGTCTTCTCGACATGGTTGCCCAATTGTTTCCCGGTTTCTGCCACCAAGTTGTTGATGGAGGTGTTTACACCGGACAGCATTTCCATGACCTGGATCTGGTTGCCAGTGGCGCGGGCCACGGTCTGCGCAACTGCCAATGCGCTCATGCCCGTGGTGGCCACGCGGGAGCAGCCGTTCATCATCTCGCGGCCGGTTTTTTTCAGCACGTCCAGCGCCAGATAACCGTTGGTGCAGACGGCCTGTTGGGTCATCATGTCTTGCAGGTTTTGGCGGGCGTAGAACAGCACTTCTTGCTGCAGGGCTTTGGCCTTGATCGGGTCGGTAGCCTGCAATGCGTCAACCTTTGAGGCCAGCTTGGCGTCCAGCGTTTCGGCGAAGTAGATGGCGGCGGACAGCTTTTGCATGGCCTCCCACAGCTTGGTGCGTGTGGCTTCAATGTCGACGACGTCGCGTTGCATGTCATCACGCGCCGCATAAATCTGTTGCATGCTTTTTTGCAACTGCGCACCAGCGCTCTGGTATTTGCGGAAATAGGCCTGCAACCTGTTGCCGAAGGGGATGATGCCCAGAAACTTCTGCGGCTGGAACAGGTCTCCCTCTTTGCCGGGGTTCAGCTCGTCCAGGTGGCCGCGCATGTCCTGGATGGCTTTGAAGGCGCTGCTGTCTTCCACGCCGGCAAAATTGCGCTGCATCAATCGGCCTTGCATCAGGCTGGATGCGATCGATACCTCTTCGCGGCCCAGTGCAAAAGCGCTGTCCAGTTTGGCCTTGAAGGCTTCGCTTTGCACGTCTTCCTTGAGCAGGCCATCCATGAAACGGTCTACCTGGTCGTCCACAGCGGCCTGGGTCTCCTTGGGTATGGGGACTGCGGCTTTTGCGACCTCCACCGCCAAAGGTGTCAGAACCTCGGGCGGCGCCAAGGTGAATGTGGGAGCGGTGCTAGTTTGCGTAGTTTGGGCCATCGTGTCCTCCTGCCAATCAATTGCTGTGGTCGCGTTTATACCAAACCGGTTGTGCCGTGAGGTTGGTGCGTGTCATCCACTCGAACACCGAGTCCACAGTGACGGTGGCGATCTGATCGGAAAAGCGTTGGGCGTTGGGGTGGTCGTCAAACGCAATATTGGCAGAGCCCATGCGCCCACCCAGCCGGGTGAGGGCGCCGATGTGCAACACGGTGGGCTGGTAGCCGTGCGCCAGCATCCAGCCCTGGGCCTGCACCCTGCCCGCATAACCCTGCGCCGTGTTGTGGGTATCCATTGCCATCGCAAAGGTCTCAACAGCCCATTGGTTGGATTGCTGGTAACGCTGGCCCCATGCGTAGCTGACCAGGCTATACGGTTTGTGGTGCAGTTGTACGGCGCGGCGTTCGTCGTTGAGTGCCGCCATCAACTGCGCCTGCACGTGCGGTGTGGGCACCACCCAGGCCGCCTCATAGCGCCATAGGTCGTCCATGAAAAACTCACCCAGACCCTGGCGGTAGATGGCCGATTCTGCCGTGCCGCACTGGTTGAGCTTGTGCAGCACGCGCCATACATGGCCGCCTTCGCCGTCCGGCTGTTGGTAGGCAAAGCCCAGGTGTGAATAACGCAGGCCGTATTTGCTGAGGTCTTGCCCTGCGCGGGCGAGCACCACGACGTCGGCACCGCTTGCGTCCAGTGCCTGCATGGTCAGTTCGGCCAGGTGCAGGCCGCGTTCCAATGTGCTGGTCTTCAGCGGGTGGGGCGTATCGCAGTTGCGACCGGCAAAGGCGGGGGTTGCTAGGGCCGCGGCAAGCGCGATGGCCAGCAGCGTGCGCGCTGCAATGCGAGCCGTGGCGTGGTTGGCCTGGGTGCGCTTCATGACGTCACCCGTTGGTTGTGCAATAACGCGCGGCCCAGTGTGTTGGGAATAAAGGCCAGCACTTCACCAGCCACAGAAATCACGGTGCCTGCGCTGATGACGCTGACAGTGGCCAGTGTGCCCACGCCCACCGATGCTGCTACGGCCCCGCCAGACAGCACCTGCACGCTGACCCGTGCGCCATCCGACGCACGCTCCAGCATGTAGACCGTGCCGGTGGCGCTAACCTCAACCGCCTTGACCACCAAGGTCGCGCCAGCCGTCGAAAGCACTATCGGCAGTGCCACCACGGCACTGCCGGCCACTACGACCGATGCCAGCGGCATGGCGGAGACGGCACTCAGCGCAGAGGCGTCGCTCTGGGCAACTGCGTTAAAACTGGCGCTAGCCCCTGTAAACGTTGCGCATGCAGCTATCAAAATAATAGTGAATCGTTTTTTCATGGGTGTGTGACGAATGCTGGGTTGGGCTCGTGCGGTTGAATAGGACGCGAGTCTAGGCAAGCATGCCGCAATCACTTGGTGAGACTTAGGCCAGTCTTAACCGGCACGCAATCGGGTATCACAATCCAATACTTCAGGTCAGGTCATCCACCGTGTCGGGGTCAGGCACATCACCAATTGCCACGCGGGTCAGCTCGGCCTGGGCTTGCAGCCAGGTGCAAAACGCAACGATCTCCGGGCGCGCCCCGGAGCGTGGGCCAACGATGAGCCAATAGACCATAGGTGACTCCAGTCGCATATGGGGCAGTATCTCGACCAGATCACCACTGGCCAAGCTGTCTGCCACCAGCGGCATGCGCGCCAGTGCCAGCCCCTGGCCGGTCAGTGCGGCCTGGGCGATCTGGTGCGCGTAGTTGAAGTAGAGCCAGCGCTTGGGCTCCAGCGTCTTGAAGTTGTGCGTGTCCAGCCAGCGCCGCCAGGTTAGCCACTCCAGGTTTTGCGTGCGGTGCGAGTCGCTGGCTTCAATCAGGCCAAAGTGCACCAGATCGGCCCCTTTTTTGAGAGGATGCCCGCTCTTGATTAGCCAGGGGCTGGCCACTGGCGTTAGCTGCTCGCCAAACAGGCGTATGGCCCCCGCAGGCGCCTGCGCCGGGCGCACGTAGCGCAGTGCCACGTCGATGTCGGCCGTTTCCATGTCCACCGGTACATCGCTGGCGTCGATGCGGATGTCGATGTCGGGGTGGGAATTTTGGAAATCCTCCAGTCGCGGTATCAGCCACATGGACGCAAACGATGCCCAGGTGCTGATGGTGACGCTGCGCCGCCCCGCGCTGCGTCGGATCAGGCGCACCGAGCTGTCCATGCGCTCCAGGGACGGCAGTACGGCGCGCAACAATTGGGCGCCGGCGCTGGTCAGCTCCACCGCGCGCGTGTGGCGCAGGAAAAGCGGCACACCGACCTCTTCCTCCATGGCCTGAATTTGGCGGCTGACCGCACTCTGGGTCAGCGACAGTTCTTCTGCCGCCGCCCGGAAGTTCAGGTGCCGGGCCACTGCTTCAAAAGCACGCAAATGGCCGACAGCAATGGGGCGGGTACGCAGGTGGTTTTCGGAGTGGTGCATGGCTTGGGGCAGGAAGGGTGTTTGGTAATTGATGCGAAATGGGAATGAATAGCTTATCCCGATTTCATTGGACGATCAAGGGTTTTCCCGTGATCATTCAGGCATCAAACGCAGCTAAGGAGCGCACTATGTCAAGCAGCAATTTCCTGGAATTCCAAACCTCAACGAGCCAGGACACCGTACCCGGTTTTTGGAAGTTGGCCCCCGGGCGGGCGCTGAGCTTGCAGCCGCGCAACGCCGGGCTGTTGCGCGTTGCCCAGGGCCGAGTATGGGTGACGCTCGACGAGCAGCAACAAGGCGCAGGCAACGAACTGGGCGACTACTTTTTGCGTGCCGGAGAGCAGTTGGCCGTCAGCCCAGGTCAGCACCTGGTGCTGGAACCTTTTGAACGTGCGGATCAACAAGCAGTGTTCTTTGAGTGGACGCCCTCATTGGAAACTGCTGGCGCTCTGGCAGCCCAGGATGCGAGTGCGGTAACGCAGCCCCTGCGCGACCTGGGTCTGGCGTTGGGCATGGTGGGTACCGCGCTGGCACACCTGTGTGCTGGCGTGGTGGTGTATGGCCGGCAACTGGTGTCGGGTCGGCCTGCCGTGGTGCAGGCCCCGCACTGCAGCTAAAAGTTAGGTGGCCACGCCGGCGCGTGGGTGCCGGGTGGAACCGATGGGCGGCTCCAGTGCGCTGGTGTACGAGACAACTGGGGCGTGGGCAGTATTGCTACCAAGTCGCCAAAGCCGGATGCGTAGTTTTCCAGATACACCTGTCTGTCTGGCGCAGTGACGCCAAATCCCGACGGTATACGCCCGAGGCTGCGCAGCCAGTGCGCCGTCTGCGCCAGTGATAGTTGCACATGCCAACTGCCGCCCTCTCGCAATTGCCGCGCTTTGGCCGCCGCAGCAGCAAAGGCCATCAAATGACCGCTGGCATGGTCCAGAATCTGCATGGGCAAGGCTTTGGGTTGAGCGGACCCCGCTGCTTCGGCCTCTGCCAGATTGAAACCCGTGGCGGCCTGCACCAGCGAGTCAAACCCACGGCGCTGCGCCCACGGGCCTTGTGTGCCGTAGGCGGTCAGAGAGACGACGATGATGCCGGGTCGTTGCGCCGCCAATGCCTGGGCACCGTAGCCCAATGCCTCCAAACCGCCCGGTCGGTAGCCTTGCACAAACACGTCGGCATCTGCAATCAGCGCGTCCATGGCACGCCTGTCGTCCTCCACCCGCAGGTCCAGATGGCACGACAGTTTGCCGCGGCTGCTCTCGGCAATCACGCCAATGTTGGGCAAATGTGGCGAGTTGACCAGCATGATGTCCGCACCTAGCGCAGCCAAAGTACGACCTGCCACCGGCCCCGCCACGATGCGGGTCAGGTCCAGCACACGTAGGCCCGTGAGCGGAAGCTGGTCGGCACGCAGATCAGGCAAGGCCAGCGGCGCCGCATCTCCTATGCGTTGCAGCGTCAACAAGGGTTGTGCCGCCACGGCTTGGGATTGAGGGTGGGCGTCCCACTCGGAAAAACTGCGCAACGCAGAGGCGACCAAACCGCGATCGGCCGCAGCCTGTTCAAAGTCCAAAGCCTTCCATTTATACAAGACGCGCTGTGCATCTTTGCGCTCGGCAGTTGCACTGGACAGCCCCAGCAAAGCCAGTGCGCCATCGCGGTGGTGGGCGAAATTGGCATGCACGCGCGCCCAGCCATCGGCGCAGGCATACAGGCCAGAGAATCTGTCCCATGGGTCGACGACCTGCCCGTTGACGCTGAACCAACCCTCGCACTCCAGCGCCGCATGCGCCATGTCAACACCAACGGCCTGGCCTTGCTGTCCACGCGCATGGCCCACTTCGCAGGCAGCCAAGGCCGCGGCAGCAATGCTGGTTTGTGCGGCGGTGCCGACGGCAAATGAGGATGGAAAGACAGGGTCGGTACCCTGCAGATGCACGTGGTCCAGCGCCCCGGCCGGTAGCCCGCCCAAGGCCCATACGTTGGCGAGTATTGCGTGTGCGTCCATGGCGCAGTCCTGAGAATAAAGTGTTGAAGACAACAGTGTCGGTCAAGCGCAGGGTCTATCATCCCAGCGATTCACATTTTGCGCGGTGCTGCAAACCGCGCGCAGATTGAAAGCGAATCCATGGCGCACAACGCACAAACCCAGTACCCAACCCCCTACGAGCGCGGCAACCAAAACCAGACGACGCTGTGGAGCGAATGCATAGCCTTCTACGAAAAGCTCGCCGCCGACTTCCCCACGGTAATGCATTTCTTCCCGATTGGCTTGGCCGACAACGGCCTGCCATTGCATGCGGGTGTTGTGACAAGCGACGGCGTTTGGGACCGCGGGCAGATCAAGGCAGAGGGCCGCCCCGTATTCTTCAACAACAACGGCATACACCCTGGTGAGCCCGAGGGCATAGACGCCTGCATGGCGCTGGTACGCGACTTTTGTACACAGCCTGAACGCCTGGCGGCGCTGGGCAAGACGGTGTTTTTGTTCATTCCCATCTACAACGTAGACGGTTGTCTCAACCGTCAGTCCACATCGCGCGTTAACCAGTTGGGGCCTGAAGAATTTGGTTTCCGGGCCAATGGCCGCAACCTGGATTTGAACCGCGATTTCATCAAATGCGACAGTTTGGCAACCCAGACTTTCAACCAGTTTTTCACCGCTTGGGACCCTGATGTGATGGTGGATACGCACACCTCAAACGGTGCGGATTACCACTACACAATGACGCTGATCAATACCCAAACCGACAAGCTGGGTGGACAGTTGGGTACATTTTTGCGCGACACGATGCTGCCGGATATCTACAGCGCCATGGCACACCGCGACTGGCCCACCTGCCCCTATGTGAACCCCATATGCGCCACACCAGATGATGGTATTGAAGATTTTCTGGAAGTGCCGCGTTTCTCTACCGGTTATGCGGCCTTGCACCATTGCATTGGCTTTATGCCCGAGACACACATGCTCAAGCCTTTTGCCGATCGTTATGCATCCATGCGTGCGCTGGTGGACGTGGTGTTGGCATTCACGGTCAGCCATGCCGAACAGATCCAAGCCTTGCGCAGTGCTGCACGAAAAACCGCGATCGCGCAGCGCCGTTGGCCGGTGTTATGGGCACCCGTCACGGATCGCCCCTCGGCGTTTAAGTTCAAAGGGTATGCGGCTGTCTACCGCCCCAGCCTGCTGGGAAACTACAGCCGATTGGCCTATGACCGTAACCAGCCGTGGGAACGTGATATCCCCTGGTTCAACCGTTGCAGGGCCACGCTGGAAGTGGCCACGCCCAAACGCTATCTGATTCCGCAAGCCTGGCGTGAAGTCATTGAACGCCTGCAGTGGAATGGCGTAGAACTGCAACGCCTGGACACCGACCAAAACCTGCGGGCTCAGGTCTACCGCATCGCACGCACAGGTTCGCGTGCGCAGCCTTATGAAGGCCATATGTTCCACGACACCGTGGAGCTGGCGGTGCACACCGAGACCATCCAGGCCCGCGCGGGCGACGTGCTGGTAGACCTGGCGCAGGCCAACGCACGCTACGCCGTAGAGACGCTGGAGCCGCAGGCGCACGACAGCTTTTTTCGTTGGGGATTTTTCAACAGTGTGCTGGAGAAAAAGGAAGCGTATTCGGACTATGTGTTTGAAGACACTGCGTTGGAAATGTTGCAGGAAGAGCCTGAATTGCGAACGCGCTTCGAGGCCTGGAAAAAAGAATTCCCGGAGCGTCTTTCCGACCAGACTGCCGTGCTGGATTTCATCTTCGCCAATGGCACACGCTTCAAGGAGCCGGAGTGGATGCGTTATCCGGTAGTGGGCTTGTTGTAGACAGGTTTGTGCGCAGGAGTAGGATGCAGACAACGATGTTGGTCCTAACTGGAGAATAACCATGGCGAACAAACCTGCTGCACCCGCAGCCACTGAGGTGCCGCCTGAGGTAGGCGACGAATTGCTAGAGGACGGTGACGATGATGGCGAAGAAATCACCGAAGTAGAGGTCGGCCATCTTATGCACCGCCCTGACGGCTACTACTGGCAGACGCCGGATGGCACACAAGAATTTGGCCCGTTCGAAAACCTGGAGCTGGCATTGGCCCATATGCAGTCGGCCGCCGAAGATGAATCTTCCGAACCGGGCGAAACCTTGCAAGAAGCAGAAGACGAGCTGGGTGTCGCGGATTGGGTGGACCCTGACACCGGCGAGCTGGCAGAAGGCCAGTCCACGCCCCGCTTCCACGACGAGTAAAAGTCCACTGCTGCGTTATTAAACGAAGCGGCTGTCCGCGCCCTTTTCCTTCATCTTCTTTTCCAACTCCTGATCTTCCAGTTCACGCTTGCGTTGCTGCTGTCTGACGCGTTCAGCTTCGCGCATGGCTTCCAGTTCTTCAGGTGTGGGTTCTTTGTCGAAGGACAGCGTGGGTCCGCTGGCTGTTGCTGGCTCGCCGCGTTTACTCTTGAGCTTCATGGCCAGACGTAATTCGTTGGCCGAGTCTGCGTTGCGCAGGGCTTCTTCGTAGCCAATGTGGCCGTCGTTGTAAAGCTCGAACAAAGCCCAGTCGAAAGTGCGCATGCCCAGCTCGCGCGACTTTTCCATCAAGCCCTTGATCTCTCCAAATGCTCCCTTGAAGATGCGCTCGGCGATGCTGGGCGTGTTGAGCAGTATCTCGATGGCGGCCTTGCGGCCCTTGCCGTCTTCGGTGCGCACGAGGCGCTGCGAAATAATGGAGCGCAAGTTGGCCGACAAATCCATCAGCAACTGGTTGCGCCGGTCCTCGGGAAAAAAATTGATGATGCGGTCTATTGCCTGGTTGGCGCTGTTGGCGTGTAGGGTGCCCAGGCACAAATGAACGGTTTCGGCAAAGGCGATGGCGTGCTCCATAGTCTCTGGGTCGCGGATCTCGCCAATCAGAATCACATCGGGCGCCTGGCGTAGCGTGTTTTTCAGCGCATGGTGCCACGAGTGTGTGTCGACCCCGACTTCGCGGTGGCTCACCAATGATTTCTTGGAGACATGCACATATTCGACCGGATCTTCTACCGTGATGATGTGACCTGCGGAGGTACTGTTGCGGTGGTCGATCAGTGCTGCCAGCGTGGTCGATTTGCCCGAACCCGTGCCACCCACCACGAGCACCAGGCCGCGCTTGTTCATGATGACTTCTTTGAGCACCGGCGGCAGGTCCAGCTTCTCAAAATTGGGAATCTCTGAGGCAATGGTGCGCACCACCATGGCTACGTTTTGCTGCTGCACGTAGACGTTGACGCGAAAGCGCGAGAGACCGGGTATGGCGATGGCAAAGTTGCACTCCATCTCCTTGGCAAACTCTTCGCGCTGGCGTTCGTTCATCAAGGAATTTGCGAAAACCCGCGTCAATTCTCCCGTCAGCTTTTGGCCGGACAGCGGCTGCATGGTGCCGTGGGCCTTCATGCTGGGCGGGAAGTCGTTGGCAATGAACAAGTCAGAGCCTCCCGCCTGGCTCATGGCGGCCAACAGCTTGTGCATATAGGAGCGTGCTTGTTCTTCGGTAAGGGTTGCCATGCGCGAAGTATCCATGGCATTTTTTGGACGGTCAAGACATACTCGCCCGCCTTACCAAAGCTTGGCGCAGTTGCCGCTGAATAGGACAGGCCCATGCGGGCCAGTGGGTGCTGTTTCGGTTTCGATCGTGATACTCAGTTTGCTGACTTTGGAGAATAATTTCTCGGAAGTATTGGGCAGGCTGGATACGGCTGAGCCTTTGGTAGGGACCGTGCCTACGACAAACGGCGGTCCATCGCTAGGATAGGCCCACAGCACCATCTGGCCCGAAGGCGGTGCACTAATTGGCCCGATGATTTTCACCGTGATGGTCTTGCCCTGACGCAGCGAGCTGACCAGTACCTTGCCATTGCCCAATGCGTCGGTCAGCAGGCCGACATAGCTGGGCGGCAACCGCTCCCCAGACCGCATGGCGATCTGTTCGCTGGACACAAACAATGTGGGCGCCAGGAAAAATAGGGCACAGGCAGCCATCACACCCACTGCCAGCCCACCAAAGCCAAAGCCTGCGGGCAGCAACCAGCCCAGCCACGCCGGTGGGCTGAGTGGAGCCAATTGCGCTTTGGGGCCTTGCGTGCGGGCGGCAATCGCCGGCCACACGTTGGCCGATGGTTCTTGGGGTGGTATGGCTAGTGCCAGTTCACCCAAACGCACTTCCCACAGCGTGACCAGCGTTTGTATGTCGACGCGGTCAGCCCGTAATCTTTCAAATCTCCGCCGCGCACCACCCTGTAGCGTGCCCAGCACGTAGGAAGATGCGAGATGCTCCAGCAGTTGGGGTTGGGTGTACCTCATGCGATCACACCTTGGCCGGCCAAGCAGACTTTTAGCTTTTCCAGGCCGCGCCGTATCCAGGCCTTGACCGAGCCCAGGGGTGCGCCCATGTGTGCCGCGATTTCGGAATGTGACAAGCCCTGGTAGTAAGCCAAAGCAAGGCTCTGGCGGTGGCTTCCTTCCAGTGCGTTCATGCAGCCAGCGATGTGCAAGGTCTGGGTCGCTTGTTCCATCAGCTGCATAGCGCTTGGGTCGGTACCCTGCACAGAATTGGCCGCATTTTCCGTCGGGTCATCGTCTTGTGACAGTGCGTTTTCCTTGCGGCGGGTGCGCAGGCGCAGCGCGTCTAGCGCTTTATTGCGCACGATCGCAATCAACCATGTCATGGGTTGAATGGCCTGCCCGCCGACCTCGCTGCGGTAGCTCCCTGCATTTTTCCAAACACTCACATATGCCTCTTGCAAAACATCTTCAGCCGCCTGTCCATTGCCCAATATACGCACGGCAACCCCAAACAGATGCGCGTGGGTGCGTTGATAGAGTTGTGCAAAACCAGCGTGGTTGCCCTGGGCGGCCACGCCGATGAGCTCCTGCAGGCTAAGAGTGTCCAGTTTCATGCGCGCCAGTATATGGATTTACGGCGGGATAGGTTTGAAAACCGGCTTTGTTCGTATTTGATGCATTGCCATGCATCCAAGTGTCTGTGTGCGTCGTATATCGATGGTTGGGTGCGTACTTCAACCATCTAACCAACTTCAGGAGAGAAGCATGGGACGTTTATCTGCAAGCAAGCTGTGTTTGGCAATGCTGGCAATCGCATCGACTACCGCTGCATCGGTGGCGGTGGCCGCATCACCAGTCTACGGTGAGCCCCCGGCCGCGACCGTTGACGGGGTGGTCATGCCGGCGTGGCTGGAGCGCTCGGGCAAGCGCCAACCTGTATACCCTGGCATGGTCTTGCAAGAGCGCGATCGCATAGAGACGGGGGTCAATGCCCGCATCCTGCTCACCCTGCCAGAGGGCAGCAAGATCAAGCTGGGAGAAAGTGCACAGTTGGGCTTTGATGCGCTGGTCGCCAAACGCGAAGGGGAACAGGGCAATGTCTTCCTGAAATCGGCACTCAGCGTGGTGACTGGTGCGTTCCGGTTCACCACCAGTGTGGTAACCAAGAGCCGTAGTCGGCGTGAGGTGGACATCCGCCTGTCCACCGTGACCGCAGGCATTCGCGGTACTGACCTGTGGGGTAAGCAAGGCGGTGCCAAAGAGATTGTCTGCTTGCTGGAGGGAAAAATCGAGGTCTCTCGGGACCCGGTTGCGGGCCAAAACACGGCGCCGGTCGTGCTGGACCAGCCGCTGCAGTTCTACATAGCGCCCAAAGACCAACCGACCTTGCCGATTGGCCGCGTGCCAGATGCCCAATTGGAACAGTGGGCGGCGGAAACGGATATCGCACGGGATGCTGGTGGTGCCAGTGTGGACGGTCGCTGGAAAGTCAGCTTTGACGCGCAAACAACGTTTGCAGATGCCATGGCGTTGTACGAAGACCTGCGCAACCAAGGTTACGCCGCGCAGTTTCGCCCAGAAAAAAAAGCTGGCAAGCGCATCTATTTGGTGCAACTTACCAACTTGTCTAGCGAGGGCGATGCCCGCGCACTGGCTAACAAACTGGGCCGCGATGGTAACGCCATGCCCAGTGTGAGCCGCTAAACGCAGTTTACAGACTCATTTTGAACTGCACACCATAGGTGCGCGGGTCGTTGATGAAGCCCGTCAGGTTGTTGAAGTCGATGGCACCGGTCACGCGCACCTGGTTGGTGATATTGCGGCCGAAGATGGCGGCTTCATACTTTCCATTACCCCAGTTGTAACCCAAGCGCAGACCACCTTCCAGCAAAGGAGGCGCGGTGAATTCAGCTGACTGGTACAAGAACAGGTTGGTTTCGCTGCGGTAAGCCCAATCGGTGTAGATGAAGTACTCGCCACCATTTGCCGCGGGAATGCCATAACGTGCTGTCACGTTGGCAATCCACTTGGGCGCATTGGGCAAAGCATTGCCGTTGATGAGTGCCAAGCCGGCCGCATTTTTGGGATTGAGCACCGTGCACTGGGCGCAAACACCGACCGCCAAAGTAGGGTCATTGATGGCAGTATTGTTGTAACTGCCGCCAAAGGTCACCAGGAAATTGGGCGTCACGTAAGCATCGAGGTTGAATTCGACGCCATCACCTGACACATTCTTGGCATTCACCAAACGCACCGCATTGCTGGACCCACCCACGGCGGTCAGTTGCTGGTCTTTCACGTCGTAGTGGAATATGCTGATCGATGTGCGGGCACGCTTGTCCAGCAGATCGGCCTTATAGCCGACCTCATACGAGATGGTGGTTTCTGGATCTGCCTTGTTCAAGGGACCGAAAGGGCCTGCGGGCTGGATACTGGCGCCTCGGAAACCGGTGGCGATACGTCCAAAGATGTTGCTGTCTTTGTCCAATTTGTAGGTGGCACCCAGGTCCCAGCTGACCTGGCTGTTATCCGTGCTGGAGCCTAGTCCGTTGGTTGTATTGGTTGCATTGGGGTCGCCCGCTGGCAGAGGCTGGGTCTCCAGCGTCTTCTTGTCCTGCGTGTAACGGACACCGCCGCGCAGCTTCAATGTGTCGCTGACAGCATAGGTCAGGCCACCAAACGCCGCATAGGTGTCATTGGTCTGGTCAGACTTCAGTACGGCACCAGACTGCGCATTGTTGGCCAGTGTGCTGTAGGTGTAGCTGTCAAAGCCCAGTTTTTCCTTGAACAAGTAGACGCCGCCTTGCCAAGTCATTGGGCCTTTGCCTTTGGATTCGAGACGGATTTCTTGTGTCACCTGTTGATGGTCACGTACGCCGGCTGCGCTCTCCGATGGGAACGGGATCAGGCCTGGGCCACCACCGGTGGGCAGGAAGGCGGCGCCGTAGCCACCGTCGATGTCGCCGCGGCTGTAGGCGTTGACGGTTTCATATCCCGTGATGGAGTAAACATTGAAATCGGGCAGCGTCCACTTCAGCTTGGCATTGGCGCCGCTGTTGGTCAAAGTCTGTTTGTTGATACCGTCGGTCTGGATTCTGCTTGGGTCAAAATCATCGACCAGTTCATTGCTGCCCTTCTTGATGATGTTGGCGCGGAACAGACGGGCGCTGCCATTCAGGTCGCGGCCATGCACATTGAACAAACCGCTGAACGTGCCACCACCGTCATAGGCAGCTTGCAGGCGTACGGCGCGGTCGTCGTAACCTTCCAGGTCCTTGGTCGGACCTTTGTCATTCTTGACCCAGTTGTCGCGGTGTTGAATCTGTGCCGAAATGCGGGCATTCCACTCACCAGACAGGGGTAAATTGAAGGCCGTCTCCAAGGCGGCTGTGCCGTAGCTGCCGTAGGAGGCGTTGAAATAGCCGTCAGTGGTTTTTGACGGTTTGACCGAGTCAATCTTGACCACGCCAGCCGGGGTGTTGCGGCCGAATAGCGTACCTTGTGGCCCGGCCAATACTTCGATGCGGTCTACGTCAAAAACGGGGAAGCCCTTGAGAATAGGATTTTCTTGCACAATGTCGTCATAAATCAACGACACGGGCTGGGACGCATTGGAGCGGAAATCAGTGTTGCCATAGCCGCGGATGTAGAAACGCGGGAAGGCGCGGCCAAACGAAGATTCGATGTTCAGGCTGGGCACGCGGCCCGATAGCATGCGAATGTCCATACCGCCGGTGTTCAATACGTCGAATTTCTCGCCCGATATGGTGGAGATGGAGCTGGGCACGTCCTTGACGTTTTCGGCACGGCGCTCGGCTGTTACGGTTACAGCCTGTAGTACGCCCGCTTGTGGTGCGGCGACGGCATCAGCGGGTGCCGCAGTCTGGGCCACAGCAAAGGCCATGGGCCAAAGAAGTGCCATGCCAACCATGAGGGGCGTGGGGGAAAATCGGGTGCGACCCGAGTGCGTATATTTTTCCATGGGATGGTTCTTTTCTTGAATAATGGGTCAGGAAATTGTCGCATGGCATATGCAAGTTGCGCGCCATCTTTGCGACAGCGCAGTGGCGCGCAGACAACAGCACCAATCACACCTCAGGGGTGTGAATGTTCTTTGGCGTCGCGCAGAAGCTGCGCGCAGTCGCTGTCTTGGCCGGGACCAGGGTCAACCAAGGGGACCAACGCCAGCAGCGGATTGAGTAAGCCCAGCGCCACAGAGCCAGCGGCCCGCGCGGCCAGGCGGCCCTTGTTGATGCCTACGCTGGGGTTGGCAAAGCTCCCACGGATGTAAATGGGAGTGGTCAGGGCCAACAAGCTGGTATTTTTGGTTTTTTGGTTGAGCGTGAGATCCAGCGTTTCGTGTACCAAGTCGATGTTGCCGCTTCCCAACAGGGTCGTGACGGCCGTATCAAAAGCGAATGCGTTGGTAGACATCAGGCCAGCCTTGACGTCGAAATCAGCGACGGCACAGCGCAGCGTGATTCGTTTGTCTCCCGTCAACTTGAGCCGCAAGATTTCCCATAGGTGCAAGCCCGCTTTTTCCATCAGCAACTGGCTGATTTCGCCATGGTTCACCAGAAGC
This sequence comes from Rhodoferax sp., assembly GCF_025356155.1. GTDB lineage: Bacteria > Pseudomonadota > Gammaproteobacteria > Burkholderiales > Burkholderiaceae_C > Allorhodoferax. Next base: position 37,038 of record NZ_JANXUQ010000115.1, on the reverse strand, counting down.
CCCATTTTGCCGTCGGCGGTCGCCAACATGCCCTTGATGGAATTTCCGGTGCCCGCAAGCGTGAACATACCGTTGATCTCGCCGATGCTGGCCTGTTGGTTAACGGCCGCCCCGGGCAGCAGCCTGGACAACAACAGTTTGTTAACCTTCAATTGACCCTTGGCGCGGATGGGGTCGCTGCGCCCATCCAGCGTCAATTCGGCACGCAGGTGACCGCCAGCCACACCAAAGTCCAGCGGGGTCAATGTCAGCACGGCATCGCGCAAGACCAAATGGACTGTCAGGTCATCCAGCGGAATCTCCTTGGCGCGCCGAATCTGTTTGGCGTGCAGGTGCACATCGGCGTCCATGCTGGTCCAGCGGTCTGTTTTGAACGGAACGTCTGGCAACAAGCCGGTCGGCGGCGGTGTGGAAGCGGTTTCTGTCGTGGAGCGCATGCCGATGACCGGCGCCAAGTCTTCCAGATCCAATACCTTGGAGGTCAGATCGGCGCTCAACGTGGGGCGCTTGCCTCCGGTGGTGACCTGTACGGTGCCTGCAATGTCGCTGGCGCCAATATGGCCGTTCAGGCCTTGGTAGCGCCAACTGTTGCCGCTATGGATCAGCCGACCTTGGGCCGCATAGGCGTGCGTTACCGGGGCGGGTATGCCCAGCAGTGGATACAACTGCTCCAGACTGTCCCCGCTGACCGCCAAGCGCATGTCTACGGCGGAGCGCAGGATTAGCCCGGTGATGGTGCCATTGGCGTTCACGCGGGTGCGTCCTGCAGTCAGATCCACTTGAAGCGGGTAGGGCACAGTTTCATCGCGCAGAGCCAGTACGGCGCCGCCGGTGCCTTTCGCTAGCAGCGCTAACCCGTTGTACTGACCATTCGCTTTGAACGCTATGCCCGATACCGTGGATGCTTCAAGGCGGGAGGGTGGAATATCAACCGAGGAAATCTCCGATCGGATGTGGGTCTTCATCGCGCGATCATCGTAACCCAGCGTGCCTTGGTCCAAGGTCAACTGGATGATGCGTATCCGTGCGTTTTCGTCTTGCTGTTTCGAATCTAGCAGCCAGTTTTTTTTGCCCTGACTTCCTCGTTCCAAAAATACTGTGGGCCGAACCAAATGCACCAGGGGCAGCACGACTTCGCCGTGCAGCAATTGCGGCAGATCCACACTGACCTCAACCATTTCGGCCGAGACCATGTAGGTCTCTTGTGCCCAAGCGGGATTGGCAAACGTCACCCCGTTGGCTATTAGCCTGGGCCAAGGCCAACCCAGGTGCAAAGAGAGATCGCCGTTGATCCGCAACACACGCCCGGTCTTTTGCTCCGCAATGTGTTCAATCGGGCTGCGTAGCCAGTTCCAGCCAAAAAGGGCAATAAACAGAACTGCCAGCACTATCGGGGTCGCTGCCGCTGCAGCGAGCCACAGAAAAAATCGGGTCCACTTCATGCTTGAATTGTCTGGCTTGCCCGCGCCAGGCTCTGTGCGCGGCCGTACAGATACTGGCCTTCGTCAGGTCTACGCTTCGGCTTCAAACTGAGGACATTACCATGAACATAATCCATATTCCCCACCGACATTTCGCTCTCACGGTGATTGGCACGATCCTGCTGACTGGCGCTGCCCTGGCGGGACCATCCAACACCCCGGCTGACGCGCAAGCGCGCTATCGGCAAGACATGGCGGCTTGCGACAGCGGGCAGTCCAACCAGCCACAGAACGTGTGCCGCACCGAGGCACGCAATGCGCTGGCTGAAGCCAAACGCGGTGGTCTGACCGATGCCGCATCTGATCAGTACGCCCGCAATGCCATTCGGCGCTGCGCAGAGTTCCAGGGTGACGACCGCACCGCGTGCGAAGCGCGGGTATTCAACCCATCGCGTGTGGATGGCAGTGTGGGCGGCGGAGGTTTGGTCCGTGAAAGCATCGTCATCGTTCCCTCCAAATGATGGTTTCGGCCAATGATTTATGGGAAATTGGCCTGTAGCCCTCGTGCAATAAGAGTGTTGCGCTATTGAATATGTAGCGATCAGTCGCCGGTCTGCCCTACGTATTGAATCCCGTCAAAAAGTCGTAGACTCGTCGATTCGCCAAATGGCGTCTTTTTTAACCGGGATGTAAACAAAAATGCGCACACGATTTCTGACGATTTCTCTTTTAACTGCCATGCTGGCCTTGTTGACGGTGGGGTGTATGGAGACAGCTCCCAAGGCGGGAGATGCGTCCCAGTCGGCGCCGGCGCCCACTAACAGTGGCCCTAGCTTCGGCAATGCTTCGCCCACAGCGGGAAGCTCTACTTCCAACAAGGCCAACGCGGCGGCAGATGCGGCCGCATACAAAGAAGTTGAATACAAAAATGCCAGCAAAAAAGGGCCTGCACTGATCGTCATTCCGGGCGAAATCAAGAGCAACAACGCCAGTTTTACTCAGCGTTTCTTGCCCAATAACATTGCCGACTTTGGTGAGCTGGAATTGTCGCAAGCTAACTTCACCGTGCTCGAACGTGCCAATTTGGGCAACTTGCTGAACGAAATTACGCTTGCTTACAATTTAGGCAATGTCGCCCAGGCCCGCAAAACCATGCAAGTCGGCAAACTCAAGACAACTAAATGGATTGTCAAGTTCGACATCCTGAAAGCCGAACAAATTGCTGCCAACACCAAGGGTTTTGATGGCGCGGCCATTGGCGGTTTGATTGGTTCCTTGTCTGGCACCCGCGCTGGTTCAGCAACAGGCCAGGTGGTCGGCTCTGTCAAGACTGACGACTCCACCGGCGTCTGGCTCATCGGCATGCGCTACAAGATCATGAACGCCAACACTACTGAACAAGTGGCCCAGGGTTACAAGGAACTCAAGATGGAAGTCGGCGCCACGCGCACCAGCGTCATGGGCATCTCCGAAAGCGCCAAGGGCGGTGTTGGTCTGGACACCATGGTGCAGCGCCTCGTCCAGACTGCCGTGTGGGAAATCGACTCCAAGTACAAATAAAAAAATGGCACTCACGCCCGTTGAGTCGGGCGTGGCTTGAGGTGTATGCCAGCCAGCATGCACCGCACGGAACCTCCCGCCAATTCAATGGTGGGAACGTCCAGTGGCAATAGCTGTACGTGGCTTTCCAAAACCCGCACTTGGTCTGCACCAAGTGCTCGCAATGCACGCGACGAAATCGCCAGCAGCCGGCCATTTGTACCCTGCAGCTCCAAAGCATTGCCAGCAAATTCTCCAACCTGTGCATGGGTCAGTTCAATCAGGCTGCGGCCGTCTTCCATCAGCCGCTCCCGCACGTCTTGACGCCGTTGCGCGTCGCTGATCATGGCAAAGCCTGCCATCGCAAAGCCGGTACCTATGCACATCAGCACATTGGTGTGGTACACCGCTTGGCCGTTTGCGTCCACCGCGTCAAACAGCATGGGCTCAAAATTAAAGTGTGTGCAAAAGCGTTCCAAGGCCAGTGGGTCGGCGCGATTGGAGCGCGCAACATAGGCTACGCGGTCGATGTGATCCAGCACCATGGCGCCGGTGCCTTCCAGGTACACGCGGTCCTGCTCCAGCCCGGAGTAATCGATGACGTCTTGCACCCTGTAGTGTTGCTTCAATAAATCGATGACGTCCCATCGCCGTTCCCGTTGCTGGCTGGGCATGGCCATCGGGTAGATGGCAATGTGACCTCCGGCGTGGGTGGAGAACCAATTGTTGGGAAACACAGAGTCTGGTGCGTGTGTTCCGGTGTCTTCAAAAACATGCACGGTTACGCCGGCATCTTGCAATTGGCTCACCATGGCACCAACCTCGGCAAAGGCTTTTACCGATATGTCCGAGGCAACTGCTGCGGACGCGTGTTGCTGGAAGGCGTTGTCCGACAGCGTGTCAGGGTTGGAGCGAAAAGCGTGTGGCCGCACCATGACGACCGCGGCTGGCGCCTGCGCAGAGAAGCGGCGTGTCATGCAACGGCTTCTAATGCCGCATGTACTGCTGGTGTGCGGCCCTTGGCGCCACCAGACGGGTTGGCATGGGTCGGTGTAATGGGCTTAATCAACTGGTACAAATCTTTGGGATCGGCGAGTTGCGGAATCAACGCAATGTCAGCACCCAATTGCATGGATTGGGCCAAGTCATACACATAACGCAGCGCAGAGAAATCTTCCATCGCAAAACCAACCGAATCGAAGACAGTAATTTGCGCATCCGTATCGCGCCCTGCCTTTTGCCCAGACAGCACTTGCCAGAGTTCGGTCACACCGAAGCTTGCTTCCATTTGCTGCAGGTCGCCTTCTACGCGGGTTTGCGGCTCGTATTCCACAAAGACTTTAGCGGCGCGCAGTACGTCGGCGTGTATTTCGGTCTTGCCCGGGCAGTCACCGCCCACGCCGTTGATGTGCATGCCAGGTGTCAGCATGTCGGGCGTGATGATGGTGGCATTGGTCTTGTCAGCTGTGACCGTAGTCACGATGTCCGCACTGCGCACTGCCTCCGCCGTGCTGTTGCAAACGACCAGATGCAGCTTTGCAGCGTCCGGGTTGTTTTGCAGGTTGCGCAATAGCTTGGTGGTGGCGCGTGCATCGACGTCAAACAGGCGGATCTCTTCAATGCCCACCAGTTGGTGAAACGCCAGTGCCTGGAATTCGCTTTGCGCACCATTTCCAATCAGCGCCATCACACGGCTATTGGAGCGGGCCAAGGCGCGCGCCGCCACGGCGGAAGTAGCGGCGGTCCGCATGGCGGTGGTAAGCGTCAATTCGCTGATCAGCAGCGGGTAACCGCTAGCCACGTCGGCCAGCACACCAAAGGCCATGACCGTGGGCAGGCCAATGGCGGTGTTTTTGGGGTGGCCGTTGACGTATTTGAAGGTGAAGGTGTTGGCATCAGCAATGGGCATCAACTCGATCACGCCCTCTGGCGAGTGCGCTGCCAGACGGGTTGATTTGTCAAAATCTTGCCACCGCAAAAAATCCTGGTGGATGTATGCGGCGATGCCTTGCAACGTAGTTGCTATGCCAGAGCGCCCCACGATGCTGGCGATATCTTGCGGGCTGAGAAACAAGGTGTTTTTGCGGGTTTGATGGGGTGTTGTCATGGTCGGTCTCCTCGTGAATCGCAATGGGTGCAATCGATAGAGAGAAGTATGGTTTCGCGACAAAACAATAACAATCGTCAATAATGCCTAAAAATTGCCAATAAATTGGCTTTATGGTATGTTAAATTGCCAAAATGGATGAAATTGACCACAAACTCATGTCGCTGCTGCGCCAGGACGCTCGCCTGACAGTGGCAGCACTGGCGGCCAAATTGAAGGTTTCTCGGGGCACGGTGACCAACCGTATCCGAAGGCTGGAAGACGATGGCGTCATCGTTGGCTACACGGTGCGATTACGCCCGGACGTGCAACACAACGCAATTAAAGCCTGGATGAGCATCGCCGTAGACGGCAACCAGACGCGTGCCGTCATCTCCAGTTTGCTGGGCGAACCGGGTGTAGCGACCTTGCACGACACCAATGGCCGCTGGGATTTGTTGGCCGAACTGCGTGCCGAGACCCTGCAGGAGTTGGCCAAAGTGCTGGAGCGGATTCGCCTGCTTAAAGGCATTAGCAACACTGAAACCAGTATCCATCTGGAGACATTCAGACTGTCTTAGCCGACTTGCACATAAACTAAGACAGGTTGCAAACGGCCCTAATCTTTGTGTTTGTTCCCCTTGCCGTGGCCCTTGCCGTGACCATGTCCACGGTCGTCGTCGCGGTCGTCGTCATGGCTACGATTCTCCTCATAGCGTTCCCGTACCCAGTCTTCCCGAACAAAATAGACGGGTTGACCGCACGCGTTGTAATGTGCGCAGTGTTTGGACCACTTTTTTTGATGTCCTGGCGGCACGTACAGGTAAATCGGTTGCTGTTGAACCGTTACTGGTGATTGCACGATGACGACCGGTTGTGGGTAAACAATGCGAGGTTGCGGAAAGTTCCCAATGTCGACGCGCCCATAGACCCCGGGTTGATTGATACCTATGGACACCCCTACGTTGGTTTGTGCCAAAGCGGGTACCAAAGCGCTTGCGGCGAACGCAAGCAGTAGAATTTTCTTGAACATGTGTTCTCCAACGGCTTATATATTTACAACGCGCGCCCTCTGGTTCTATAGGACTGCGCCGATCGGGGAAATGTAAGTCTTTGTCATCGGCTGCACCGTGGGCTGCCGCACAGACCGCGCAGCATCAGGGCGTGTTCAACAACCTCCCCGGGAGACCAAACGCTTTTTGCAACCGGTGACCACTTGCGAGTAACTGTTTGTCGTGCAGCCTACCGCCGGTCTTTGCTTGGAGTAGGCAATGCATGATGGTGTAGTACTGGTCGGTGTCGTATGACACCAACAACAGGTCAATACCGGCATTGATAGCGTCAACACCTGCTTCACACATGCCGTGCCGGACCACAGGCGCCATGGCCATGTCGTCGGTCACCAAAACGCCGTCATGACCCCAGCGATTTCGCACGATGCCTTGAACCACTTTACTGGACAGCGATGCAGGGTTGTTTGCGTCCACCGCACTCAGTGTTGCGTGCCCCACCATCAACAAGGACTGGGTAGACTGCAGCCCTTCTCTGAAAGGGATCCAATCGCTCTTCTCCAGCGTGTTTTGGCTGCTGGACAGGGTCACGCGAAAGAGGTGGGTATCGGCGGTAACACGGCCCAGGCCGGGAAAGTGTTTGAGTGTTGCAAGCACGCCTTGTGCCTCCAAACCATGCGCGTAGCCGATAACAGCAGGGCTCACCCGGTGGGGGTTGGTATCAATTGCACGCTGTGCAATGAGGCTGTGAAAATCCAGTCGACTGCGTGCACGCGGAATTGACAGATCGGCCAGCGGAGCAAAATTCACGTTCACCCCCAGTGCGGACAAACCACGCCCATGGTCTTGCCCATAGGCAAATGCCAGCGCTTCAATATCTTGTGACGGCGCCCCTGCGATGATGTCGGCCAAGGGTGGTGTAGCAGACAGGGGTGGCGACATGCGCGCAACAATCCCGCCCTCTTGGTCGGTACTGACCAAGAGCGGGCCCAGGCCCGTCTTCTTGCGCAGTGTTTGCAACTCCGCCACCTCTGCCGCGATTGCGCCCGTGGTCTTGCCCTTCATCGTGTTGGTGCCGATGAAGATGCCGCCCACCAAACCTTGCGAGACCAGGGATTTGACCTCTTCGGGATGGCTGTAGCCGATGATGATGTGCGCACCCAAAACCTGGGCGTCTGGCGCTGGGTGGTGCAGCACCTGGTGTTTGTGCCATTGGAACAGTCCCTCTTCTGTTGCAACGATGAATAAGACCGACAGCCACAACACAAACAGTACCGAGTGTTGGCGCATTCCCGGTGCTGACTGCCAACGTGGCATGCGTAGCCCCAGTAGCGCAGAGACGGCGAATACACACAGCATGGGCGTGGCCGCCGACCGCCATTGCGTCATCAGGGGATTGCGCAGCAGATAGGCCAAGGGCAGGGCGGTCAGTACGCCACCCCATAGCAGCCCCTGGCGAAGAGTGATCCGCGTCATAGGGGTGGCGCCTTGTCTGTCAATACCACCCGCGTGCTGAGGCCGTACCAGTCAATGCGGCGGGTGCCGAGCATGAGGCCTGCCAATGCAAAGAACAGCAACAGAGAGCCCAGCAGCAACGCGCTTTGCTCAGAGCGCAATATGCCAAACAGGGCTGCATACAGAGTTGCCAGTGCGAAGCTGAAACCAAATCCACGGCGCCAGCCCCGCAGGATGGCAGCCAGATAGATACCGATCAGCGTGATGCAAGCAGTTGCCGCCGCCAGGTAGGCTATGGAAAACGCAATGTGTTCCGACAAACTGGTGAGCAGCAGAAAGAAAAGCGCTTGGGCGAGCCCGACCAGAGAATACTGGACCGGGTGAATAGGCAGGGACTTGAGGTTCTCAAACATGAAGAATGCGGTAAATGTCAGCACCACAAACAAGACACCGTACTTTACGGCGCGCAGCGCCTGGCGGTAGACATCTACCGGGTCCATCAGGCGTACTTCAAATCCCTTCGCCTTGCCGGTGGCTTGTGCTGCATCCACACTGGACGCGAGACCGGTCGTGCTCCAACGTGCAACGAATCCTTCTTTGCTGATATCCCGTGTGCGCGGCAAAAAATCTCCGCCAAAACTGGGGTGTGGCCAGTTGCCGCGCAGCTCAGTAGTGGTGACGTCGCCCAGCGGAACAAATCCAATGCTTCCTGTCCCCGCCAAACGCAGGTCCACCCGGAAGGGCAGGCGCGTCGCCTTGCCTTCCAGTACAAGGTCTGATGTGCCGTGGAATCCCGTCTCCATACCGCTGATGTGGGCGGCGCGGTGCAGTGCCAGCAACTTGCCATCGAGCTGGACTTTCGGTTCTCCGCTGAGTCCACGTGGGTCGGCAATACCTACCGACAGCGTGGGTGCGCCCCAGCTCAAACGGGCGTTGGCCCCTAGTGGAGGGAGTGAAGCCGGGCTGGGTGTTTCAATCGTTCCGGTGATGGTGCCCTGCAGCTCGAACACTGCGGTTTCGTGCAAGCCGTAGGCGCGTTTTTCTACCGCCAAACCCCCATCAAAATGCAAATCCTTTGGTACTACCGCCAAGGTATGCGCCCGCTTGCTGCGAACCGTTTTCTTCCTGGGCTCACCCTGGTATTCGTAACTTTTCTCTTCGTCAAATTCTTCCTCAACCACCACGGTCAGCACCGGGCCAACGATGGACTGTTCGCCTGCCGTGCTGGCCGCAATCGCGTGGATGGCTTCAGCGCGGTAGGCCGTGCGTTCCTCAATGGAGCGCTCAATCATGGCCAGCGGAATCAGCAGCAACGCGCCTATCAGCGCCAGTAAGGCGCATTTCCAAAGTATGGGATTTTTCATAGCTTTTTTCCTTCGTGTGAACCAAAAGCCAGTATTTGCAAACGGTGTGAAGTGCGCACGAAGCCGGGGTGCGCGCGCGGTGAAGGAATTGTGAAAAGCACCAGCCAACTGCGCGGGTATTCCCCAGTTGTTTCATGGTGATGCTTTGGAGACACTGGCGCACCCCGATAAGTTGAATCCAGATTCAAGGAGTTATCCATGCGTTCTGTTAGCCTGGCATCTTTCCGTCAACGTCCCTCGCGGGCTTTCAAATCCCTGCTGGTGTTTCTGCTGTTCCTTGCCGGTGGGGTGTATGCCACCAACTACACGCTATGGATCAACGGCCGCAATAACAGCACCGCACAAGCCGGTAATTACGCTGACTTCACCTACTGGGGCTCTGCCGGCACGGCCGCAGGCGTCAATAAGAAGTCCGTCAACTGGGATGGCTCCAGCCATGTGGCGGACCAAAATTACCGGGTACGCGATGCGCTAGATTGCTACTGCACAGGTAGCAACTGGTGCTACATAGCGGCCCACAGCGCTGGCAATTTGCAGATCGGCTACGCGCTGTCGCTATACGGTGGCACCACGCGCAGCAAGAAGAATGCAACGCCCAGTTCAGCAGGTGTGTGTGGCAACTCTGATGGCACAACCCAAACTGGTTGGAACATCAAATGGGTAGACGTGGCGGCCGGCGCCGGTGGCGGTAGCGAGCTGGCCAACGTTGGCAGTTGGGCCGTCTCGGACGCGCTGACATCTGACCTGAAAACCGCCACGGCACGCGCCATGTACGACCACAACCAGACCCGGGCCAAATGGTTCTACATGTATGCCGGGGCCAAGGGGACGTTGTACTCTGGTATCTTGCCGGGTCAGGACGATGAAGCCGTGGCCTACCACTCGTCCGGCGGTGTGTCTGGAAGCGGTGGTGCCGGTTTCTGCAATCCGTCCGACTGGTTTTGCAATGACTTGACCATGGGCACTGCAGCCAATGAAGGTGGAGCCTCCAAGTGGAGTTACCACAGCGTGGTGTTCCGGGACGATGGCGAGGTTTACAACCACTACACCAATGGTGCCTGGGGCGGCGTTGTGTCCAAGGTGCGGGCCGACATGGCCGCCAACGCAAACTAAGCTACAAGAATCCATTTCGCTTGCCAACCATGGTTTGAACTTTGAGCCGGGCTAAGGTGGTTTGGCTGGGTGGCGCAGCGGTCGCGCTGGCCCTGCTGGGCTGGTATGTTTGGGGCGCAGATAGTGATGCGTCTGCGACGCAGAAGGGTGCTGGCGGAGTAGGCTCGGAGATACTTGCCGCTCGTGCAACCAACGCGGCTTCAGGTCCGGCAGGGGCCATCAACGGCGGGCCTTACAGCGTGGCGGGGCTGCAGTCGCGCCAGGAGCAACTGGCCTTATGGCGGGGGCGCTACGAGCGGGCGGAGCAGATTTATGCCAGCTATCGCGATGCCACACGTTACCCCTATGACTCCCGCCCGATTGCCGAGCACCCTGACCAGGTCCGGCCCTTTGCTGCCATTGCCGAAGAGCTGAAAATGCGCAACGCCAATGGCGATATGGTCAAAGGTGTCCGTTTGCGTACCAGCCAGGAACGCGTGTTTTTGAGTGGCGCCGAGAGTGTGAAATTTTCGGTTGCTGTGGTGGACGAAAACGACCGTTCGCTGCCTTTGGTTATACGCAGTGCGCAGGCGCAGTCCATCCCGGATTCGCGCACCCCCATCAAACTGGTTCAGGCCACTGTTGCTTTTTCGGACGATGGTGCGGGCGCTGATGACGTTTCTGGTGACGGCACATACTCTGGTCGGCTGACGCCTGCAACCCAAGGCTTTCAGAACTATGGCGGAACTATTCGCCTGCTGGTCGAAATGGCGGTGGATGGTCAACAAGGCGTGGCCCATTTTGATGTGGTCTACACCCCCGATGTGCCCGCCACCTGGGTGGGTGCGCGCGAGGAGCTGGAAGCCGGGTCGCTGAACTTCTACTTAAAAGCCAACGTGCGTATGGGGGGGCGCTATGTGGTGAGCGCGCGGGTCGATGATGCCAATGGTGTGCCGCTTGCGTTGTTGCAGTTCAATGACGAGGTTGCAGCCGGTAGTCGCGAGTTCAAGCTGCAGCTCTTTGGTGCCTTGGTGTTGGACAAGAACCCGGCCTTTCCGTTGCGTCTGCGGGATGTGGATGGCTTTCTGTTGATGCCCGACAAATTTCCAGACCGTGCCACCATGGCCCGCAAGCCTGGGGTGGTGCATGTGAGCGCTGTATATCCCCGAAGCCGCTTTTCATCTGCCGAGTGGAGCAGCGAAGAACGCCAGCGTTACTTGACCGAATATGGTAAAGACGCGGACACAGCGCGGCGCAGGCTGGACGAGCTCTCTGGTCAATGAGTTCCTCCGATTGTTGTCACCGGGGTTGTACATAGACGGTACTATCTCAGTTTCATCATGATGGTCCGCTACCTTCTCCTTCAAGTCGTTTTACCTGCGATAGGACTCGGGGTTATGTGCGGCTGCGTGGGGCCAGCTACTAGAACCGACTCGGGTACAGGAGCGGTGGCGGATGCCTATGTTCAATCCAACAGGCTGACCTGGGGCGCCAGCGCCAGTGTGGTTGCGCATTTTCAGGCAGTGGGGCAGCAGGCTTATCTGGTGGAGCAATTGCACCCTGCTGCCGCACAACTGCCGATTTCAATTCAGTCGCAAATTGACGCTATGACCATCTCGCAGCAGTCGCTCGTGGCGCTGGTGCAAACGATGGAGCAAAAACGCAGGGACTCCGATGCTGTTGTAGACGATGCCGCCAAAAAAGTAGCGCAACAGGGCTTTCAGCTGGAGATGAACCGGCTTGGTAAAGAGTCTGCAACCCGCCATGTCTTGCGGGCGTTGTATTCCAACAACCAGGTTCAAGAACAAATGACCTGGTTCTGGTTGAACCATTTTAGCGTGCACCAGTACAAGAGCAATCTGCGGGCGATGGTTGGCGACTATGAAGAAACTGCCATTCGTCCCCATGCGCTGGGGAAATTCAGAACCTTGCTGGGCGCAGTGGTCGAACACCCAGCCATGCTGCGTTACCTGGATAACGAGCAAAATGCCGCAGGCCGTATCAATGAGAACTTTGCGCGTGAATTGATGGAGCTCCATACCCTGGGCGTGGATGCCGGGTATTCGCAGCAGGATGTTCAAGAGCTCGCCAAGGTGTTGACCGGATTTGGGGTCAATCTGGGATCTACGACCCCTGCGCAAAAGAAGGAGTGGCAAGAGTTCTATCTGCGCAAAGGTCTGTTTGAATTCAACCCTGCGCGCCATGCATTTGGCTATAAGGAGTTGCTGGGCCAGCCCATTCGCAGCAGCGGCTACGGCGAATTGGGGGAGGCACTGGATCGCCTGGCGCGCCACCCAGCGACCGCACGCTCGGTAAGTAAAAAGCTGGCTACGTACTGGTTGGCAGACGAACCATCAGTCGCCGTGGTGCAGCGCATGGCGCAGGCGTTTGAGCGCAGTGATGGAGACATTGCAGCCACTTTGCAGGCTCTGTTTACCTCAGCTGAGTTCAACCAGCCAACGATTCACAAATTCAAAGACCCGACGCGCTTTGTAGTGTCTGCGGTGCGCCTGGCGTATGACGACAAGCCCATACTCAACGTGAATCCTATGTTGAACTGGATCAACCGCATGGGGCAAGCTTTTTATGGCCGCGCGACACCGGATGGCTATTCTCTGCAGTCTGCCGCGTGGGCGAGCCCCGGGCAGTTGGCGACCCGATTTGAGATCGCCAAGGCCATTGGTTCAGGCAGTGCAGGCTTGTTCAAGTCAGAGGGTCCCGATGTGCGCGAGCTGCCTGCGTTTCCCCAGTTTGCCAACGCGTTGTATTACCAATCCATCATCAAAGGCTTGGGACCGTCTACGCGCAAGGCGCTGGACCAGGCCGCATCGTCTCAGGAGTGGAATACCTTTCTGCTGTCTTCGCCTGAAATGATGCAACGCTGATGGACCAACCTAAAGAGGAGTTTGTATGAATCGCCGTGAATCAATTGCCGGATTGGCAGCACTGTCCCTCTCTTTGCAGGCTGGCCGTTTGTACGCCGCACCGGATGCAGGGTCCCGGCTGTTGGTCGTGTTTTTGCGGGGGGGTTATGACTCCGCCAGTTTGCTGGTCCCAACCGCTAGCAGCTTCTACTACGAATCCCGTCCAGATATCGCCATAGCAAAGCCTTCTAGCGACCTGGCATCGTGTCTGCCACTGAGCGATGGATGGGGCCTTCACCCCGCTTTGCGCGAGAGCCTGTACCCGTATTTCAAAGGCGGGGAGCTGGCTTTTGTTCCATTCGCCGGAACCCACGATGTCTCGCGCAGCCATTTTGAAACACAGGACAGCATCGAGATGGGCCAAGCCCTGGACGGGCACAAAAACTACAACTCGGGGTTTATGAACCGCCTGGCTACGGTACTGAAAGGCAGTACGCCCATGTCCTTTACCGAGCAATTGCCCGTGATCTTCCAGGGCGATGCCAAGGTACCCAACACCGTGCTCAAGTCGTTGGCCAAACCATCGGTAGATGCGCGCCAGAGCAGCATCATCGCCTCCATGTACCAGGGTTCGCCGTTAATGGGGCATGTGGCAGATGGGTTCATGGTGCGCGATGGCGTGTTGCGCGAGTTGTCCGCAGAGATGGACGCGGCCAACCGCAACGCCATCGCAGCCAAGGGTTTTGAGCTAGAGGCCAGGCGCATCGCGCGTTTGATGAAAGACAGCTACAACTTGGGTTTTGTCGATGTAGGCGGCTGGGACACCCATGTCTACCAGGGCGCAGCCACAGGTTACCTGGCTAGCCGCTTCGACGAGTTGGGGCGGGGGCTGGCTGCTTTTGCCCAGGAAATGGGTGCAGCATGGCGCACGACCACCGTGCTGGTAGTCAGTGAGTTTGGCCGCACTTTCAGGCAAAACGGAAATCGGGGTACCGACCATGGCCACGGCACGGTTGCCTGGGTGATGGGCGGCGGGGTGCAGGGCCGGCGCATCGCTGGTGAACAAGTGCATGTCGAGCAGTCCACCTTGTTCCAGAATCGGGATTTCCCCGTGCTCAATGAGTACCGGTCCGTGTTGGGCGGCGTGTTCAGGCAGCAGTTTGGGTTGTCACCCGAACAAGTTGACTACGTCTTCCCGGGCGCGAAACCACTGGACCTGAAACTTCTATGACACCAATGGCGGGCCTGCGTGACCAAGCGAGCCATTTCCTGAGTAGTGCTGGTGGTCGGCGGGCCGATGAAAAATTCATACTGCTGATTCGCTTCAATTGGGCGGTCGTCGTGTTCGCTGCGTGTTATGTGGGTGTCAGTTGGGTCGTCAGTTTTCAGCCCGGCATCTACGTCATGGTCGCCCTGGCTCTGATGCTGTTGGGGAATCTGTTGTTTATCCACAGAAGCGGTAACTACACCGCCGCGGCCAATATCTATCTCTTTTGCAATTGTTTTATTGGCATCCTGGGCTGCACCTACTTCTCTGGCGGACTCTATTCGCCCGTCATCTCATGGTTTGCGACAGGCCCGGTGACGGCGACGCTGCTGCTAGGGTTCAACCGCAACGCAGTGGTCTGGTTGGGCATCAATTCCGTGTTGGTGCTGGCCTTCGGTGTTGCGGGCTGGCTTGGCATCGACTTGCCTTTTTTGTACGACAGGCAACACGCGGGTTTCTTTTTTGGCACCAGCCAAATCGGTTTGGTCCTCACGCTGCTGGTGCACACCAAGATTTTTGATTCTGCTAAAAACAAGGCGTTGATACAGTCCGAGGCCAGAAACACAGAGTTGCAAACCGCTTTGCATGCGACCGCACAGGCACGCCAAAAAGCCGAGGAGGCGACGGCCTCCAAGTCAGCCTTCCTGGCCAACATGAGCCACGAAATTCGCACACCCATGAATGCCATCATCGGCATGAGTCACTTGGCGTTGAAAACCGAGCTTGCGCCCCGGCAGCGCGATTACCTACAAACGGTACAGCAGTCGGGCCAGCACTTGCTGGGCATCATTAACGACATCTTGGATCTCTCCAAAGTTGAGGCAGGCAAGCTGGATCTGGAAATCAGTGATTTCAGTCTTGAACAAGTGCTGGGCAAGGTCGCCAATCTGATTGACGACAGGGCAGCTGGCAAGGGGCTGGAGCTGCTGTTTGATATTGCACAGGATGTGCCCGATGCGCTCAGAGGTGATGCCCTTCGCCTGAGCCAAATGGTCATCAATTACGCGAACAATGCGATCAAGTTCACCGACCAAGGTGGGATCGATATCGTCGTGCGGGTCCAAGAGCGCGACGCAGAGTCTATTTTGCTGCGATTTGCTGTGCGAGACAGCGGCATAGGTCTTTCCCCCGAACAGGCCGCCAAGCTGTTCCAGAATTTTCAGCAAGCCGACACTTCCACTACGCGCAAGTACGGCGGCACGGGCTTGGGGCTTTCCATCACCAGAATACTGGCGCAACAGATGGGTGGCGAGGTCGGTGTCGACAGTGTTGCCGGTGTGGGGTCCACCTTCTGGTTCACCGCCAACCTGGGCTTGGGTAGTACTGTTACGCGCAAGCCGCTTTTGCAAAATGCGCTGCGTGGCGAGCAGGTGTTGGTGGTGCCTGGCGGGTCACGGGCACACCGTACGACAGGTTTCGCAGCCGTACACCAGGGCTTGCGTGCCATTCAGGGAGCCCGTATTTTGCTGGCGGAAGACAATGCGTTAAACCAGCAAGTGGCCAGCGAATTGCTGCGCGATGCCGGATTGACGGTGGACATCGCTGATGACGGCCGCATCGCCTGCGACATGGCCGCGCGGGCACTGGCTGCGGGTGAGCCCTACGCCTTGATCCTGATGGACTTGCAAATGCCGGAGATGGATGGCTTGGAAGCCACGAAAGAAATTCGTGCGAACCAGCGGGCCGCCGCCGCGCCGATTGTTGCCATGACGGCCAATGCGATGGCCTCTCACCGGGAGCAGTGCCTAGCGGTGGGCATGGTGGATTTTGTCGCAAAGCCCATCGACCCGGACGAACTCTTGCGCGCACTGCTGCGTTGGATAGGGCCCGGTCACGTTGGTACCAACGACGCCGCCGCGCATTTACGGGCTAGCGACTCGCATTCGGCGCGATGGGTGTTTGACGTCTTGCCCCTCGCCATCGCGGGGCTGGACCTGGACGCCGGCCTACGGCGGGTGTTGGGCAAGCCGCAGCGTTACGCCGCGATGCTGCGCGGCTTTGTCGATGCGCAGGCTGACGCGGTGGTTCAGATTCACCAGGCTTTGGCAGCAGAGGACAGCCAAACCGCGATTCGATTGGCCCACACGCTCAAGGGCCTGGCGGGCAACATCGCGGCGCCCGATCTGGTGCGGGCTGCGGTGGCCGTAGAGCAAAGCCTGCGCATGGGGGTGGACCAGGACCAACGGGCGCGGCTGCTCGCTATATTGGAGTCCAGTTTGGAGGTGCAGGTTGCTGCCATCCGGGAGGCACTGACGGGTATTTTTGAACCTGCGGTGACCGCGAACAGCAGTGCTCCAGACCCGCAGCAACTGGCGACCGTGTGCCGACAACTCAGCACTCTTTTAGCCAATGACGATGGAAACGCGGAACGTTTGCTCGCAGAATATGCGAATATGCTGGACATGGCCTATCCCCAACATTTCTCCGGACTGCAGGCTGCCGTCAACCGTTTCGACAGCGAGCGTGCATTAAAGATACTACAGCAGGCCATGGCCGACGGTGCCAATTGAGTGAATATGATGCACGCCACACAAGACACGTTGCAACGCCCTGTCATCCTCGTGGTCGACGACACGCCGCAAAACCTGGCCCTGATGCGCGACTTGCTGGAAACCGACTACACCGTCAAATTGGCGCCCAGCGGTGAGCGCGCACTCAAGATTGCAAAAAACCAGCCCGTAGACCTGATATTGCTGGACATCATGATGCCAGACGTAGATGGTTATGAGGTGTGCCGTCAACTCAAAGCCGATCCGGTTACCGCCGATATTCCGGTGATCTTTTTCACGGCCAAGACGGAAACGCAGGACGAGCAGATGGGCTTTGCGTTGGGCGCGGTCGATTACATTGCCAAGCCGATTAGCCCGCCGATTGTGTTGGCGCGGGTCAAGGCGCATCTCTTGTTCAAGCAGGCGCGCGATGCGTTGGAGCGGCGCAACCGTGAGGACAAGCAACGCTTTGACGCCGCCTTGGCACAGCAGGTGGAGCTCAACGAGTTGAAGTCCACCTTTGTGGCTATGACCTCGCATGAATTTCGTACGCCACTGACCTCCATTCTGGTATCGCAAAGCCTGTTGCGCAATTATTGTGACCGCTTGCCGGTGGGGGAACGCAACGGTTTGCTCGACAGCATAGAGTCCGCCGTCAAACGCATGGTGTTGATGCTGGACCAGGTGTTGACCATAGGCCGTGCAGACGCCCAACTGCTGTCATTTAACCCCAAGCCGGTGAACCTGCTGGCACTGTGTCAACAATTGCGGGACGAAGCGGTGGCCAGTCACAACCAAGGCTCCGTCAACACCGCACGGGTAGCCCTGGATGCAGAACTGGATGGCCAGGAAGTCTTCGCCGATGAAAAGCTGCTGCGCCACATTCTTGGCAATCTGCTGTCCAACGCCATCAAATACTCGCCGGGCACTGCACAAGCGCTGTTCAAGGTGCGCCCCAAAGCAAAGGGTGTGATTTTTGAGATACGTGACCAGGGCATAGGCATACCGGCGCAAGACCTGCCACGCCTGTTTGGCGACTTTCACCGTGCCAGCAATGTCGGAAACATCCCCGGCACGGGTCTGGGCTTGGCCATTGTCAAACGTGCGGTGGAGAGCCATGGTGGGGCCATCAGCGTTACCAGCGAAACCGGCAATGGCACCTGCTTTACTGTCAGCATTCCCCTGCACTAACCGCTGTCCGTACCCTGGACCGGGGCGGCGCGGGGTGCGGTTCTACAGTACATCCTGCCAGGGCAGGCCTTTTTCGAAGTTCAGATGGTCGATCATCTGCAGGGGCTTCAACAGGAACGGCGTGTGCATCTCCCAAATCTCGCAATAGTCCTCATCTGACCCACTAGCCAGCAGGATGCTGTTGACGGCACGGCGCGCGGCCTCATTGGCGCCCTCCATCGTGGCGAGATCGGTATTGGTCTTCACATAGTCGCTAGCCAAAAACAAATTTTTGATGCCGGTGTGCGCGTTGGGGCGAATGGCCCACGTATCGCATTGGTTGACCAGTAGCGGCTCCAGGTTGAAGACCTTGTTCAGGGCTTCCTGTTTGACAGGACTGAGCCGCACCGTCATGACCGCGCTCATGGGCGCGACCATGGGGACTATGTCTTCATCCAGGTAGTAGTCCTCCACCATGTCATCACTGAGCACGTTTTCTCCGCCAAAATTGAGCTCCTGTTTGAGCTGCTGCCAGACTTCTTTTTGGATTTCGTCATTCGTGCAATCGCGTGCCGCCTTGTTGTTGAAATTGCCCAGTGCAGTCCAGTTGGAAATGTCCACGGACAAAATGGATACCACCTTGCCATCGCCGCGGCGCTTCAAGTCATACTCCGGCCAGAATTGCATTTGCGAGATGCTGGTCAATGCCCAGTTACTGCCCGTGTACATGGTGTGGCCGCGGTTGAGGTTGACTTCCTTGTTCAGGTAGAACTGGATGCCGTTCATCCACTCCACATTGGGCGCCAACTTGATGATGTTCTTCAGCGAGGGATCGACCTTGAGCATGTCTTCGCTGATCAGATTGGCAGCCCGTTCCACCGGCACCGCCATCAGGTAATAGTCGGCCGATGCCTGCGCATGGCCGGGTACGCCATCTTTCTCGAAGCTGATGCTAGAGATCTTGCCGTCTTCGGTATGGATGCCCGCAATGCTGACGCCCCGGTGGTAATTCACACCCTTGCCCACCAGGTAGTCATGCCAGGGGTCCAGCCAAGCCAAATTGGTGGGCGCGTTGAATACCCGGTCGGTGTTCCGGGTGAACGGGTCCATCATCATGTAAAACATCTGCAGCAGGATGGAGCCGCAGGTTCGCGTACTTGCCATCTGGGCCTGACAGGCCACCAGGCTGCGGGTGAGCCCGCCAGACAACAGTCTTTGGTAAGCCGCACTCTTGGTGGCCGACTCGGTGTAGTCCCACCAACTGATGCTGTCGTACTCTTCAGAGAAACGCTTGCTGCAGCTGGTCATCAGTTGCCAGATCTTTCCAGAGAAGAACTCAATCTCTTCGGTCGTCAGCTCGGAGCTGAAGGCTTGGAAACCCTTAAAGAATTCTTCAATTTCTTTCAATGTGGTCGGAAAGTCCACCGGCAAGGTAATCGGTTTAGCATCGCTTTGCGCCATCATCATGGTGTCAGTTGCCACCAGATTGTCGAAGGCTGATCGGTCGTCTCCCACGGGGATGCGCTTCATGGTGTCGGTGACATGTTTGTAGAAGCCGGGGAAGAAGCGGAATCCATGCTCACCAGGAAGGAATAGCTGGGGGTCTATCTTGTTGGTGCCTGGCGCATCCACACTGCGGGCCTTGCCACCCACATACTTGGGATTGCGCTCGTAAACATCGACCTGAAAACCGCGCTCCACCAATTCGTGTGCGGCGCTCATGCCGGCCACACCTCCCCCGATAACGATCACTGTTGGCATAGTTCCTCCCTAAAGATGTCAAGTCTGCACTGCGCGCAAATGGTTTTTGTATGCGCCTGCGGATGTTACTGAAATCTGCTGGGTGCGGTTGCCTTTTTCGTTGGGGTATCAGCGCAGCAATGCTGCAACATGCTGTCGCAACTCGGGTAGCAGTTCTGTTTCAAACCAGGGATTGCGCCTGACCCAGATGTTGTTGCGCGGGCTGGGGTGAGGAAGGGGTATCACGGCGGGAAGGTGGTCGCGCCAATGCTGCACCACCTGCGTCACATTGCGGGATTTTGTGGCAGCGGGCATATGCCAGAGTTGGGCGTAGCGGCCGATCACCAGCGTTAGTGCGATGTGCGGCAGTTGGTCCAGTACCCGGGCGCGCCACAACGGGGCGCATTCGGGGCGCGGGGCAAGGTCGCCAGCGGGGCCGGTGCCAGGGAAACAAAACCCCATAGGCACGAGGGCGATCTGCTGTGCATCGTAGAAGGCGGTGCGGTCTACGCCCATCCATGCGCGCAAGCGGTCTCCGCTGGCGTCATAGAAGGGGATACCGCTTGTGTGTACCTTGCGTCCCGGCGCCTGCCCCACCACCAGGATGCGCGCTTCGGGGTGCATCTGCACAACGGGCCGCACGCCGTGGGGCAGATGCGGCGCACAGGCATTGCAGGCGCGAATGTCCGCTAGCAGTCGCGTGCAGGCGCCTATCGGCATGGAACTAGCTGACGACTACACCCTTCCAGAAGGCTACACGGCCCTTGATGCTGGCCGCTTCCGGCTTGGGGTCGGCGTAGTACCAAACGGCGTCCGGGTTCAGCTCTCCATTCACCACCAGCGAGTAGTAGCTGGCCTGACCCTTCCATGCGCACATGGTCTTGTGGTTGCTGAAGGTCACATAGGCGCGGTTTAAAGAGGCTTCGGGGAAGTAATGGTTGCCTTCCACCATGACAGTGTCGTCGCTCTCGGCGATGACGGTATCTTTCCAAATGGCTTTCATTCATGGCTCCTGGGTGTGGGGGCGTCCAGCCAAAAAAGGCAGAACTTGTTGTCGGGATCGGTCCAGACCTGACCGGGTGTGAAACCAGCCCTTTGGGCCAGTTGGCGCAAGCCGTCGACCGTGAATTTATAAGAGTTCTCGGTGTGCAGGGTTTCGCCCTGTGCAAACGCAAACGACGTGCCGCCTACACGCACCACTTGTTCACAGGTGCTCATCAGGTGCATTTCGATGCGTTGGAATGGTGCGTTGTAAAAGGCACTGTGTGCAAACTGGTCCAACTGAAAGTTGGCGCCCAGTTCGCGGTTGGCGCGTACCAGCACGTTGCGGTTGAAGTCTGCCGTGACACCCTGGGCGTCGTTATAGGCAGCGTGCAGCAGGTCTGGGCTCTTGACGAGATCTGCACCCAGGATCAGCGCACCGCCCTGCAGCGTCCTGGCGCACATCCGCATGAAACGCAGCGCATCCAGTGGCTCGAAATTGCCCAGGGTCGAACCCGGGAAAAATCCCACGCGTCGGCCCTGGGGCGGCATATCCGGTGGCAAGACCACGTCTTGTGTGTAGTCTGCAACCAGCGGCTCTACTTCCAGATTGGGGTAGGCATCGGCCATCTTCAAGGCTGCCGCGTTCAGATGATCCCCCGAGATGTCGATGGGGATGTAGCGCGCGGGCCGGTCCATTGCGTCCAGCAGCATCCGCACTTTGTGCATGGAGCCGGCGCCAAATTCCAGTATCTCGGCGTGCGGCCCTAAGTGCAGGGCTATTTCACGTGCATGCTTTTGCAGGATAGCCAGCTCGGTGCGCGTAGGGTAGTACTCCGGCAAAGTGCAAATCTGGTCGAACAGGGCCGACCCGGTCGCATCATAAAAATACTTGGGCGAAATACTTTTGCGTTGGCGTGCCAAACCCTGTTTGAGATCCAGTAGAAATTCTGCCTGGAGTAGCGCCAACGTGCTGTCAGTGTCTGGCGTGTCCGATGGATCTTCTGTGCCCGCGTAAGCCAGGTTGTCTTTCATGTGTGGTCCTTTGCCAGGCGAATGCCAGAAAACTGCCAGCG
Organism: Rhodoferax sp.; assembly: GCF_025356155.1. GTDB lineage: Bacteria > Pseudomonadota > Gammaproteobacteria > Burkholderiales > Burkholderiaceae_C > Allorhodoferax. The sequence continues at coordinate 15,484 of NZ_JANXUQ010000115.1, read as the reverse complement.
TGCGGCTGGGGGGAAAAAGTTGCGGTAAGTTTTGCGGCTGTGGCCCATCGGTGTCGCAGGGCTTGCACCGCGCAGTATCTGCTGGCCCACCATGAACTTGCCGTTGTATTCGCGCACCGCACCGGTACGCGGGCGAAAACCGGGGTAGGGGTCGTAAGATGAACGCGTCCATTGCCAGCCATGGCCTAGCATTTGCGTGATCTGCGGAGCATTAAACGCCACTTCCCACTCAAACTCTGTGGGCAGGCGTGCGCCGTACCATTCGGCAAAGGCCGCGGCCTCGTAGAAGCTGACATGGGTGACCGGGGTGTGGCGTTCAATCGGCTGCACGCCGTTCAATCCAAACACCTGCCACTGGTCAGACGGAGCCCGTGGGTCACCGGGAGCTAACCAGTAGGCTGGCGCGCTGAGATCTTGGGTCTGCACTGCGGCCCAGCCATCGGACAACCACCACTGGGCCTGTGCGTAGCCGCCGTCGGCGATAAAACCCAGGTATTCGCCACAGGTCACCAGTCGGCTTGCAATGTGGAAAGGGTGCAGAAGGGCCTGGTGTTGCGGGGTCTCGTTGTCAAACGCAAACGCCTCGCCCGCATGGCCGACCGCGTACACGCCTCCATCTACCGCCAGCCATTGCAAGTTATTTGCATGGTCTGCGGGCCTTGCGCCGGAGGAAGGTTGATACGCCGAAAGCAGTGGGCTGCAAGACAGCAGGTGCAGGACATCGGTCTGTATTAACTCCTGGTGCTGCTCCTCATGGTGCAAGCCCAGTTCTATCAAGCTGGCAGCGGCTTGCCAGCAGGCTTCGTCCGCCGAAGCCATGAAGCGCAGCATGGCAGCATTGACATGCTGGCGGTAGGCGTGGATGTCGGCCAGTGCGGGCCGGGTCAGCAGCCCACGCTGGGGTCGCGGATGGCGTGGGCCCAGCGCTTCATAGTATGAATTGAACAGGTACAGGTACTGCAGGTCGAAGACTTGGTAACCCGCTTGAAAGGCCTGTAGCACCACGGTCTCAAAAAACCAGCTGGTGTGCGCCAGGTGCCACTTGGTCGGGCTGGCGTCGGGCATGGACTGTACACACTGGTCTTCGGCCGACAAGGGTTGCGCCAGCGCCAGCGTGCGTGCCCGCACCGCATCAAAGCGGTGGGCCAACTCAGCGCGGGGGCCTGCCAGGGTGGAAGGCGCGGACGGCAGCAGGGTGGACAACATGGTGGGCTAGTGTGTCACAGTGCGTGTCGCACCGTGGGAGTGCGCATGGTAACCAATTCCTCCGCAGCCGTGGGGTGCACGGCTAGCGTGGCATCCAGCGCGCTTTTGGTGGCCTGCAGTTGTAGGGCCACACCCATCAATTGCGCCATCTCTCCGGTATCTGGCCCCACGCCGTGGAAGCCCAGCACACGGTCGGTGTCGCGGTCCACCAGCAGTTTGAATAACATTCTGCCGGTATGCCCGGACAGTGTGGCTTTCATGGGGCGAAAGCTGGTGCGGTACACATCCAGGCGCGGGTAGCGCAGCAGGGCCGCCTCTTCCGTCAGGCCTACCACGCCCAACTCGGGGGTGGTGAACACGGCAGTCGGCACGAGCGTGTGGTCCACGCGGCGCGGGGTACCACCGAATAGGGTGTCGGCAAAGGCATGGCCCTCGCGTATGGCCATGGGTGTCAGGTTGACGCGGTTGGTCACGTCGCCCACGGCATAGATGTTGTGGATGGCGGTCTGGCTGAATTCGTCTACCGGAATAGCGCCATGCGCGTCGAGCGCGATGCCCAGCGCTTCCAGCCCCAGGCCATGTGCATTGGGCATACGGCCCAGAGCGCGCAGCACGCAGTCTGCGGCGATGGTTTCACCGCTATCCAGCTCCACCTGAAGGTCATCCGCCGTCTTGGCAATGCTGCAGACATGGCGGCCAAAGTCAAACTGAAGGCCGCTTTCCACCAGTTCATGGGTCAGGTGGGCGCGCACATCGTTGTCAAAGCCCCGCAAAATCTGGTCACCACGCACCACCACGCGCACACTGGCGCCCAGGCGCTGCAGCACGCAGGCTAACTCCAGCGCGATGTAGCCTGCGCCCTGCACGACCACCCGTTTGGGCAGCGTCTGCAAGTCGAAGAAACCGTTGGAATCGATGGCATGCTCATGGCCAGGAATGGTCGGACCCCTCGTCGGTGCTGCACCTGTTGCTATCAAAATATGACTAGCCTGCAATGTGCTGCCATTCGCCAGTGCCACGGTGTTGCGGTCTGCCAGTTGCGCACGGCCGTCAAACAACTGCACACCAGACGCCAGCAGGTTGTTGCGGTAAATGCCTTCGAGCCGCGTCACTTCGGCATCGCGCCGGGCTTTCAGCGTCGCCCAGTCAAAGCGCGCATCGCCCAGTGTCCAGCCGTAACCGGCGGCTTCTTCAAACTCTTGGGCAAAACGCGAGGCATAGACCATCAGCTTCTTGGGCACGCAACCGCGGATTACACAGGTGCCGCCGAGCCGGTATTCCTCCACCAGCGCCACACGGGCGCCATGGCTGGCCGCGATGCGTGCGGCACGAACGCCGCCTGAGCCACCGCCCACCACAATCAAATCAAACTGGGGCATGGAAATCCTTAAAAAATTGCCTGTCAGCAGTGGACATCGCATGGCGCATAGAAAGGTTAAGAGCATGCTGCCAGAATGGCTGCATCAACCATGGACCAGGAGTAGTCGATGCCCCACAGCTTTTCTTACACCCTCAAATCATTCACCACTGAAGCAGGCAAAAACGGTTATTTTTATTCCCTGCCCGCGCTGGCCAAACGCTTTCCGAATGTCAAGCGCCTGCCGATGTCGCTGCGCATCGTACTGGAAAGCGTGGTCCGCCATTGCGATGGCAAAAAGGTGACCCCAGAACACGTCGCCCAATTGGCCAACTGGCAGCCCCGCGCCGAACGCACGGCCGAAATCCCGTTCGTGGTATCGCGCGTGGTGCTGCAAGACTTTACCGGTGTGCCGCTGCTGGCCGACCTGGCCGCCATGCGCAGCGCCGCCAAGCGCCTGGGCAAAGACCCGGCCCGCATTGAGCCGTTGGTGCCGGTGGACCTGGTGGTAGACCATTCCGTGATGGTGGACCACTACGGCAAAAAGAACTCGCTGGACCTGAACATGAAACTGGAGTTCCACCGCAACCGTGAGCGCTACGAATTCATGAAATGGGGCATGCAAGCCTTTGACACTTTTGGTGTGGTGCCACCGGGCTTTGGAATCGTGCACCAGGTCAATCTGGAATACCTTGCACGCGGCGTGCATAAGGCCCCACAACGCGATGCCAAAGGCAAGAAAATAGACCCGCTGTACTACCCCGACACGCTGGTAGGCACCGACAGCCACACGACGATGATCAACGGTATTGGCGTGGTCGGCTGGGGTGTGGGCGGCATCGAGGCCGAGGCCGCCATGCTGGGCCAGCCGGTGTATTTTTTGACGCCCGATGTGGTGGGTTTCGAGTTGCGGGGCCGTCTGCGTGAAGGCGTGACGGCCACCGACCTGGTGTTGACGGTGACCGAGATTCTGCGTCGGCACAAGGTGGTGGGCAAGTTTGTCGAATTCTTTGGCGAAGGCACGCGCACACTCAGCCTGCCGGACCGGGCCACCATCGCCAACATGGCGCCTGAATACGGCGCCACCATGGGCTTCTTTCCCGTCGATGAGAAGACCATGGAGTATTTTGAAGGCACGGGCCGCACGAAGGCCGAGATGCAGGCGTTTGAGGCCTACTTCAAAGCCCAGGGCCTGTTTGGCGTGCCGGTATCCGGTGAGATTGATTACTCACAGGTGGTGACGCTGGACCTGGGCACTGTTACGCCCAGCCTGGCCGGCCCCAAGCGACCACAAGACCGTATCGAGCTGGGCAAAGTTGCCAGCCAGTTCGAATCGCTGTTCTCCAAACCCAGTGCCGAGAATGGCTTCAACCAGCATGCCGCCGTGTTCCACACCCGCCACTTGGTACGTGCGTTTGATGAGCCGGCTGCGACCATCGTGCCGCAGGCACCGCCAACCCCACTGGGTGCCCCACGCCAGGTGGAGGAAATGGTGGCCAACAAGCCCACGCTGGCTGCCCACCACGATGCGCCGGGGGCGCCGTCGGCATCTGTGTCGGTCACTGCGGCAGTTGCCGGGCGCAACGACATCACCGTGGGCCATGGCGATGTGCTGATTGCCGCCATCACCAGTTGCACCAACACGTCCAACCCCAGCGTGCTGCTGGCCGCCGGTTTGCTGGCCAAGAAGGCGGTGGAGGCGGGGCTCAAGGTCAAGCCGCACATCAAGACTTCGCTGGCGCCCGGTTCGCGCATCGTCACGGAGTACCTGACCGAGACCGGTCTGCTGCCCTATTTGGAAAAGCTCGGCTTCGCGCTGGCGGGTTATGGCTGCACTACCTGCATTGGCAATGCGGGTGATTTGACGCCGGAACTGAACGAAGTCATCACCAACAACGACCTGGTCTGCGCCGCCGTGCTGTCGGGCAACCGCAACTTCGAGGCGCGCATCCACCCCAACCTCAAAGCCAACTTTCTGGCCAGCCCGCCGCTGGTCGTGGCCTACGCCATCGCCGGCACGGTCAACCGCGACCTGATGACCGAACCAGTGGGCAAGGGCAAGGGTGGCAAGGATGTTTATTTGGGTGACATCTGGCCCAGCAGCGAGGAAATCCATGCGCTGCTGAAGTATGCGATGAAAGGAAAGGCCTACAGGGCCAATTACGCCAAGGTTGGCACCGAGCCCGGCAAGCTGTGGGACAAGATAAAAGGTGTTTCTGGCCAAGCCTACACCTGGCCCACCAGCACCTACATCGCCGAGCCCCCGTTTTTCGATACGTTTGCTATCAAATCAGAAGCGGCAAACGCATATTCCACGAGGGCTAACAGCCTAAATGGCTTAGAGGTTTCTGCCAAAGCTGCGGCTGCCCCCGGTGTGCAGGGTGCCCGCACCATGGCGCTGTTTGGCGACTCCATCACCACTGACCACATCTCTCCGGCCGGTTCCATCAAGGCCAGTTCACCGGCCGGGCAATGGCTGCTGGAGCATGGCGTGTTGAAGGCCGACTTCAACTCCTACGGCGCGCGCCGTGGCAACCATGAGGTCATGGTGCGTGGCACTTTTGCCAACGTGCGCATCAAGAACCTGATGCTGCCGGCCAAGGAAGATGGCTCGCGCGAAGAGGGCGGCTTTACGCTGTACCAGGGTATGCAGGGCGAGCCGGGTGTCGGAGAACAGGTTTCAATTTTTGAAGCTGCTACCCGTTACCTGGCAGCTGGCACGCCCACCGTGGTGTTTGCGGGCGAGGAATATGGCACCGGCTCCAGCCGCGACTGGGCGGCCAAGGGCACGGCGCTGCTGGGCATCAAGGCCGTGGTGGCACAGAGTTTTGAGCGCATCCACCGCAGCAATCTGGTGGGCATGGGCGTGCTGCCGTTGCAGTTCAAGGCGGGTGATACCTGGGTCCGGCTGGGCCTGACGGGCACCGAGACGGTGGACATCATCCCCGATGCCAAGTTGACACCGCAAAGCGAAGCCCAGCTCGTCATCACGCGCGCCGATGGTTCGCAGACCCGGCACACGCTGCTGCTGCGCATCGACACACCGATCGAGGTGGATTACTACCAGGCCGGAGGCATATTGCCTTACGTGTTGCGCCAACTGCTGGGTTAGGCGCCTGGGTGGCGGCGCGTTTTGCTCCGTGCCCCCCGCCCGCTATGCGGGCTCCTCCTTTACCTGCGCAAAACGCTCCGCCGCCCAGGCTTCCAGGCTAGCGGGCGGCAACAAAAAAAGGGCAGCCCCAGAGCCGCCCTTTTCTGGCTTGATAACTCAGGCCGTCGCCGCCGCACGCTTGGTTCGTTTGGCGGCAAGGCGTTTGACTGCGACGGGTACAGGTCTGGCCACCTCGATGACCTTGCGCTTGGCAGGCGCCGCCAGTGCCTCTACCGCGGAGGGTGACAAGGCTGGCGTCTGCGCGCGGGCCAAGTCCAGCAGCGTGCGGTGTTCGGCCAGAAGGCCATCGGCCAGGTCATTGACATCGGGCACGGCACGGCGGCAGGCGATCAGGCCGTAGTCCAGTCGGCCGTTGTAGCTTTGCACGGTCACATTCAGTGCCATGCTGTGGGCCGGGATGGACACCGGGTAGTAGCTGACCACCTTGGCGCCGGCAAAATACAGCTGTACGGGAATGCCGGCCACGTTGGAGATTACCAGATTGGCCAAGGGTGGCATCACATTGGCCAGACGCGAGCGGCTGAACAGCGAGGCCACGGCCGACATAAGCCAGGGTGCTGCGGGCAGTGGGAAGTCGGTGGGAATGGCGGCCTTGAAGCGGCTCATCTTGGCCTTGGTGCTGGCCGACAGCTCGTTGATCTTGCGGATGCGCGCCAGCGGGTCCTTGATATCAGTGGCCAGGCTCATTGTCACCATGCTGACCTGGTTGTTGGATGTGGTGTCGCCTTCCGCCCGCAGGCTGACCGGCACCGCTGCGGACAAGGACCTTTGGGGGAGCTCGTTGTTTTCCTTGAGGTAGCTGCGCAGGGCGCCAGCCGTGGTGGCCATGACCACGTCGTTCAAGGACACGCCCAGCGCTTTGGCGATCAGCTTCACTTCGGCCAGTGGCACCGTGCGTCCGGCGAAGGTGCGCTGGTTGGTGATGGCTACATTCAACGAGGTACGCGGTGCAAACAGCCTAAAGTCCTTGGGCAGTGACCAGTCGCGTTTGCCGTTTTCTCCTTTTTCAGGGACCAGTGCATTTTTGGCAGATTTGGCAATCAGCGGCAGCGATTTGATCAGGCTCGCCGACTGGTTCAAGGTGTTGCTGAGCGCTGCACCCAGCAACTCGGCAATGCCCAACTGGTACTGGTTGCGCCGGGCGCGTGGGCGCGGCGGTTTGATGATGCGCCCGGTGGCGGCTAGGTCAAACATGGCCTGGGCTACGGCGACTCCGGCTTGGCCGTCAATGCCGGCATGGTGCAGCTTGCTATACAGCGCCACTTGGCCGCTCTTGAGGCCGTCGATGACGAAGAATTCCCATAGCGGGCGGCTGCGGTCGAGCAGGCTGGAATGCAGTCGCGCTACATATTGTTGCAATTGTCTGTTGCTGCCAGGCTTGGGCAGGGTGACGTGTCGGATGTGGTAGTCCAGGTCAATGTCCTCGTCCTCAACCCACACCGGGTTGGACAGGTCCAGCGGCATCAGTGCCAGCTTGCGGGTAAAGACCTCGGCCAGGTGCAGGCGCTCCTGAATACAGGCCTTGGTGTCCTCGAAGAAGTCGCCGCTGTAACCCTCGGGCAAATCCAACACATTGAGTGACCCGATGTGCATCGGCATTTCCGGCGATTCCAGGTGCAAAAACGCAGAATCCACGCCGCTGAGATGTTTCATGGCCACAGCCTTTCACTAAAAATGAGCAATCACGATAGCACGCCGGTCAGCAAATGCGAAGGGCCTCCGCGGGCTTTGCTGTCTCCTAGATTCAGGGTTGGCACTCGGTTACCATTCGCCCGCATTTTCAAGGAACCCGACCATGGCTCAATCTCTTCACTTTCGTTCTTTCCACTGTTCGTTTTCGCGCGCTCCGGTTGCAGCTGCGGTGCTGTTGTGCGCAGTTTCCGTTCTTCCCGGCTGTGGCAAGAAAGGAACCGAGCTGGGGGGCGGCAGTTCCGAAGTCACCGGTTCGGCCGGCCCTGCGGGTGCCAAGGGCGCAAACCAGTCGCTGGTCAAGTGCGATGCGCCGGTAGCTACGCTGGCCTTGGCCGAAAACCCCAATGGCTACACCATGGGTAGTGGCTACAACCTGCCCAGCTCGCCGGTGCCCCTAGTGCGCCTGTTGGCCCAGCAAAGCGGGTGCTTCCGTGTGGTGGACCGTTCAGCCGGATTGCATGGCACGATCCAGGAACAACAGCTCAAGGACAGCGGCATCCTGCGCAAGCAGGGCAACACGGTGGAGAAAGGCAAGGGTTATGAGGCGCAGTACACCCTGATTCCCAATTTGACATTCAGCGAGCAGGACGCCGGGCGCAGCCTCGGTGGCGTGTTGGCGCACATCCCTGTGGTACGCGACCTGGGCGCCTTGATCGGAATCGTTGAGCAGATCAAATTTAAGGAAGCCCAAGTGGCATTGCTGTTGACTGATAACGAAACGACAGAACAGGTTGCTGCCGCTACGGGCTCTGCGCGCACGACCGACCTGGGCCTGGGAGGCCTGGCCTTCGGTGGCATGGGCGGTGCGGGCGGCATGGGCTGGAGCAATACCAACGAGGGCAAGGTGATTGCCGCCGCGTTTCTGGACGCGCATAACAAGCTGGTGGTGCAGGCGCGTGAGTTGATGGCCAAGGATTTGCCACCGCCTGTAGCGACCAAAAAAATACCCAGCCAAGGCCGCTGAGGCCCAGGCTGGGTTATGGGGGCGCAGGCAGCTTAGGGGAATACACCAACGAGCGTCGCCTTGCCAATGATGAAGTCCTTGAAATCTATTTCAAACTTGGCGCGCGAGTACTCTGGCACTGCGGTAACCCACGTGACATTGTCTGTCAGGGCGTAAACAGTCAATTTGTAGGTATGCTGCGATGTCGCGGCTGGTCCTGAATACCCGATCCCAGCGGCGCCGCCAGGCCCAATGGTGTAGTTACTACCGTACACCACGCCACTTTGAAGCAACAGGTCCTCGCCTTCGGCAATGGCAGTCTTCGCGAGGGGCAGATTGAACACTCCCCAATGGCGGCAAGCGCTCAAACCGACTTGGCAAGGTGCGGTCTCATCATCCATGATGATGGCAAATCGCTTGGTACCAGCGGGAACATCGGAAATATTCAGCTGTGGAGAGACGTTACCGCCACCCACGACCGTACCCGCAATCCTGAGTGGAATAGTCCCACCATTGCCATACGAGGTTGAGTTGATCGTCAGGTTGGTGGCGCTGGCGGTCACAGTCGTAGTGGCCACTGCACTGCTGCTTTTACCGTCGCTTGCGACCAAGGTGATCACATAAATACCAACGCGTTCGGGCACAAACGTTGTCTTGACCGAAGTGGTGGAGGCCAGGGCCGCGATGCTGCCTGACGGAGTCTGCAGAATCGACCATTTATAGCTGATGGGGTCATTATTTGCGTCGGATGTACCTCTGCCATCCAGCGTAACCGTAGAGCCTATCAAAACGCTTTGATTGGCACCCGCATTGGCAACAGGTGGAACATTGCAGGAATTGACGCCTAAGGTGCAGTCATTGCCTTTGCTGTCACCGCTGCCCCCGCAGCCAGCCAGTAAAGCGGCACTTAATCCTAAACAGACTAGAACTTTCATTTTGGATATCCCGTATTTTCGACTTGTTGATTGTGCATCAGAGCCGCTCTCGTTTCAATAGCAGGCGATTTTGGCGAATGAATCTTGGGTCGCATCCCAATTGGGCCTGGTATTGACAGCCGCAGTAGCGCGCAAGCCGCTCAGTTCGACTTCGATGGAAACATATTCACACACATTGATGTGATTCAGATCAATTTTCATCGGCGACAAGTACTACCAATGTCAAGATCTGAGCAACTAAGCGTCGCGTCACGGGCAAACGTTGAATGACTCCGACTCTGTGCTCGACTTCACAGGTAACGGGCTTCCAGATGCGCTCGGAAGTGCTTGGCGTTGAGCGGCTCGCCGGTAGCGCGGGTCACCAGCGCATCGGTGGACCATCGGCTGGCTTGGCTCCAGATGTTAGCGTCCAGCCAGTTCATCACCGGTGACAGGTCGCCGTTGGCTATGCGGGCGTCCATGTCCGGGTGCAGCTTGCGAATGGTGGCAAAGTATTGCGCCGCGTACATGGCGCCCAGTGTGTAGCTGGGAAAGTAGCCAAACATGCCGGATGGCCAGTGGATGTCTTGCAGGCAACCGTGGTCGAAATTGCCGGCTACATCGACACCCAGGTAATCCTGCATCTTGGCTGTCCACAAAGCAGGGATATTGTCCGCCTCGATCTCCCCGGCAATCAGTGCGCGCTCAATTTCGAAGCGCAAGATTACATGTGCTGGATAGGTCAGCTCATCGGCGTCAACACGTATGAAACCGCGGTGTACGCGCGTGAACAGCCGCGCCAGGTTGTCGGGGTCAAAGGCGGCCTGCTCGCCCAAATGTTTCTTCACCAGCGGTGCGATCAATTGCACGAAGGCCGGACTGCGGGCCAGTTGCATCTCGAACGACAGGCTTTGGCTCTCGTGTATGCCCATGGAACGCGCACGCCCCACCGGCAGGTACACCGTGTCGCGGGGTAGGCGTTGCTCGTAGCGGGCATGGCCGGTCTCGTGGATGATGCCCATCAGGCTGGGTGCAAATGTGGCCTCGTTGTAGCGCGTGGTGATGCGGACATCCTGCGGCACACCGCCGCAGAATGGGTGGGTGGAGATGTCCAGCCGTCCGGCTTCAAAGTCAAAGCCCAGCAGTCCCATGACTTCGACACCCAATGCGCGTTGTTTGTCGATGGGGAAGGGGCCAGTAGCCGGGACCACTGCTTCGGACTCTTGCTTGGCAATCACCTTGCTGATCAAGTCCGGCAACCACGTTTTGACATCACCAAACAATGCGGTGATGGCGCGCTCTGACATGCCCGGCTCGAACTTGTCCATCAATGCTTCGTACGGCGTGCTACCGGTTGCATCAGCCAGGAACTTGGCCTCTTTGCGCGCCAGTTTGACGACTTCGCGGAAGTTGCCTAAAAAGCCCTGCCAGTCATTGGCCTTGCGCTGGGTGCGCCATGCGTGTTCACAACGCGCACCGGCCAGGCTCTGGGCCTCCACCAGGTCCTGCGGCAGGCGGTTGACGGTTGCCCATTCGCGGCGCATTTCTGTCAGGCTGGCCTGGTCTGCTTCGGGCAAGTCCGCGTTCTGCGCGGCCTCAAACTGGGCCTTCAGGGCAGGGTCGGTCAGCGTCTGGTGCATCAGCACCTGCAGCTCGGCCATGGCCTCGGCGCGTGCCTCATTTCCCTTGGTCGGCATCATGGCGGCCTGGTCCCAACTGGCGATACTCGCCAGGTGGTTGAAGTGGTGCAAGCGCTTGAAGGTGGCGTTCAAGGGCGCCAGTGTGGAGGATGCTGTCATGGGTGTGTCCTAAGGGATAGGCCGTGTGGGTACGCTGCGATTGCAGATGTTGCTATGCATTGCGCTGCGCACCGCCCAGCCACCAATGGCGTGGCGGCTGGCCTCGACCAGGTTGCGCCAGGTGGCGGTATCGGTGCGCATGATTTCGAGGTTGGGTTGCTCGGCCGTTGGAATATCGGCCAGCATGCGCGCGCGGGTGATGGGGATATAGGCCTCGGGCTTGTCATAAAAGCCCATAGGTCCCGGGCCACGCGGCATCGAGGACAACACATCCATGCCCTTGACGATGCGACCGACCACCGTAATGTTCAGGTCCAGGGCGCGCGGCGCTTGACCATTGATGGCGTACAGGCTGGTGCCATTGCTGCTGTCGGGCTTGGTGCCGCGTGCTGCACCGACCACGCCGTAGCAATGCGCCAGCCAAGCCTTGTTCTTAGTAGGGTCCGCGGCAACCGGCATGCCATCGACAAAACCACCGACCGGCGCCCAGCCATCGGGATCGGTGAACCGCGTGATGGGCAAGCCTTTGAAGGGAATCGCAAACTCAGCCGGAAGTTCGGCCAGGGCCGTGCCCAAAGGCTTGAGCTTCTCTTTTTCCTTTTCTTCATCCGCCGGATCAGCCCACTGCGTGACGTAGTTGTCCTGCACGCGCACGACGGCCGAGCCGGTGTAATAGCCTTCGCGGGTCAGCGTGCGGATATTGGCCGCGTGTTTGGGGGCAAAGCGCGGCGCCAATTCCATGATCACCGGCTGGCCGTTGATCTCCATGACGACCGTGTTTTCGGGGTCCAGCCGACGCCAGTCGCTGGGCGTGGAATTTTTGATGATGTCGGCCTGGCTGACGCGTGCGGGCTGGGCTGCGTGTGCCATTGAAAAACCCGCCAGAGCAAGCATGGCTGTGGCGGGTAAGAGGGACAGTGACTTGAAGCGCATCATGAAAACCTTTGTTTGCACACAGGCTTCGAGCATACCGTCAGTTCAGATCGAATCGCACACCCTGGGCCAATGGCAATTCACGCGAGTAGTTGACCGTATTGGTCGCGCGGCGCATATAGGCCTTCCACGCGTCCGAGCCTGATTCGCGGCCGCCGCCCGTCTGCTTCTCGCCACCAAATGCGCCGCCAATCTCTGCACCCGATGTGCCGATGTTGACGTTGGCAATGCCGCAGTCCGAGCCAGCGGCTGACATGAACTGTTCGGCCTCGCGCACATCGGTGGTGAATATCGACGACGACAAGCCTTGGGGCACATCGTTGTTCAGTGCTATGGCTTCCGACAGCTCGCTGTACTGCAACACATACAGGATGGGTACAAAGGTTTCGTGGCGGACCACGTCGGTTTGTGCTGGCATTTGCACCAGTGCCGGGCGCACGTAGAAGGCATTGGGGAAGCGCTCTTGCAGCGCGCGTTCGCCACCGGCCACCAGGCCTCCCTGTGCCTTGGCTTGTTCCAACGCAGACTGCATGGCGTCAAAGGCGGCTCCGTCTATCAATGGGCCAACCAGCGTGCCTTCTTCCAAGGGCGAGCCAATCTTGAAGCTGGCAAAGGCGCGGGTCAGCTTGGCCACCAGGTCGGCATGCACCGACTTGTGCACGATCAGCCGGCGGGCCGTCGTGCAGCGCTGGCCCGCAGTACCCGCTGCGGCAAAGGCCACGGCGCGCACGGCCATGTCCAGATCAGCGGACGGCGCCACGATGATGGCGTTGTTGCCACCCAGTTCCAGCAGGCTGCGGCCAAAGCGTGCTGCCACGCGTGGGCCCACGGCCTGACCCATGCGGGTGCTGCCGGTAGCGGAAACCAAGGCCACCTTGGTGTCATCGACCAGGGCCTGGCCCACATCGGCGCGACCCATGACCAATTGCGACAAGTTGGCTGTGCGGTCGGCGCCAAAGCGCACGCAGGCTCGGTCAAACACGGCTTGCACACCCAGCGCGCACAGCGGGGTTTTTTCCGACGGCTTCCACACCACGGTGTCGCCGCAGACCAGGGCCAAGGCCGCATTCCACGCCCACACGGCCACTGGGAAGTTGAAGGCGGTGATGACACCGACCACACCCAGTGGATGCCAGGTTTCCATCATGCGGTGGCCTGGGCGCTCGGATGCAATGGTCAGACCGTACAACTGGCGCGACAGGCCTACGGCAAAGTCGCAGATGTCGATCATTTCCTGCACCTCGCCCAGCCCTTCTGACAAGACCTTGCCCGCCTCCAGCGACACCAGCGTGCCTAGGGCCTGTTTGTGTTCGCGTAGCTCTTCGCCTAGCAAACGTACCAGCTCGCCGCGCTGCGGTGCGGGCACCGTGCGCCAGCTTTGGTGGGTGGAATGGGCGCGCGCCACGATGGCGGCTACTTCGGTCAACGATGTCTCAGGCACTTGGCCCAATGCCGCGCCGTCAATCGGCGAGCGAGAGGGGAGGGAACCGCCAGTGTAGGCCGCGGCAGGCACGCCCAGACCGTTGAACAGCGTTTGAATCGTGTCGGTAGAGGTAGACATAGGGTCTCCGTGTACGGTGGAAATGGCTTAACCGATGGACTCTACCTGGCGCGATTGTTGGTACGCCTTGCCAAAGCGGTTGGCCAGGAAAGCTGGCAACTCTACCTGTTCCTGGCGGATGAAACCAGACTGGGGCAGCTTGCCCTCACGGAACAGATCGACGGCCGCGCAGATGCCGGCGGCGGTGGTGATCTGGATGGCGCTCAGCGGAGCCTTCTCGTCGCGGTCCGCAAAGATCTTGCGTGCAAACACTTCCTGCACCAGGTGCCCGTCGCGCTCACCGCTGACGGTCACAAACACCAGCACCACGTCCTGCATGGTCAGTGGGATGGAGCGGCGCAGGATGTCTTTCAATGTCTCCTGGTCGGACTTCATGCCCAGCTCTTGCAGCAGCATTTTCATGATGTCGCAGTGGCCGGGGTAGCGCACGGTCTTGTAGTCCAGCGTGGCGACCTTGCCCTTCAGCGTTTCGCACAGCGTGCCCAGGCCGCCCGATGTGTTGAAGGCCTCGTACTCGGTGCCGTCCAACGAGAAGTGTTCCATGCCTTCCAGCGGCAGCACTTCGATGATTTCGCCGTCGCGAATCGCTTCGCAGGGGTGGCAGTATTCGTTGATCAAACCGTCCACGCTCCAGGTCAGGTTGTACTTCAACGAATTGGTGGGGAAGGCCGGAAGGGCGCCCACGCGCATTTTCACTTCGTGCAGCTTGCTGAACTTCTTGCTCAGGTGGTGGGCCACGATGCCGATGAAGCCGGGCGCCAGGCCGCACTGGGGCATGAAGGCCGTCTTGGCACCTTCGGCCATGCGCATGATCTCGCGGGTGGCAGCCACGTCTTCGGTCAGGTCAAAGTAGTGGCAGCCAGCTTCCAGGGCTTGTGTCGCAGCCATCGTGGCCAGGTGGTAAGGCAGGGCGTTGATGACGGCGTCGTAGCCCTTGAGCGCTGCGCGCAGAGCCGTCGCGTCTGACGTGTCGATCCGCGCCACTTCCAAGGGCAGATGGCGCAGCTTTTTGAGCGCCTCTTCGCTGCGGTCCACGACCTTGACCTGGTAGTCGCCCGAGCCGGACAACAACGTGGCGATTGTTTGGCCAATATGGCCCGCACCCATCAGAACAACACGCATGGCAATCTCCTGGTAATAAGTTTGGATGGAACAAGTCTAGGTGCGGGTTCGGACGAATTAACCAGACATTTAGACGAAGTGATTGGTAATTCTGACGATATGACGTAATATTTAGTCGAAAAATATAGACCTACCACCATGAGTACCAAAGCCAAACCATCCCGCGCCGCAAAAACCGCCGAGCCCACGACCAGCACCGCAAGTAAAGCCGTTGCATCGACACCTGCCGCACCCGAGCGCGCGAGTGCTTTGCGCGACCAACTGGACCGTGACCTGCTGGCGCTGCTGCAGGCCAATGCCCGCGCATCCACCGCTGACCTGGCACGCCAACTGGGCACGGCACGCACCACCGTACTTGCGCGGTTGAGCCGCATGGAGCGCGAAGGCGTCATCGCGGGTTACACCGTGCGCCTGGGCCAGGATGTGCGCGACCTGGGCTTGCAGGCCTTCGTCGGCATCACCGTGCAGCCCAAGGCGGGGCGCGAGGTGGTGCGGCAGATCTCGCGCATGCCTGAGGTGCGACAACTTTGCGCGGTCAGTGGCGAGTTTGATTACGTGGTGTTGCTGCGCTCGGAGTCGGCGTTGCGCATGAACACGCTGCTGGATGAAATGGGTAACTTTGATGGCGTGGTGAAGACCACCACGTCGGTGGCGTTGGAGTGGAAGATAGACAGGACGTGAGCCCGGGTTGGGTTGGCGAATTCCAAACTTCCGATTTCCAAACTTCCGGCCCCCACTCCCCCCCAACCCCCTCGCCCCGCCGGGCGAGGGGGAGCTCAACAGCC
>NZ_JANXUQ010000081.1 GCF_025356155.1 Rhodoferax sp. | reverse complement strand
CGGCGAGAAGGGGGGGGGGAAAGTGAAAAGAGTAAGGCTGCCCGCTACTATTGGCTCCAATGCCACTGAACGATGTGTTGCGAAAAGCCTGTGGATTATTTGCCGGCAATCTTAAACTCCAACTAGGTAATTTCTGAAATTTCGGGTGCCAGCATGACCGGTCGCTTACTTCCCAGGTCCGCCTTACACCGCGCACAACCTCAACCCGCATTCTTGCCCAGCACCCAACCGACAGACAAGACATAGCGACTACCACCGACCACGCGCGTGACGCTGTGTTCGCTGGCGTCTGGCCGGAATAGCTTGACCCGGGAACCGGAGTAGATGGGATTCTTGCAAATGAACTCGCCACCAGACTTCGGCGCTTTGAGGATGATGTTGAGCCTGAAGTGCCGCCCGGCCTGAACGGGGTCTGTGTGCGCCGGAATCTCCGAGCCCTCGGGGTATCGAATGAGGTACGAGTCAAACGGGATTGGCCACCGCGCTGTAAGCAACAGCATCTTGTCGTAGCCGGTGCCCTGGCGCCCACGCTGCCAGCGGAACGCCTGCGCGAAGTATGTGCGAATGGGACGAATGCTTGGCATGCTGCGGGCTCTTCAACGTCGCTGCGTCAACAACGCAGCCTTCAGCCGCCGTACCTCGTGCTGTAGATCGAGAATCAGCGCCGCGGCCTCAAGACCCACGCCAAAGTCGCGTTCCAGGCGGCGAACCTCCAGCGCGTTTTGCAAATCGGCACTGTGAAAGCGCCAGGTTTCGGGCGGGCTGGCGGAGATGGACACATTGACAATGCCAATCTCGACCAGTTGCACCACCCATTCGATACTGGCGCCACAGGCATGGGCCACTTCATGAATTGCAATAGGGTGGTCGCGGCTGATGGCGACGGTGGCACTGACGCTCACGCGGACCGTGGCTTGGGCATAACTGCTGGGCATGGTCACACGTCTCCTTCCACGCCCAAGTGGCGCCTTGGGTTGAACGGCGCGGCTTGGGCCAATTGTTCATACGCTTTGCGCGCGGCCTCGGTGTCGGCGGGGGGCAGCACGATATCGAGCAGCAGGTACAAATGACCCGGTGGCTTGCCGGGCAAGCCCCGCTCTTTAAGGCGCAGCTTGAGGCCGCTGCGCGCATTGGGTGGCACGGTCACTTCCAGCACGCTGCCGTTTGGCGTGGGCACCTGCACCTGCGCGCCCAGCGCGGCTTCGGTCGGCGTCACGGGCAGGGTCAGGTACAGGTCGCGCCCATCGACGCGGTACAGCGAATGCAGTGCAATGCGCACTTCGAGATACAGGTCGCCCGCAGGCTCGCCGCCGTGGCCTGGCATGCCGTGGCCGGTCAAACGGATGAACTGGCCCGGGTGTACACCGGCTGGGATTTTTACCGTCAACGTGCGGTTGACAAAGTTGGGCTGGCCTTGCGCGTCGGTCTCCAGAGCGCGCAAAGCGATGTCGCGCTCCACGCCGTTGATCGCGTCCTCCACCGATATCTCAATGGCCGCGTGGTGGTCTTCACCGCGGGCCCGGTAGTTGCCACTGCTAGCGCTGCGGTGCGCGCTCTTGCCAAATACCGAAGAGAAAAATTCGCTGAAATGCGCGTGGTCGGCAGGGCC
The DNA here is from genome assembly GCF_025356155.1 of Rhodoferax sp. Taxonomy (GTDB): domain Bacteria; phylum Pseudomonadota; class Gammaproteobacteria; order Burkholderiales; family Burkholderiaceae_C; genus Allorhodoferax. The sequence goes on along the minus strand of NZ_JANXUQ010000081.1, from coordinate 5,748 downwards.
TTGGCCGGTGCTGTGGTGGAACTCAAAACCCTCGTCCCAACCCGGCGGCGGTTGAAAGCCACCACCGCCTGGCCCACCCGCGTGGCCGCCCGCAGAACCACCACCACGCGCTACGCGATCGGCCAGCGCGTCGTACGCGGCCCGCTTATCCTTGTCGCGCAACACGTCGTTGGCCTCGTTGATGTCGCGCATGCGGGTTTGGGCGTCAGCCTCTTTGCTGACGTCTGGGTGGTACTTGCGCGCCAGCTTGCGGTAGGCCTTGCGCAGCGCATCATCGGTGGCGTCGCGCTCCACACCCAACGCCGCGTAATAGTCCTTGAATTCCATGGAAACAGTATGCGCGCCATTTGGTTGAAAATGGGTGACAAAGATCAACCCGTGTAAAAACAGACGCCTGTTCCAGCACACGTATCCCCACACCAACCCTGCATGCCCGAACCTCTGATACCGATCAACCACGACGAGATCGACTTCTCCGCCATACGTGCGCAGGGCTCGGGCGGGCAAAACGTCAACAAGGTGTCCACTGCCATCCACCTGCGCTACGCTATTCCCGCTTCGTCCTTGCCAGAGGCCATCAAAGAGCGACTGCTGGCGCTGAGCGACCAGCGCATCACGGCCGATGGCGTGGTCGTCATCAAGGCGCAGACCACGCGCAGCCAGGAGCAGAACAAGGCCGAAGCGGTAGAGCGGCTGCAAACCCTGGTAGACAGCGTAGCCGTGCTACCCAAGCGCCGCAAGGCAACCAAGCCGACGAAAAGCTCGCAGCGCAAGCGGTTGGACGGCAAGGCCACCCGGGGCGATGTGAAGAAGCTGCGGGGGCGGGTGTCGGGCAGCGAGTAGCCCAGGCGGCGGAGCGTGGGGGCAATCAATTTCCCGCCGGGCCGCCCCAAGGGAAATTAGCCCCCCTGGGGGGCAGCGACCCGCGCAGCGGCGGAGCGTGGGGGCTTTTTTTCAGCCCGGGCTCGCAAACCAGAAACGCACCAGCCCCAGGCTCAGCGCAAACAGATAGCCGTAGCTGAACTTGTCGATGCGCAGCACTGCCTGCCCGCGCCGCGCGCGCCAGGCGCCCATGGCGGCCATGCTCAGGCCGGCTGCAATGGGTGACAGCACAGCGTTGGCTAAACGCAGGTTCTTGCTGGCCACAAGGTAGTCAGGGAACACCAGCAGACTCACACCGCCCAGCACAGCGCCAAACAGGACGTAACCGACCGCCGCCAGCCACGGCTTGGGCTCTTTGCGAAAGGGCTCGGCCAGCGAATGCAAGCCCACCTCGATGAACAACTGCCCCAGCACCTGCAGCACAAACTCACCGAGGAAGCTGAACACAAATTCGAACAGGATTTCCATGGTTTGCTACCTTTTTTATAGCTACATACGCAATGCATTCGAGGGCTACCGGCCTATTTTGCTTAAGGCACCTGCTAAAAAACCGGCATTTCACTCGACAAACAACGCACCTTCCGGCGGGTTGCGCGGCGCCACACCCAAATGCCGGTAGGCCGCCAGCGTCGCGATACGCCCACGCGGTGTGCGCTGCAGATAACCCTGCTGGATCAAATACGGCTCGATGACGTCTTCAATCGTTTCGCGCTCTTCGCCAATGCTGGCGGCGATGTTGTCCAGCCCCACCGGGCCGCCGTCGAAGCGGTGGATCACCGCCTCCAGCAGCTTGCGGTCCATGATGTCAAAACCCATCGGGTCCACATCCAGCATGGCCAGCGCGCGGTTGGCAATGTCCAGCGTGATGTGGCCGCTGCCCTTCACATCCGCATAGTCGCGCACGCGGCGCAGCAGGCGGTTGGCAATGCGCGGTGTGCCGCGCGAGCGCCGGGCAATCTCAAAGCCGCCATCCGGGTCCATCGGCGCCTTGAGCAAACCGGCGCTGCGCTTGACGATGCGGGCCAGTTCCTCCGGCGTATAAAACTCCAGCCGCGCGACGATGCCAAACCGGTCGCGCAGCGGGTTGGTCAGCATGCCGGCGCGCGTGATGGCGCCCACCAGCGTGAAAGGTTGCAGGTCCAGCTTGATGGAGCGGGCTGCCGGGCCTTCGCCAATCATGATGTCGATCTTGTAGTCTTCCAGCGCGGGGTACAAAATTTCTTCGACGACCGGGCTTAACCGGTGGATCTCGTCGATGAAAAGCACATCGTTCTTTTCCAGATTGGTCAGCAGTGCGGCCAGGTCCTTGGGCTTTTCCAGCACCGGCCCGCTGGTCTGGCGCAGGTTGACACCCAGCTCGGCCGCGACGATATGGCTCAGCGTGGTTTTGCCCAGGCCGGGCGGGCCGAACAGCAGCACGTGGTCCAGCGCCTCGCCGCGCATCTTGGCCGCGCTGATAAAAATTTCCAACTGCTCGCGGATCTTGGCCTGGCCCACATACTCATCCAGCAGCTTGGGACGCAGGGCGCGTTCAACCGCCTCTTCTTGAGGCGAAGTGGGGGCGGCCGACACCATGCGTTTGGAAGGCGGGGCAGCGAAATCGTCGGTCTGGATGCTCACGGGGTATACAGGGTAGTGCGAAGGGCTGGTGGACGCCCACTATAGCGCGCGGCCGGACGTTCGCCAGCATCGCGATCGCGGCGACGGGCCCGCGCGGGAGCCTCCATTCAAGTTGGCGGCGCATTTGGTCGATACGATGGGATAAAAGCCCGCACCCTTTGGCGTGGGCGATTGCATTTCGCAGCTAGCAAAGGCACGCCCACGCATGAACCGACCCTCCGCTCCCTCCTGCCCTGCCGCCGTGCTGCGCCCCTTGCTCGCAGCCATAGGCCTCGCGCTATGCGCCAGTGCCTTCGCGGCCGACCATGCTGCGGAGCATGCAGCCCCAAAGGCGGCGGCATCCGCAGCGCCTGCCACGCCAGCAGCCCCGGCTGCCTCCATGCCCGTCAAAGCCGCGTCCCAAGAGGGCCGAGAGTTGCCCCATAAAGTTCCTGCGGGTGACAGCCTGCCGACGAACAGCAACAGTCCCTTGGCCGAAAAAATCCGCGCGGCCATGGCGGGGACCGTGGTTGTCAGCAAGAAGATGACGGTCACTGTAGAAGACAAAAGCACCGCAGAGGCCCAGGCCAGCCGCAGCGCCTCGCCCGCGGCCAAAACACTGTCCAGCCAGCGCTTCAAACAAACCCGCGCCGCTGCGATGGCGGGCCACGCGACAGGCGAAGCGCCTGCCGCCCGCGCAATGGGCGCGTCAGCCCCCGAGGCCGCGGCAGCGCATGGCAGCGAAGTGCACTGGGCGTACGAGGGCGATACCGGCCCGCAGGCCTGGGGCAAGCTCAAGCCCGACTTCGGCACCTGCGCCACCGGCAAGCGCCAGTCGCCGATCAATATCGAAGACGGTGCCACCTTGCAAGGCCCGGCCGAGCCGGTGCAGTTTGCCTACGCGCCCAGCAATGGCACGGTCGTCAACAACGGCCACACCATCCAGGTGGACGTGCAGGGGGAGAACACCATCACCGTGCGTGGCTCCACCTACCGGCTGCTGCAGTTCCACTTCCACACACCGTCGGAAGAGCAGATCAACTTCAAACGCTTCCCCATGGTGGCGCACCTGGTGCACAAGAACAACGAGGGCCAGCTGGCCGTGGTGGCCGTGCTGCTGGACGAAGGCGCGGCCAGCCCTTTTATCGACAAGGTGTGGACCTATATGCCGCTGGACAGCGGCGACCGCGTGCGTATGCCAGCCGGGCTGCTGAACATGAGCGAGCTGCTGCCCACCGACCAGCGCTACTACCAGTTCATGGGTTCACTGACCACGCCGCCGTGCTCTGAGGGCGTGTTGTGGATGGTGCTGAAGAAACCTGTGACCATGAGCAGGAGCCAGTACAAACTGTTCACCCAAATTTACCCCAACAACGCGCGCCCAGTGCAAGCGCTGAATGGGCGGCAGGTGCGCGATGCGCAGTAGCAGCTTGCACGGGCGACCATGCACTGCATGGCCTCGCTTTTCCCCGGCTAGTTCTTGACCAACTCGACGCGGCGGTTTTGCGCCCGGCCAATCGCGGTCGCGTTATCGGCCACCGGTTTGGTCGCGCCCAGCCCCTGCGTGCCCATGCGCGACGCCGCCACGCCGGCCGTCGTCAGATAGGCCTTGACGGCGGCAGCGCGCTTGTCAGACAGCGTCTGGTTGTGCGCGGCCGTGGCGGTGGAATCGGTATGGCCTTCGATCGTGAATTTCCAGTCGCCCTTTTCCTTGGCCAGCGCCACGATGGTGTCCAGTGCGGCCTTGGATTCGGGTTTGATAACGTCGGAGTCGGTATCAAACGTGATGCCGTAGATGCGGGCACGGCCCGACTGCACGATGTCTTTGGCCAGTTGCGACGAAGCGGTTTGCGCGCCCTTCCAGTGCGGGCAGGTGCCTACCGTGTCGCTGACCTTTTTGCCGGTCCAGATGTTGCCATTGCCATCGGTCTGGCCCTCTTCCCACCACAGGCCCATCATCTCCTTGCCGTCGGGTGAGAACGTCAAAATCGCCGGGCCGTGCAACTCTTTCTGCACCCAGGTGAAGCGGGTCACGCGGCCGTCCACGCCGCCATTGGTCACCAGACCGTAGGCGTGCTCGTAGCAGCCCGTCACCGACGCGCCGTCTTGCTGCAAGCGGAATTTTTCAAAATTGGTGTCGTAGGCGCCGGACAGGTTGGGCGCAGCGGTCTTGGTCTTTTGTTCGCCATAGGCGCGGAAGTCAAACAGCTCGATGTAGTCGGCCGAGCCATGGTTGTTCTTGATCGTTAGTTTGACCCAGCGGGCGGGCACCAGCTTGCTGACGGTAAACCGTTGCTGATCTTTCTTGGCCTTGAGCGATACGGTGGCAATGGTCTCGAAACCACTGGTCGGCCCAGTGTTGGACACCTCCAGCACGATGTCTTTGGCGGTGCGGCTGCCTTCACCATCGCCATCGGCCGAGGCCGAATCGAACTCTATGGTTTTGATGACCGACTGCTCGGGCAATACCACCACCAACTCTTGCGGCGTGACCACTCCCTTGGGCGTGGCCCAGCCGGTCTGGCTGCGCTCATCCAGCAACCAGAAGGCCGACCACGACTCGTCGTATTCCGGTGGCTTCTTGACCATCCACGCGCCATTGGCAAACGACATCAGGTTGATGTCGGTACTTGCAGCCGGTGCAGCAGCGGGCTTGGCAGGCTGGGTCAAACCACCCACAGGTACGCCGAGTGCGGCGACGGCCAGAGCGGAGAACAGGACGCGGGTCAATGTGGTGCGCAAGGGATACCTCCAAGTGGGGATGGAACAGGATTACAGCCTATTTGGCCAGCGCCCGCAAGGCCAGTTTGATGCCGTCGCTGACGCCCACATCTGCGGGCAAGGCCTTGAGCGAAGCTGCGGCTTCCTTGTCGCTATACCCCAGCGCCAGCAGGGCCTGCAGGATGTCGGCCTGCGCATCATTGACCAGCGTGGCACTGGCGCCAATGTCGGCGCCCAGCTTGCCCTTGAGTTCGAGCAGCAGGCGCTCGGCCGTCTTCTTGCCAATGCCCGGTACCTTGATCAGGCGTCCGGCCTCTTGCAGCGTCACCGCTTGCGACAGCTCACCCACACTCATGCCGGACAACACGGACAGGGCCGTGCGCGGCCCGACGCCGGAAATCTTGATCAGCTCACGGAATGCCGCCCGCTCTTCTGCCGACTGGAAACCGTACAAAATTTGCGCATCCTCGCGCACCACAAAATGCGTCAGCAGGCTGACTTTTTCGCCTAAAGCGGGCAGGTTGTAGAACGTGCTCATGGGCACCA
>NZ_JANXUQ010000056.1 GCF_025356155.1 Rhodoferax sp. | reverse complement strand
ACGGCCTTGGGGAATACAAACTGGCCAAAGTTCGGGCCACTGCGGGTACTCACTACCAGCAAGTCCAGGTCATCGGATGCGTCAAACGGCTGGATCGGGCCCTTGCCCAATCGCTTCCACAGTGTCACAAATTGCCCCACTTTGGTCGGTGTGGTCTTGGCCACGCGAAACCGGATGTTGGCGCCATCCAGGGTGAAGGTGCAGGCGCCGTATTCAGCGCTTTCGGCCTCTGGCTGGGGCGGTGCAAAAGAAAAACCGCAGACTTGGTACACCAGCGTCAGGGCGGCCGACAGGTCTGGATGGGGCGCCTGGTCGCGCGAAGAAAGCACCGCGTTCAGGCCGCGTCCGGAAAGTCCAGTGGGAACCGCGTGCACCCCAAGCGGGCCGAAATGTCGCGGCTGGCCTCGGTCAGCATGCCCACCACTTCACCCTCGCGGGCCGGGTCGTAACGAAAGGTCGGGAACGAAATGCTCATGCCCGCAATGGGTCGGCTCAGCCGGTCAAAAATGGGCACGCCCAGGCAGCGGATGTGGTCGTCAAACTCTTCGCGGTCTTCGCCAAAGCCTTGCGCCTTGACGCGATCCAGTTCCTGCGCAAAAGCGGCGGGCTCCACAATCGTCTTCTCGCGGTATTTGGTAAACACGGCGCCTTGCAGGATCATGGCACGTCGGTCCGGGTGCTCCCAAGCCAGCAGCACCTTGCCGATGGCGGTGCAGTGCAGCGGCGCGCGCCGACCCACCTTGGAGTACATGCCCAGCATGTGGCGTGAATCCACCTTGTGCACGTAGATGATCTCGCTGTCGATCAGCGCGCCCAAATGCACGGTTTCGCCAGTCTTGTCGGCCAGCATCTGCATGTGGTGCTTGGCCAGATCGACCAGCTCGGGGTACTGCAGGGCCTTGGTACCCAGCTCAAACACCTTCATGGTCAGGCCATAGCGTTCGCTATCTGACTCTTGACGCACGTAGCCCAGCGTCATCATGGTCTGCAAAAAGCGGTAGACCGTGGCCTTGGGCATGGCCAGGCGCACGGACAGATCTGAAATGCCGGTTTCGCTGCGGTCGGCCAGGGCTTGCAACAGACCAAAGGTCTTGAGTACCGCCGCCACCGACTCGGGTTGTTTGGAGTCTAGGGAATCATCGTCCATATGTTTTACATTCTCTGAAATCATGTTTCAATTGTAATGTCAATCATCTTCGACTGGCTTCAAATTTGCTGCACATCCAAGTCTAGAAATCCCGGCACGGCGACGGCTCACCCACCAGCTATGGCACAACACGCACGGCCTGGCGGGCCAAAAGTGTCCATTGACCGGACCTCCTCTGCCAAACCTGCAGCACCTTGAGTTTGACTGCACTTGGCTTGCCCGCAGTATTCATGGTTGCATCAAAGGTGTCGCGGACCACGGCGGTGTCCTGTACAAGCTTGATGGTTTGATCGGTGAGACTGATGGTGACAAAGACCGAGGCCCCTGACACCAACGTGTTGACGAAAGTCGGCTTGTCTTCCACTTTTCCACCGGAGTGCCCATAGCTCAATTCAGGTGCCACCAGTGCGTCCAGTACCGCTGCGTCTGGGGCAATCATCGCGGCGCGCAAACGCTCCACAGCCATCGCGACCGCTTTTTCGTCTGCCGTATGTGCCATGGCGCTTACCGCAAAAAAAACACCAAGCACAACTGAAACAGCTGCCAACAGTCGAGCTTTCATGTTCTCGCTTTCAAGTCGGCGCCGCAGAGGCGAGGAATGTGGCTGCAGGCAGGTTTTGGCGGCGCACAGTTAAACCCCCATCAGGCGGGGCAACCACAGCGTCAGCGCGGGTACATAGGTCACTAGCGCCAACAGCAACAGCAAAACACCGAAGAACGGGTACATCGCTTTGACCAGCGCTTCAATCTTGATATTGCCCACGGCGCTTCCCACAAACAGCACCGACCCCACGGGCGGCGTGAGCAGGCCGATGCCCAGATTGACCATGATGATGATTCCAAAGTGCACCGGGTCCACCCCCATCAACTTGACCACCGGCAGCAAGATAGGCGTGAGGATCAGGATGAGGGGCGCCATGTCCATCAGGGTGCCCAGGATCAGCAGCATGATGTTGATGTAGAACAGAATGAGGTAGCTGTTGTTGGTCAATGATGTGAAGAAGGTCGTTATCTTGAGCGGGATCTGCATCAGAGTCATGACGTAGCCAAAACAAGCGGCAAAGCCAATCAGAATCATCACCACGGTCACCGTCTTGACGGTGCGGTGCACCAGCTTGGGCAGGTCGCGCCACTTGTAGTCGCGGTAGACAAACATGGTGACAAAGAAGGACCAGATCACCGCGATGGAGGCCGACTCATTTGCGGTAAAAACGCCCGACATGATGCCCCCCAGAATGATGACCATGGTCATCAGGCCCCACAGCGCTTCCCCGCAGATTTTCAGCGCCTGGCGTAGGGGGATGACATCACCCTTGGGAAAATTTTGTTGGCGCGCCACCACCAGGCAATACACCGCCAACATGGCACCCAGCAACAGCCCCGGCAGCAGACCTGCCAGAAATAGCGCCGCCACCGATACCGAACCACCCGCAGCCATGGAGTAGATCACCATGTTGTGGCTGGGCGGAATCAGGATGGCCTGAACCGACCCGCTGACGGTGAGTGCCGCCGAGAAGTCGCGCGGGTAGCCCTTGCGCTCCATCTCCGGAATCAGTACCGAACCAATGGACGCCGTGTCAGCCACCGCCGAGCCGGAAATGCCGCCGAAGAAGGTGGATGCCAGGATGTTCACAAGGGACAAACCGCCCCGCACAAAGCCCACCAACACGTTGGCAAAGGCCACCAGGCGGCGCGACATGCCGCCTTCGGCCATCAGTGCGCCGGCCAGTACAAAGAAGGGGATCGCCAGCAGCGAGAACTTGTTGACGCCGCTGGCCAGTTGGATCATGACGGCGTCCAGCGGCAGGTCAATCCACAGTGCCCCCGCCAGAGCGGAAAGACCCAGTGCGTATGCCACCGGCATGCCGATGAGCATGAGCACCACAAAACTTCCCAGGAGTACGAACGTGTCCATGCTTCAGGCTCCCGCAGAGGTCGGTGCTGTTTTTTCCAGCAAGTGGTCAAAGCGCACCACCGCGCGCGCGTGCTGCGAGCCCAGAGCCATCTTTTCCATCACAAAAGTCAGCGTCAACAGCGCTCCCAGGGGCAGCGGGAGATAGGTCACACCCACGGGCAGCCACGGCAACTCGGCTAGGGTCTGACCCATGGTTCCCAGGCTAAGCCGGGTGCCGTATACCGCACCAAACACACAGACCATGCCCATGGCCAAGTCCACCAACACGGCGCAAAGCTTTTGCAAAACAGTCGGCAGCCGGTCAGTCAACATGGCCACGGCAATGTGCCCACCGGCCCGATAGGCCGCGGCCGCACCGATGAAGGTGAAAATCACCATGAGCAGAATCGCAATAGGCTCGGGCCATTGCGCACCAGTCCCTAAAACATAGCGTGCAAACACCCCGATGGGGATGATGATGCTCATAAAAAATATGGCAATACCGGCTGTCCAGATGCAGAACAGGTAGACGCCGTCCAGGGTTTTGAGAATAGTCTCGCGCATGGTGATCGGCTGCGGGTTGGCCGGCTTACTTGGTGACTTCTATGCGCTTGATCAGGTCCGCATAGGGCGCGCCGTATTTGGCACGCACAGGAGCGGTTGCGTCATAAAAAGGCTTCTGGTCCACCGCCACAAACTCCACGCCAGCGGCTTTGAGCTTGGCGGTGTACTCGGCCACGCTCTTGTCCCAGAGGGCACGTTGTTCGAGCTGCGCTTCCCGAGAGAACTTGACGACCAGTGCCTGCTCGTCCTTACTCAGTTTTTCCCAGGTCACCTTGGACATTACGAAGATTTCTGGAATGATCAGATGGTTGGTCTGCGCGTAAAACTTGGCCCCCGCGGTGTAGTGGTTCGAGGTGAACATGCTAGGAGGGTTATTCTCCGCACCGTCGAGCACACCGGTCTGCAGCGCGCTGAATACTTCGCCATAGCCCATGGCAATGCCATTGCCGCCCATGGCATTCATGGTGTCGACGAACAGGGGGTTGCCCATCATGCGGACTTTCTGGCCTTTCAAATCGGCGGGGGTCTTGACCAGCTTCTTGGTGTACAGGCTGCGTGAACCGCCGTCCATCCAACCCAGCGCAACCATCTTGGCAGGGCTGGCGGTGATCTTGTCCAGCAGTTCCTGGCCAATGGGGCCATCGATCACGGCGCGCATGTGCGCTTCATTGCGAAACACAAACGGCATGTTAAACACCTGTACGTCGGGCACCACGGTGCCCAAGGGGCCAAGCGAAGTACGCAAGATATTGATGGCACCCACTTGGGTCTGCTCAATCATTTCTTTCTCGCCACCCAATACGCCGCTAGGAAACATTTGCAGCTTGTATTTGCCATTGGTAGCGGCTTCCAGTTTTCTCCCCAGGCTCTCGATGGCCACCACATTCGGGTAGCCCGCCGGATGCACATCAGCCGCTTTCAATATGGTTTGCGCGGTGGTAGTCAGTGGTAGTGCCGCAACGGCCAGCACTGCGGCGGTTGCAGTGGCAAACAATGTTCTACGAAAGTTCATGGGTGTCTCCTGGTTTTGGTGTTGAAAAACTGGCAAAGAAATGCTCGGTGGCCTAGCGCGACTTCGCGTCCACAAAGGATGCCCAACCCGCCTTGGGACTCATATCGGCTCGGTTCCAGTCCTCGTCCTTAAACGGACGATAGGTTGGTGGGTACCGGGGGTAGCCCATCGCGTTCTCGACTTCGGAGTCGATGATCAGGCCACGCCCCTCAGCCAGATCGGACAGCAGCTTGAAGTCAATCGGATCGCGCGCCCAAGGCCGCGCGCCGGCGACCAACGGCAGTTCGCGCTCTAGCTCCTTTGCTGGATACACCTTGACGTCCGACGGCAGGTATTGCGTATCCACTGTCAGAATGCGCGCCTGGCTGGCGGTGTAGACACCGGTGAGTGCCACGGCTTGGCCCACATCGTCGACCGCAATGTTGTCCTTCAGGTAAAGCTCCACATCACCATGGCCACCCAGCGCGAACAGAGGCGTGTTGGCCTTGGTGTCCGGGCCATGGCGGTAGACGTTGCCCACCAGGGTCACCTTGCCCGTCTGGTAATCATGGCCACTCCACTCATGGGCCACCAGGTTGTAATGCACGGCCTTGGCGCCGGGGTTGTAGACCAGGTTGTTGACCATGGCCGCATACACGCCACCCTTGAACAGCGCATTGCGTTCGCGGTTGGATGCATAAACGTTACCCGACAGCAGAATGCCGGTGGCGTTGTCGTGGATCAGACTGCCCTTGGAGTGTTCGCCCTTTTCGTGGACCGAGTTAGCCAACCCCTCATAGATCAGGTTGTAGCTGTAGGTAATGGCGTGTGAGGTATTGCGCCGCCAATCATCGGGAGTTGCTCCGTCAAAACGGGGGCCACTGACTGACAAGTTCTCGTCTGTTGCCCAGGACAGCGAGCAATGGTCCACGATGACATGGTGTGCAGCGCCCCGTGTAGATATGCCGTCCTGGTCGTGGCCACTGCGTTTGGTACGGCCGAACTCGCCCGGGCGAAACATCATGTGCTGGATGATCACGTCATGGGTGGCAATGTTCGTCTCTGCCTTGACCACCGTCACACCAGGGTTGGGCGCGGTTTGGCCCGCAATCGTCAGGTACGGGTTTTTGATGGTGATGTTCTTGCCGCCCATGTCGATGACACCGCCCACCTCAAACACGATGGTGCGCGGCCCTTCGGCCTCGATGGCTTCCCTATAAGAACCGGCACCGGATTCATTGAGGTTGGTGACGCGGATGATGCGGCCACCGCGCCCACCTAGAGTCCCGGTTGCCCAGCCTTGCGCATCATAGGTAAAGGCATTCATTTGGACTTGGGCGGACGCCCCGCACCAAGCCCAAACCATCAGCAAAGCCACCGCGCGGCGCACACAGTGTTTCATGTAGTCGCTCCCATACGCGATATAGCTTGCCGTATGCCAACGGCCTCAATCCCCGAACGGGCTGCCACCAGTGCATCCGGCAACCCGGCAATGCCGCCTACTGCGGCATTGAGCACATCCGATGGTTCTTTAAGCCCGTGTAGGGCAGCAGCCAGCACCAACAAAAGACGCGGCGGGAAACGACCGTTCGTTTCAACGAAGCTTTTGACCTGTGGCAGCAAACGGGTGACACACTTGCTGGCCATGTTCAAAGCAATTGCCTGCAATTGGTGCTGGATGTACGGGTTGCGAAAACGCAGCAATACATCGTCGGCATAGGTGTGCAGCGCGGCTTCGTCCAAGGGCAGCGCGGGAATAATCTCTTCGACCAGCGTGGCCTTCAAAAAACCCAGTATGTCCGGGTCTTGCATCGCATCGCCAACCGTTGGTATGCCCGCCAGCAAACCCACTGCGGCCAGCACGGTGTGTGCGCCATTCAGGATGGCGACCTTGCGCAGGCGAACAGGCGCCAGATCATCGACCCACTGCACATTCAACCCTGCGCGCTGCAAGGGCAGCTCTTGGGCCACCCAAGGTGGCGCCTCGATAGCCCAATAGTGGTACAGCTCACCCGCAACCAGAAAGTTATCCTGGTAGCCCAACGTGGCCTGCAACTGCGCAATCTCCTCAGACGATGGGTAGCCCGTGACAATGCGGTCTACCAGTGTGGAGCAGAAGTGGCAGGACCGATCCAGCCAGGTTTGAAATTCTGGTGCCAATTGCCACAACGCACAGTAATGCAATACAGCGGCTTTTAATGCGGGGCCATTGGCTTCAATCAGCTCGCACGGCAGTAGAACGATGCCTTTGGAAGAATCCCCCGCAAAGTGCAGATACCGCTCATGCAGCCAGCGCGTGAGTTTGGCGGGAAAAGTCTCCGGTGGCTGGTCCACATAGCGGTCACTGCTGTTCACCGCTATGCCCGCCTCGGTGGTGTTGGAGACGAAGAACCGAACATCAGGATTACGGGCCAAGGCCAGGTAGTCCGCAAAGTGGATGCGCAGGTCGAGTTCTCGCTGCACGCAACTAATCTTGCGTACTTCGGTCTGCAACGCACCGTGCGCATCCAGACCGCGGAAAACTGTGGTGTAACAACCGCCTTGCGTGTCGAGCAGAGGCGCTTTCGAGCGTGAGGTCGGGCGAACGATGACCACGCCAAAGTCGAGACCACCGCGTTCATTGAGGACGTCCAGTTGCCAATCCACAAAGCCGCGCAGAAAATTACCCTGCCCAAATTGCAACACGCGGATGGGCAAGGCAAAGGGCTCTTCGCGCTGAAGCTGCGGCAAGGGTGCAGGAAGGTTCATAGCGAGATATCGCGCCGCCAGAAGATGAAATCGTGCTGCCCCAGACGATCCGCTTGTGTCTCCTGTTGACCGGATGCAATAGCGATGATCTGCTCCAGCAGACCGTCCGCCAGCACTTCGGGATCAGCACCTTGCAAAATGCTGCCGCAATCAAAATCGATGAGCTCGGACAACCGCGTAGCGACGTCGGTGTTGCTGGACACCTTGACAACCGGCGCAATGGGGTTGCCGGTGGGCGTGCCCAGCCCGGTGGTGAACAACACCACATTGGCACCCGCCGAAACCAGCGCTGTCACCGATTCCACATCGTTGCCAGGTGTGCATAACAACGCCAGACCCGGTTGGTTGGCGACCTCACCATAGTCCAACACGGCGACGATGGGCGAACTGCCGCCTTTGCGTGCGGCCCCTGCGGACTTCATCGCATCGGTGATCAGCCCGTCACGGATATTGCCCGGGCTGGGGTTGTCTGCAAACGTGGTTCCGACCGCTTGGGCGCGGATCTCGAAGTCGTGCATCAAGTCCACAAAGCGCTGCCGGTCGGATGCGTTCACACAACGCGCCATCAAGCTGGACTCAACACCGCACAACTCAGGAAATTCTGACAGGATGGAGCCTCCGCCCAATGCCACCAGGCGATCGGATACCAACCCCAAAACCGGGTTGGCGGTGATGCCGGAAAACCCATCCGAGCCGCCACACTTGACGCCGATACGCAGGTGCGACAGCGGAACAGGTTGCCGGGCAATTTCGTTGGCGATGGCCAATTGCTTCAACGTGTCTTGCACCACGGCCTTCATCATGGCCGCTTCGCCGCCCTCCCACTTCTGCTGCTCATAGATCAGGCAGGGCTTGTCGAAGTGAGGATTCTTCTCGGCCAAGGCTGCCTTGAACATATCCACCTGTGCGTTCTGGCAGCCAAGGCTGAATACGGTGACACCGGCAACATTGGGATGGTCGGCATAGGCCGCCAAGATGCGGCACAGCGACTTGGCATCCGCACGTGTGCCGCCACAGCCACCCTGGTGGGTGATGATGCGCACACCATCCACATTCGCAAACGGTCTAGACGCTGCAGGCGCACTGACGGTCGAACCACCCAACAACGAGCGCGTGAAATCCGCCAGATCGTCATCCTGACCATAACCCAACGGCCGCACCAGCGCATCGCGCAGTTGCTCCACATTGCGATTTTCACAAAACACCAAAGGAAAGATCAGCCAATGGTTTGCGGTGCCGACCCGGCCGTCCTTGCGCACCACGCCCTGGAACGTCGCCTGCTGCCAACGCGTTACGTCTGGTGCCGACCATACAGGCGCCTGCGCACCGCTACCGAACTCAGGCGCGGGTGCATAGTGCTCCAGGTTGTTGATGGTGACGGCGCTGCCAGCGCCAATGAAGGTGGTGGCTCTGCCCACCGGTGTGCCATAGAGACGCAGTATCTCGCCCCGCACGCAGTCATGCCGTGCGACCTTGTGCTTGCGTTGCACCGGAGTGTTGATACGCAAGGGCTGCTGCGCCCACTCCACGGTCTCCCCAGGGTGCAAATCCACCAGGGCCACGAGCATGTCGTCGTCCGGGTGGATGCACAGTACCTTGCCAGGCGTAGTTGTTGTCATAGCGCGAAGTAGCGTTTGGCGTTGTCGTAGCAGACACCGCGCACGATAGTTTCCAATGCCTCTCGGTCATCGGAGTATTCGCCATCGCTCACCCAGCGCCCCAATTGGCGGCACAGAAGGCGGCGGAAATAGTCGTGGCGCGGGTAAGACGCAAAGCTGCGCGAGTCAGTCACCATGCCAACAAAAGTGCCCAGCACGCCGTGGCTGGCCAGTGCACGCAATTGGCGCAAGTTGCCGTCCTTGTGGTCGTTGAACCACCAGGCCGGACCCATTTGTACTTTGCCTGCGATGCTGCCATCCTGAAAGCAGCCTATCAACGCGGCCAGCATTTCGTTCATCGCCGGGTTTAGGCAAAACAGCATGGTCTTGGGTAACAGGCCGTCCGCGTCCAGTGCATCCAGCAGGCCGGCGATACCGCGGCTATGGCCTGCATCAGAAATGGCGTCATAACCTGTATCAGGCCCCAGCATCTGCATGCCGCGCTGGCTGTTGTTGCGCTGGGCGCCGATGTGCAGGCACATGGCCCACAGGTGGCGCGCATACATAGCGCCAAGGTCTTGCAGCAAGCTGCGTTGAAATGCGGCCTGCTCGGGCTCGGTGAGTGCGGTGCCCGAAAGGCGTTTTTGCAACAGCACCTCACATGCAGCCACCGACACGGCCTCCGCACTGATGGGCAGATCGACGGCATGGTCCGAGATGCGTGCACCGCGTTGGTGAAAGTAGGCCACACGGTCGGCCAACGCGGCCACCAGGTCACCATAACGCGTGATGCGTGCGCCGGCAACCTTACCCAGTGTCACCAGATAGTCTGTAAAACCGGTACGGTTGATGCGCATGGCCGCATCAGGGCGAAAGGCAGGCAGTACGCGGGTGGACAATGCCGAGCGCGCAATGGCATCGTGCTGCGCAAGATCATCTACCGGGTCATCCGTGGTGCACGCTACCTCAACCTTGGCCTGCTCTAGCAGCGTCCAGCAGTTCATGGTCGCCAGACGCGCATTGGCTTCTTCCCAGATGCGTGGAGCATTGGTCGCGTTGATGGTCAGCGTGAGGCCAAAGATGCGCTGCAGTTCCAGATGGCACCAGTGGTAGATCGGGTTACCCGCTGCCAAGGGCAGCACCCTACAAAACGCAAGGAACTTGGCAGCGTCGCTTTGAGCGCCTGTGATGAAGTCTTCGGAGATACCGGCGCTGCGCATCAAGCGCCATTTGTAGTGGTCACCCGCCAACCACAATTCGGTGATGTTGCGAAACTGCTTCTTGGCCGCGATTTCACCCTGCTGCAGATGCGAGTGGTAGTCGATGATGGGCAGATCCGCCGCGACTTCCCGGTAGAGCTGTTGCGCAACTTCCGTGTCCAACAGGAAGTTGTGGTCCATAAACTTTTGCATCGTCAATTCACCTTTCCTCGCCCAGCACCAGCACCCGCCCGCACCCGGGACGGCACATCCGACACGTTATCCATTGCAAGAAAAAGGCTGGGTGTCCAACCCACATCGGTCACCCAGTTCACACCGGGGTAGGCCGTTCGCAACGTCACCAGCAGGTCCACCGCCAAACCATTGTGGGTAGACCCATTGTCGAAAAAGCGATTGCCCTTGAGGACACGCAGCAACTGGGCAGAACGCACACTGGGTGGCGTCACCCAGGCGTTGCGTTCGCTGTAGATTCGGGACTGGTGGCCAATCCCCAACGAATAGGCGTAGGAGTACGGGCCATCCGCACCCCCCTCAAATAGGTTGTTGTACACATGAACTTCGCCGTAACGCACGCGGGGCGTGCGCTCTTTGATACGCTCGTACCAGTTGTGGTGAAAGGTGACCTTGAGTTTTCCTTCGTCCAGCGCTTGGCCATCACTGCTGCCAACCAGGGTCGTCTTGTCATGGTGGTGGAAGTGGTTCCACGACACCGTCACCCAGTTAGACTGCTGCGTGATGTCCAGCAAGCCGTCATGGTGCTGCACCTGGCGGCCCAGGAGAACGGGTTCTATATCGTCAGGCCGTGGTCCATCATCAAACGTGCAATGATCGACCCAGACATGGGTGGCGCCACGCAGCGTGATGTTGTCGTACTCGGAGTTCCACTCGCCATTGGCGTTGTCCTTGGGGTCCCAGGCCGGAAAGTAGTCATACGCATCCGAAAAATGGATGTTACGAATGATGACGTTGTCCACCTTATCCAGGAATAGCGTGCCGTTGACAATCGCCGCATCGGCGCCTACGCCAACCACAGAAGTCCCAGTCGGGACCCTCAGCACAACCGTCTCGGCCTGGCGGCGTGCGGACCGTGCACGCGCATCCTCTTGCACACCATTGGGCGGCTTCTTGCCCCATACGGTCGGATCAAACGCGGCCAGAAAGGCCTGAGGGTCAAATGCCGGATCGCGGTAGTCCGCATAACCCAGCGCGCGGCCTTGGGCATCGGTGCTAAGGTCGATACGGCCAACCACTTGAACGATGCGCGCACTGGCCTTGACGGCCAGCGCGACAGCCAGCTCCGCGCGGTTACGTACGGTATAGACGTGTTGTGGCAGTGCACGGGCGCCGCCCTGGGTACCCCCTTCGGCACTGGCCCAACCATCTTTTGTCGCGAGTGTCTCGCGGCTTGTGTCTGTAGTGAGCTCTGCCAAGTCAGTCTTTTCCTGCAGTGAATTGCGCCATTCCCACATGCGATTTGCTTGTTCGCCCGATGGGCTAAAGGGGCGTCGCGATGTGGATGCGGCCCAAGGGCCGATGTGCATTCCCAGCACGCTATCGCGTACAACTGCCTGCCCATTGGGTGATGAGTCCTTTTTCCAGGCTCCCTTGGCAATACCCTGGTCCCACGCGCGACCCAGCGAAATGGAGCCTGTGCGCAACCCGGCTTCACCCATCAAGCGGGTGTTATTGACCAAAATCCCCAGAGCGGTTTGGGGCGCCGTACTGGGCGCCAGCACATGACCACCCTCGCCTGCTGCCCTGCGTCCTGCACGGCTGAAGATGGTGCTGTCGTCGATGACCAGCGTACCCGCGCCAAAGATGAAATCGACATCACCGCTCACAAGGCTGCGGTGCACGTAGACCCTGTCTCCGGTGTTGCCGGGCGCGGTACGCACATACAGCGTGTCCTGGTGTCCGAGCAGTTGCACGTCTTCGAGCTGGATCTTGTCGCCCTGTGTCATCAAGGCCACGGCCTGCGCCCCACCTGACTCGGCAGCACCTGCCGGGTAACCGACACCGCCGCGCACGGCCTGCATAGCTTCGTTTTCAACGGTGAGATACGATACTTGCACGTCGTTGCTGAAGATGGCCAGGGTTGCAGTGCTGAAGGTGCCATAGGCCGGTGCGTCCACTGCGGGCAGACATGGGTTTCCAGCATCAACGCCAGGGCGCTTGCTCTGGCCCGCATAACGCGCGGCGACGATGCGTACGTCCGATGGCTGTTGACCCAAGCCCACTACGGCAACCGGCGCCTTGCCCTGCAAACACACTTGCCCCCGGTAAGTTCCTGCGGCCAGGCCGATCACCCATCGGCGGCCACTTGCATCGGCTGACGGCACTGCGTCCAGCGCAGACTGCAAGTTGGCATGGGTTCCACTGCCATCAAGGGCCACCACAAAATCGGGCCGGGCACTCCGCAGCGCGGATAGGTCGGCCGGGATCCAGGGTGACGGACCTTGTGCCAGGTAGGTGGCGACCGCAAAGTCTGAGGCGGCGGCGGACGTCAACTGCGGCCGGGCGGAGTCTTGCGCCCATGCCCCCATATTAAGACAGGTCGCCACATACGCCGGGATACACATCCACCGTTTCATGGCGTGCCCACATCTGCCAGGTACAGCGCAGGCTCACCTTCAGCGTCAGAACTGAATAACACCTGCTTTTCATCCGGCGTAAACGAAGGATGGGGATGCGTCACCTGGCGACTGCCCTTGTGCACGCGCCACGACGAATCGTGGCGGGCAATGGCCCGGTTGGTGCCGGCCTGCAAGTCAAACACATGCAGGTAAGGGTCGGTGACGATATCGTGGCTACCCGCGTCCGACACATCGGCCGGCGATCCACAGCCATCGCCCACCAACAGGGTGCCGTCAAAGTTGCTCATCAAATGCGAGCACGGGGGCATGGAGGTCAGGCGTTTGTTTTCCAGCGTTACCGGGTCCAGCGACCAGATCCAGCGGTCGCGCTGCCCCTTGAGATAGGACACGTAAATCATCGCCGATCCATCGGGCACCCAGAATTCATGGGTGCAGCTCTCGCCCGGCGCATGCACCTTGCCGCAACGCAGATTGCCTCCATCTTCGTTGATGAACCACATGCGCGCATCCACCAGGTCATGCGGACCTTCGTGGCAAAAGGCCACGGTGTCGTCATGGAAGGGTTGGTATTGCGGATGGCCCAACCAGCCGTGTTTCTCCAAAATCACATCACGTTGCCCCGTGGCCAGATCAATGCGGATCAGGCGGCAGCGTGGCTTGGCATGGAACATGTCGTGGAATTTTTTCCAGTCGCTCAAAGGGGACCAGTCATCCGCATGGATCTCTATGCCCACCATCTTGGTACAGGCCGAGTTAGACACCCAGGTGCCATAGCCGACCCAACCTTGGGGCACGGTGTAGACCACTTCTTCTTTCAAGCCGGACAACGCCAGCCGAATCAGTTGGCGCTCGGCCCGCACGAAATACAGGTGCTGGTCATCGGGGCTCATGAACCCGCCAAACGTGTTTTCTCCGCGCTGGTCCGTCAGTTGGGTCGCGACCTGGCTGTTGAGGTCCAACAGGTGGTAGTTCCAGGCATTGCCTGGCCCGAACTCACCCGCGAAGATCAGCTTGCTAACGTCACTGGTGAAACATTTTTGGTAGAAGTAGTTGCGGTGGCAGGTAATGTCGGTCGGCGTCAGCCGTGTAACCCGCGCGCCCGTGTCAGGGTCTTGCCGGGTTTGAAATGTCAGTTGGCGTTCGGTAGATACAGTCATGGTCATGGTTTATTGGATGCGTTTCAACAGGGCATTGCCTTCATCGACCAATCGGCGCGCAGCCTCCTGATCCGTGGTTTTTCCGTAGGCGACGGTCTCGAACACTTCGCGCATGAACTTGTGCAGGCGGGCGTGTTCAAACAGCGGCGCGGGCACCGGCACGCGCCCGGCTTCTCGCTGCAGCCTGATCTGCTCATGTGCTGCCAACTCCATGGCTGGTAGTCGGTTGCCCTTGACCAGTACATCGCGCTGGCTGCGTGCGGCGGGTACACCCCGCGTCTTGCCCAGAATGCGCGCGGCCTCGGGGTCGGTCAGCATGAAGTTGATAAAACGTGCTGCCAGCTCAGGCTGCTTACAGTTGCGGCCCATACCCAGCATCACAGTCGGGCGGCCAAACATGCCGCTTACGGCTGCACCCGGTAAACTGGGAAAGTCACCCAACACCAGCTTCTGCTGCTTGTCCAGCGTGGCCGCACGTAGCGGTATCGCGGAGTCCCAGGTGAAGTTACCGGCCCAGTTGCCGACCACCCAGTCCTGCTGCTGTTCGGTCGGCTTATCAGCACCGCCCAAGCTCGCGCGCAAAGGCAAGGGCGTGGCCACATGCTCGGCAATGAGGCGTCGGTAGGTTTGCACCCATTCCAATGCAGCAGCGGGGCTCATGGCGACACGGGCTTGTAGCGGGTCCACATACGGCGTGCCATACTTTTGCTGCACATAGGCCTGCGACAAGAGAATCATGTCGTACAGCTCGCCATCCAGGGGGTAGGCGTTATCACCCAGCTTAGCCTTGAAGACTGGGCCGGCGGCGAAGAGTTCGTCCCAGGTTTTTGGCAGCTGCAAACCCGCACGGTCAAAGCTGCTTTTGTTCCACAACATGACGCGGGCGGTGTAGGCCGTGGGCAAGGCGTTGAGCTTGCCGGCCACCCGCCCCGAGTTAACGTCTTCCTCACTGAACTGGTCCAGCGCCAGCAGGCTGCGGTACCGATCCAGGTCGGTAAAGCCATTGCCACGTTTGGAGAACATGGCTAGCCAGGCCCAATTTATCTGCATCACATCGGGCTCGGACCCACCGGCGATCTGCGTGGTGAGCCGCTCCAGATAGCCGTTGAAACCCATGTACTCGGCCTTGATCTTCAGGCCTGGGTTTTGTTGCTCAAACAGCGCGATGCTTTTCAACGTGGCCTCGTGCCGGGCAGCGCCACCCCACCACGCAAAGCGCAGTACGGTTACTGGCGGCGTCTGGGCTCTTGCCACCAGTGGGCTGAGCGCAAGCACCGAAAATTGCCGACGTTGCAACATCAGCTTGCCCGCAGCAGGCTTACGCCGCTGGTCGTATCAAAGAAATGGCTGCGCTCCAACTGCAGGTGAAAGGTATGTGTAGCGCCGCGGACTTTGTCTTGCAAGCCATTCAATTGGTCGGGCGGAACCCGTGCGCTCAGGGCCAGTTCGCCTACATTGAAGTGCACAAAAACCTCGCTGCCCATGTGCTCGGTAAAGCGCACAGTACCCTGCACCGGTACGCTGTCCCCCTGCGGCCTTGGCCCAGCCGACACATGTTCTGGCCGCAAGCCGAACTTGACGGCACCCGCAAGCCCGCCCAGTTGGACCATCTTGCTGGCTGGCAATGCCACGCTCCGCCCGCCCAACTGCAACAGGCAACCACCGTCTTGCGCTGAGAGTTGCGCGTCGACAATATTCATTTCGGGCGAACCAATAAAACTCGCGACAAAGGCGTTCGCCGGATGGTCATACAAAGCCGTCGGCGTATCCACCTGCTGGATCACACCGTCCTTGAGTACACAAATGCGCTCGCCCATGGTCATGGCCTCGACCTGGTCGTGGGTCACGTAGACCACTGTGGCAGGTTGGCCGGCCTCGCGCAGCGTACGGTGCAGCTCGGTCAGGCGCACGCGCATGGCCGCTCGCAGCTTGGCGTCCAGATTAGACAAGGGCTCGTCAAACAAGAACACCTCGGGCTTCTTGACAATCGCGCGCCCCACGGCCACGCGTTGTGCCTGGCCACCGCTGAGCTGCTTGGGATAACGCTCCAGCAGATGCTCCATCTCCAGAAGACCTGCTGCGTGGCGCACCCGCTGCTGCACTTCGGCCTTGGGTGTGCCCGCCAGCCTCAGGCCAAAGGCCAGGTTGTCAAAGACCGTCATATGCGGATACAGCGCATAGTTCTGAAATACCATGGCGATGCCACGTTGTTTGGGCGCCAACCTGTTGACCAGCTTATCGCCGATAAATAGCTCGCCACCCGAGATGCTCTCCAGGCCCGCAATCATGCGCAGCAGCGTGCTTTTGGCGCAGCCCGAGGGCCCGACAAAGACCATGAACTCGCCGTCACGCACATCCAGGTCCACGCCATGCACAGCCTTGAAGCCATTAGGGTAGACCTTTTCAATTTTCTTCAGTTGCAAACGTGCCACTGTTGTCTCCGTATCTCGTTTGTATGAGGCCGTACTTTTTGTACTTAGCCTTTGACGCCGCTGGAAGTAGCCCCTTCTATAAAGTGACGTTGTGCGGCGAAAAACACCAGCACCGAAGGGATCAACGCCACGACCGAGATCGCAATCACATTGGCCCACTCCACCTCTTCGGTAGCGCCAATACTCATCTTCAAGGCCAGCGAAACCGGGTACTTCTCGACTGAAGCCAAGTAGATCAATGGCCCCATGAAGTCGTTCATGGTCCAGATGAACTGGAACACGATGACCGAAATAATGGCTGGCTTGAGCAGGGGCACGATGATGTGCCACAGCAGCTGTAGTGCGTTGCATCCGTCGATCTGCGCCGCTTCCTCCATGTCGCGCGGAATGCCGCGCAGAAACTGCACCAGCATGAAGATGAAGAAGGTGTCAGTTGCGAATGCGGAGGGCACGATCAGCGGCAGGTAAGAGTCCAGCCAGCCCAGCTCGCGGAACACCAGGTACTGGGGCAGGCGCAGCACAATCAGCGGCAGCATCATGGTGCCGACCATGATGGAGAACAACAGCTTTTTGCCCCAGAACTCAAAGCGCGCAAAGGCATAGGCCACTAGAACACACGAGATAACAGTGACGATGATGCGCGGGATCGCAATCAAAAAACTGTTAAAAAAGTAGGTGGCGAAGGTGTACTCTGTGCTGGTCTTCCAGCCCTTGGCGTAGGCTTGGAAGTCAAAGCGCTGCGGCCAGAATCCGGCCTCGGTAAAGATCGCTGTATTGCTCTTGAAGGATGCCCCCACCAGCCATATCAGTGGGTACAACATCACCAGCGCCACCAGGCCCAGTGCGATGTAGCGCAACCATGGGCGGCCTTCGCTTTGGTTCATCGCCTGCATACCCGAGCCACTCATTTGCGCTGCTCCTTCTCACCGGCGTAGAACACCCAGTACTTGGAGCTCCAGAAACTGATGGCACTCAAGCTACCAACGAGCGCAAACAACACCCATGACAGTGCAGCGCCATAGCCCAGGTTAAAGAAGCGAAAGCTCTGGTCGTAGATATACAGCGCCAGCACATAGGTAGAGCTCAGCGGACCACCCTCGGTGATCATGTAGGGGCCGTTGAACTCCTGAAAGGCTTGCACCATCTGCATGATCATGTTGAAAAAAATGACCGGTGTGATCAGCGGCACGGTGATGCGCCAGAACTGTTGCAACTTGCTGGCACCGTCGCATTCTGCGGCCTCGTACAAGGAGACCGGCACGTTTTGCAGCGCGGCCAGGAAGATCACCATGGCGGAGCCAAACTGCCAGGTAAAGAGCAGCACGATGGTCCACATCGAATAGTGTTCATCCGCCAGCCAGGCGATGGGCTCCAGGCCTACGTGCGCCATCAGCAGATTGACCAAACCATTCTTGGAGAAGATGAAGCGCCAGAGCACCGCCACGGCAATGGAGCCGCCCAATATAGAAGGTAGATAAAACGCAGCACGGAAGAAGTTGATACCGCGCAGTTTGAAATTCAGCACATGTGCAATAAACAACGCAAAGCCCACGCGCAATGGCACGGCCAGCACGGCAAACAACAGCGTTACGCCCAGCGACTTGCGAAACAGCGGGTCCGAATAGGCCAGCTCGCGGTAGTTCTCCAGCCCCACAAATTGGGGTGGGTCCATCAGGTCGTACTGCGTGAAGCTGAGCCCAAAGCTCATCACGAAGGGGAATAGCTTGAAAAGCAGCACGCCCAGCACAAACGGCAAAACGAAAAGAAACCCTAGTCGCTTGTTTTCATACATGGCGGCAGCCCCGGTAGCGGTAGAACTGCTGCACTAGCGCGCCAGCCATCCGCCATCGACCGCCAGCGTATACCCGTTCACATAGTCGGACGCCTTGGACGCCAGAAACACGACCGGTCCCGCCAGGTCCTTGGGCACACCCCAACGGTTGGCCGGTATCCGCTCTACGATGGCCGCATTGCGGGCTGCGTCTGCGCGCAGCGCGGTGGTGTTGTCTGTGGCCATGTACCCGGGGGCGATGGCGTTGACGTTGACACCGTGCGCAGCCCATTCATTGGCCATTGCCCGTGTAACACCCATGACGCCGCTTTTGGACGCCGTGTATGAGGGCACCCGCACACCACCCTGGAACGACAGCATGGATGCGACATTGATGATCTTGCCGCCGCTACCTTGTTTAATGAATTGCTTGACGGCGGCCTGCGCCAGGAAGAACACCGTCTTCAGGTTCAGGTTGATGACCTCATCCCAATCCTTTTCGCTAAAGTCGATGGCATCGTTGCGGCGGATGATGCCGGCGTTATTGACCAGAATATCGATCTTGCCCGCCAGCGTCAGCGCCTCTTGCACCAAGCCTTCCAGGCAACTGGTGTCCGACAGATTGGCCCGCAGATCCAAAAAGCGCCGCCCCAAGCCCTCTACCAGGGCACGGGTGTCTGCGGGGTCGCTCAGGTTGACGCCCACGATGTCGGCACCTGCCTCGGCCAATGCCAGGGCCATGCCCTGCCCCAGACCCGTATTGCAACCGGTGACCATGGCCACCTGTCCCGATAGTTGGAAATTGTCAAGAATCATGGTGTGCCTATCGTGGTTTAACGCAGTGCCGACATGGGCACATGGTCCATGTCCTTGAAGACCTGGTTCTCACCTACCATGCCCCAGATAAAGGTGTAAGCCTGTGTGCCCACGCCGGAGTGGATAGACCAGCTTGGGCTGATAACAGCCTCTTCGTTGCGTACCACCACGTGGCGTGTCTGCGTGGGCTGCCCCAGCATAT
This sequence comes from Rhodoferax sp., assembly GCF_025356155.1. Taxonomy (GTDB): domain Bacteria; phylum Pseudomonadota; class Gammaproteobacteria; order Burkholderiales; family Burkholderiaceae_C; genus Allorhodoferax. The sequence continues at coordinate 7,564 of NZ_JANXUQ010000056.1, read as the reverse complement.
GGAAGACGGCGGCATCGGCCCCCATGTCAAAGTAGAAATAGACCTCCATACGGCGGTCATGGGTGTGACAGGGCATGGTGTTCCATAGGCTACCCGGCTCCAGCTGGGTCATGCCCATCAGCAATTGGCAAGTGGGCTGCACGTCAGGCACCAGGAATTTGTAGATGGTGCGGCGATTGCTGGTCTCGGCGGAACCCAGTGTTTCAGGGGATGCTTGTGCCAGCGTTACCTTGCGGTGAGGGTAGGCGGTATGCGCAGGTGCGCTGTTGAAGTACAGCTTGGCCGGTTGGTCGGCGCTGACACTGAAGAACTGCAGCGCCTTGGCGCCCTGGCCCACGTACAGTGCCTCACGCGAGCCAACCTCAAAGGTTTCGCCATCCACCACCACGCGCGCCGCGCCGCCAATATTGATCAAACCCAGTTCCCGGCGCTGCAAGAAGAAGTCTGTGCCGGTGTGGCGGCCCAGATCGGCCGCAAAACTGACGCCAGTGCTCACGGGCATGATGCCGCCCACAATGATGCGGTCAATCTGACTATAGGTCAGCGTCACGGCATCGGCTTTGAACATGTCTTGCACCAGGAAATGCTTGCGCAGGCCCTCGGTATCCAGAGTTCGGGCGTGGTCGCTGTGAATGGGTTGGCGTATTTCCATGGGGGCTCCTGGTCTAAGGCATTGGGCAGTTAATAAATGGTCCGGTTTAGGCCGCCTTTTTACAGCCTAACGCACGAACGGCCTGTTTTGAAATACTGGTTTCTACTTAGTGAACCACTGTTTCAAAAACAATTCATGATGATATAGTACCACCGAAACAGGATTTCATAAATCAGGTTTTCAATAAATTACCACCAACCGCCCCAGGGTAAAAAGGTTTCGCAATGACTACGTATTACTTTGACGGTAACGCCACGCAATGGACCGAATTGGGCGACGGCATACGCCGCAAGATCATTGGCCACACGCCGCAACTGATGTCCGTCTTGGTGGAATTTGACAAGGGAGCTATTGGCACGCCGCACGCCCACGACATACACGACCAGATTGCCTACGTGGTGTCTGGCGCGTTTGAAGTTGTCGTGGACGGCGTAGCCCGCGTACTGAAAACAGGCGATGCCTTTATCGCCCCGCACCACCGCACACACGGCGTGGTGGCGTTGGAAGACAAAAGCACGCTTCTAGACCAATTTTCCCCGTGCCGGGAGGACTACCTCCTCCCGGTCATCTGACAGTAGTAGAGCCACAGCAACCATCCACAAAGAAAACACCAGGAGACAGACAACCATGCCACGCCACCTATCCCCTTCCCAACCCATAAGAACTTCCATCAGCCAAGCAGTACGCGCTCTGGTCGCCATGACGCACGCCAAACCTGAGCGCGCACCGGGCAGCGTACGCTACAGCGTGCGCCTTGCCGGCATGACCTCGCTGATGTTGGCTGCGGCAAGCGGCTCTGCTTTCGCACAACAACAAGCCGAAAAAGACCTGGACGCGGTCGTCGTCACCGGCTTGCGCGGCTCGCTGGAAAGCGCACTCAAGGCCAAGCGCGACAACAACGGCATTGTTGACGTCATCAAGGCAGAAGACATGGGCAAGTTCCCGGACTCCAATCTGGCGGAATCTTTGCAGCGCGTGCCGGGCGTGGTCATCGACCGCGATGCCGGTGAAGGCCGCTCCATCACGGTACGCGGACTGGGGCAGGATTTTACCCGTGTGCGCATCAACGGTATTGAAGCCCTGGCCACCACTGGTGGTACCGACAGCTCCGGTGGTGCCAACCGGGGCCGCGGCTTTGACTTCAACGTCTTTGCATCCGAGTTGTTCAACACGGTCACCGTACGCAAGAGTTCGTCAGCCGACGTAGACGAAGGCTCGCTGGGCGCTACCGTGGACCTGCAGACCACGCGTCCCTTTGACCTCAAGGGCTTCAACGCCATGGTGTCCTTGAAGGAGAAGTACAACGATCTCTCCCAAACCACGGATCCCCGCGCCGCGTTCCTGCTGTCCAACACCAATGACGCCAGAACCTTCGGTGTGCTGCTGTCCGGTGCGTTCTCCAAGCGCCGCAGTCTGGAAGAAGGCTTCAGCACGGTGCGTTGGGACAATGGCCCCTCGTCTGGTGGCTGGTGTGCCCCCATTGGCGCAGCTACCAGCCCCGCAGGCTCGACCGCAACCACTTGCGGCCCGGCGGCACAAGGTGTGCCCCGTATTGCGGGCACCCCGGAAGCATTGGCAGCGTACGCCGCCGCCAGCGATACCAACAACTTCACCCCACGCCTGCCCCGCTACGGACGTTTGACCCACGACCAGGACCGGGTCGGCCTGACCGGCTCCGTGCAGCTCAAGCCGTCCACCGATTCGCTGCTGACCCTTGACCTGATGTACTCCAAACTCAAGGCAACGCGCCAAGAAGACTTTCTGGAGGCCATCTCCTTCAGCCGCACCTTGACCCAGGGTGGCAAACCGCAGACCAGCGTGCTGAGCACCGCATATGCCCCAAATGGAGCGTTGCAATACGGGGTGTACAACGGTGTAGACATTCGCGCTGAGTCCCGTTACGACGAGTTGTCCACCACGTTCACCCAGCCTACGCTGACCTGGCAGCAGAACCTCAGCGATACGCTGAAGCTGACGGCCAAACTGGGCAGCGCCAAATCGGTGTTTGACAATCCCGTGCAAACCACCACCACGCTGGACGCCCTCAATGTCAACGGTTACACCCTGGACTTCCGGGGCAACGACCGCCTGCCAACCATCACCTACCCCTTCAACGTCAACCAGCCCGGCGGCGCGCTGACCCTGGTGGGTGTGCCGCCTGGCACCGCAACAACGGTGGCGAACACCACCACCAGTGAAATCCGGATTCGCCCACAAGGCGCCACCAACCAGACCGACGTAGGACAAATCAACCTGGCCTGGGAGGCATCGGACTCCATCACCGTCAAAGGTGGCCTCGATCTGAAGCGCTATACGTTTGACACCTTCGAGTTCCGTCGGGTCAACCAGGGCGACACCATTTATGCACCGCCCAACGGCACCACGGTGGCAAGCCTGAGCACATCGATCAACAACTTCGGCAATGGCCTGAGCCTGCCTGCGGGAACGCCGACGTCCTGGGTGATTCCCAATCTCGGCGCGATTGCGCAAACCTATGACATCTACTGCAATTGCCTGAAGAGCGGCCCCGCGGGAGGTCCTGGCGACTTTACGCTGTCCTCCATCACCAACGGCAATGCCCGCGGCAACAACCGCTCGGTCACAGAGACCGACAAGGGCGCCTACTTGATGGCTGACTTCGATACGAAATGGGGTGACACACCGGTGCGCGGCAATTTCGGCACCCGCTACGTGAAGACCGAACAGGTCGCCACCGGCTACCAGGCAACAGGTGGCGCTACGCAAGTGAGCATCTCCAATACGTATGACGATTGGCTGCCCTCTTTCAACCTGGCAGCAACGCTGAACCCAGAGTTGATCGTACGTGTTGCCGCTGCCAGCGTGATGTCGCGCCCCATGCTGGGCAACCTGAATCCTGGTGGATCGATTTCAACGACCGGTAACCTGACCATCACCAGCGGCAACCCCCTATTGCAACCGTACCGTGCCAAAACGCTGGACACTGGTATTGAGTGGTACTTCGCCAAGAACGCGTTCCTGGGCCTGGGCGTGTTCAGCAAGAACATTTCGACCTACATCCAGACGTTGACAACCAATATGGCGTTCAAGGACACCGGCTTGCCACTGTCATTGCTGCCATCGAACTTCAACGGCAATGAAGTGTTCTCCGTCAATACGCCAGTCAACACCAACGGGGGCCGTCTCAACGGGTTTGAAATTAACTACCAACAGCCCTTCTCCTTCTTGCCCGGCATCGGAAAGAACTTCGGCACCTTGCTGAACTACACGATGGTGCAGTCCAAGATTGATTACGCAACCACGGCAGTCGGCAGTTCCTACATCACCGATGACTTGTTGAACCTCTCGCCCACGTCGTGGAACGCAACCTTCTATTACGATGACGGTGTTTTCAGCGGGCGTATCTCGGCTTCTTCACGCAGCGCGTTCCTTACCCGGGTACCCGGCCAGAATAACAACGATGTTGAAGGCAAGAATGGTTCGGTGAACGTCGATCTGTCCCTGAACTACAAGGTCAACAAGAACCTGGACGTGACGTTGGAAGCGACCAATCTAACCAACACGCCCAACGACCAGTTCATCAGCCGGGCGCGTAACAGTGCAGTGGTCTATAACGTGACGGGCCGGGAGCTCCTGGTTGGGGCGCGCTACAAGTTCTGAGAGTTAGTCCGCACGCAAGTGCGGGCGCAACGGTGGAACAGCCTGCGCAATGATAGGCACCATCAGACCTGCAAAATAGTTAGCCCCTTTGGCACCCAAGTGGGTTCGGTCAAAGGGGTTTTTTGTTGTCATATCGCCAGGCGCTGGTGGGGGCATGGCCAGCGTGTCGGCCTCTTCTTGGCCCATGGCTTGCACGGCACGCGCGCTGTGCGCGTGCAGGTCCACCAAAGGCACCTGCATGCGGTTCGCCACTGCGACCATGGCATCGGCCCATGGCTGTAGCGTTGTCTGCAATTTCTCGCCCTCAAAGCTGCGGCGCGTTAGAGGCGTGACCAAGACGGGTGTAGCGCCCTGCGCCTGGATGTCGCGCACATAGTGCTCCAGGTTGACGGGGTACTCGGTTTGCAGATCGGTGGAGCGGCCGAGCTTGCCCGGTTGGTCATTGTGGCCAAACTGGACGAAGACATAGGTTGTTTGCGGCAGGGCGCCGGGCCGCATGCGCTGCAACGCCAACTCCCAGGAGCCTTCGGCGCGGTAGCTCAAGGTACTGCGCCCGCCCTTGGCCAGGTTAACGCACTCCACCTGCGCGGTGAAACGCTGGCACAGGGCGTCACCATAACCTGTGCGGGTGGCCATCGTTGAGTCACCCACCAGGATGACCCGTATGGCGGGCACATCGGTGGTCTGCGCACCCAGGTTGAGCGCGAAACACAACAGCGATAGCGGGGCAAAACACCACGCCTTGTTTCTGGAATTGCGTTTGTTGGGGTATTGCATGTTTGTTTACACCAGGTCGGCCATGGCTTGTTGCGGTATCAGTGCGCCACGGTATTGAATGACGCGCGCAGCCAACCGGTTACCAAAAAGGGAGGCCTCCAAGCTGGATGCACCGCTGAGGCGGCGGCTCAAATAACCCGCCGCAAAAGAGTCGCCCGCGGCGGTGGTGTCCACGACCTGCGGCACCCGTTCGGTGACCGCTTGACCCCATTCACCTTGCGGACTGCGCACCAAGGTGGCGTCTGCTCCGCGCTTGATGATGATCTCTTCGCTGGGCAGGTATTGGGCGTGGCTGATGGCTTGGTCCAGGCTGTCCATCTGGTGCAGTGCCTGGTGGTCTTCGGCCGTGACCAAGGCAATATTGGCGGTGGCGAAGGCACGGGCATAACAATCCAACGCCTGCGCGCGGTCGGGCCACAGGCGCGGGCGAAAATTATTGTCAAACACCACACTGCCACCGCGGCGGCGCACGGCCTGCATGGCGGCCAGCAAGCGCTCCCGCCCGCTTTCAGGCAGGATGGCCAGGCTGATGCCGCTCACGTAGAGCGCGTCCCACTGGTCCAAAGTGGCCTCCAGCGGCGTCTGTGGCACATCAAAGTAGGCCTTGGCGGCGCTGGTGTCGCGCCAGTAGCTAAAGCTGCGCTCGCCGTGGCCGTCCACCTCGATCAGGTACAGGCCGGGCAACCTGCCCGGGATGCGCCGCACCAGGTCCAGACCCACGCGTTCGGCGCTCCAGCGCTCCATCAGCGCTGCGCTCCAGCGGTCATCACCCAAGCCGGTGGCGTAGCTCACGCTGATTCCCAAATCTCGCCCGCAGCGCGCCAGGTAAACCGCCGTATTCAGCGAATCACCGCCAAAACCCTGCTGCATCGCACCAAAGGCAGCGCCCTGGAACTCCAACATGCATTCACCAAACAACGCGACTTTGCGCAGTGGTCCGCCCATTGCCCACCCCCGATTGGAAAAAGGTTTATTCTATTTTGAAACAAGGTTTCAAAATGAGATTTTTACAGGAGGTTTGCGGAGAATGGACGCCTGTCAGCACTGCATCTCCATTGAAATGCTATGTTTTTAGTAGCTGCTGACGCATATTCCGCATGGGCTAGCGGCATATTTTACTTACGACCTCTGGCGAAAACCGTGTTGTCAGACGGCCGCAGGTGAAAACATGGGGGATGTTATGCAAACATCGATGGTGCGTCGGTCACGGCTTTCGGTTGGTCATCACCAGCCAGAAGGCGCGAAGCTTTTTGCGTGTGGGGGTGCGCTCATCTGCCAACACTTCCAACAAATCAGACAGGCTCTTGGATCGCACAATGGCGAACACGACCATGCCCACAAACACCAGGGTCGCCAGCACGCCATGCACCAGACGCTCCATGGGTGGCCCTTCGCCAAAGGCAATGACGTTCATGCCAAAGTAGCCGGTGGTAACCGTGGTGATCAAACCCAGAATGGTGATCACTGTCAGCCGGACCACGGTGTTGGACTGGCGCCGTTGTGAGTCGCTGTCCAGGTAATGGCTCATCTCCTTGATTTCGTCGCGTACCTCGTCGTACAGCGGGTCGTTGCGCAGGTGGTCTGAGCACATGCGAAACGCTGCCTGCACGTGGGGACGTTCCGATAACTCGTGGAACCAGTAGCGGTGCGTGAACCGCAGAAAGGTTTCGAAGTTGGCGCGGATGCGCCGCTTGAAGGCGCGCACCGAGTCGTCATCGTCGACCTTCATCGCATTCACGGCACCGACCAATACATCCGAAAACACCAGCAATGCCGCGCGGTGCAGGTGGGCCAGCAGGAACACCAGAAAGTATTGGTGGCGGAACTGCGCCAGCACACCGCGCTCGCCGTCGGCAAAGAACGCCGCGTCGCAGTCGCCGACCACCGTCATGGAACTGCCGGTGCAGATGAAGCGCGTATTGGGTCCGGCGTCGGTATTGGTCCAGAACCGGTCCTGGCAGTACAGCTTCACGAAATCGATGACCGTGGGTTCATTGATGGGTAAAGGCTCGTCCGGGTGCAGTTTGGACGCAAGCCCCAGCCGAACCCAATCCTGCGCCGTCAGTGCGCGCGGCTGCTCGACAGCCAGGAAGGCGGTGATAGGCATGCGATGGTATTCGATCAAGCGAAACCTCAGGGTGCCGGGCTCATCTGAATCGGCCAGCACCAAAGGCCGCAACAGGCTGGCCCAGTGTTCCGAGATGCAAGGGCTGCGGTGTTGGCATACAAACTGCAAAAATTTCTCGCGGTTCGCAGTGTCGGAGCGCGCCAGTATCTGGCCGTCATGCCCCAGCCATTCGGCAGAAAAAGCGCTGTGCAGCCCACCACCCTCTTCATCCCAACCGGATGGGTATGCACGGCCAAACCGGAACAGAATATTGCGTGCCATGTCTAGCGAGATATTGCGCGCGCGCACTTCCACGTTCAACTGCACCACGTCCAGGTCATCGAAGAAATACAGGTCGGTGTGCACGACCTCCAGCTCAATAGGCACAT
>NZ_JANXUQ010000040.1 GCF_025356155.1 Rhodoferax sp. | reverse complement strand
ACTGTGGCGCCCACCCCAGCCCTGCCGCTCGAATCGCTTGTCCCAGGAGGTTGGCACACACACCAAGCCGCGCAGTATCAGTCGGGTAGTGGGGTTTGCGCAGGTCAAGGAGGAGCCCGCACAGCGGGTGGGGGACACGGAGCAAAACCCGCTACTCGACTGATACATAACAAACCCGCCCCACTCTGCGGCTCGCCCCTCAATGCGGCCGAGCCGTAACCGCGTGGTACCAAAACCCCACGGGATGAAGGGTAGTTAAATCAAACGATTGATTTAACTAGAGTATCATCCCGCCCCATGTCCACGGCCCCACCATCCCCCTCCCCCGCCTCAGCCAAAATCCTGCGCAGTGATGGCGTCGAAGCACGCAACCGCCTGCTGGATGCCGCGCTGGCGCTGTTTGCCGAGAAGGGCTTTGCGAAGACCTCAACCCGCGAGATCGCACTGGCGGCACAGATCAACATCGCCTCCATCAGCTACTACTTTGGCGACAAGGCCGGCCTGTACAAAGCGGTCTTCACCGACCCCCGCAGCAACCCCACCGTCCCCCCCGAAAACATAGACAACCCCGACCATCCTTTGGAATGGGCGTTGGGCAATCTGATGCGCAGCTTTGTCGAGCCGCTCAAGCAAGGCCATCTGATACAGCAGTGCATGAAGCTGCACTTCCGCGAGATGCTGGAGCCCACCGGCATCTGGCAGGAAGAGGTGGATGGTCATATCAAGCCCGCCCACGATGCATTGGTCGCCGCGCTGTGCCGCCACTTGGCCATTGCGAAGCCCGACGATGAGATCCACCGGCTGGCCATGGCCATCAGCGGCCTGGGCGTGATGCTGCACATCTGCACCGACGTCACCATCGCCGTGCGCCCCGCGCTGATCGCCTCGCACGCCGCGCTGGATGTGTACTGCGATCGGCTCGTGGATTACGCCATGGCCTTGACCGCAGCCGAAAGACAGCGTCGCGCGGTGACTGGCAAGCCTGCGGGCCACAAGACCAAACCCGTTTCCGCTGTAAAAAAACCTGTTCACACCCCGTCCCTGTCACGACGTTCCACCCGCAACCCAACAACACCAACATAAGATGATGATTCAGCACGCTTTTCACAAACTCATCCCCCTGGCGGTCGCGCTGGCGCTGTCGGCCTGCTCCACCTTCATGCCGCCTGCCCAGGTCGACGTTGTCACGCCAGCCCAGTGGCAGGCACCGCTGCCCCACCAAGGCAGCGTCGGCTCACTGACCCAGTGGTGGGACCAACAAGGCGACCCGCTGTTGGTCGAACTGATTGCCGCCGCCCAAGCGGTCAGCCCCTCCATCTCGCAAGCACTGGCGCGGGTAGAGACCGCCCGAGCGCAGCAGGCAACCGCCCGCAGCGCCCTGCTGCCCAACCTCAATGCCCAATATGCCGCAAGCCGCGGTGTCGGCCAACCCAACTTCCCGGTAACAACCACCCAGCAACTCGGACTGCAGTCCGCATGGGAAATCGACGTGGTCGGCGCCAACCGCGCCGTCAGCCGCGCCGCGCTGGCCAATGTGCAGGGCACTCAAGCCCAGTGGCACGATGCCCGCGTGTCGGTGGCCGCCGAGGTGGCCAACCTGTACTACAGCCTGTCTACCTGCCAGCAGCAACTGGCGCTGGCCCGGCGCGACGCAGCGTCACGGCAAGAGACCGCGCGTTTGACCGAGATCAATGCCAAGGTCGGCTTCCTCGCGCCCTCTGTATCCGCCATGGCGCGCGCGAGTGCTGCCGACGGCAACAGCCGCCTGACACAGCAAAGTGCGCTGTGCGATCTAGACACCAAGGGACTGGTCGCGCTGACCGCCATTCCCGAGCCAGACCTTAAGGCTAAATTGGCTGCAGCCCTCGTAAAGACTGCACGAGCAGCTCCTATTTCCGTAGCAAGCGTACCGGCACAGACGATTGCCCAACGCCCCGACGTGTTCAGTGCTGAGCGCGACGTGGTGGTTGCCAGCGCCCAGGTCGGCAATGCCAAGGCCCAGCGCCTGCCGCGTCTAAGCCTGAACGGTTCGATCGCTGGCACACGCCTGACCACGGGCGGTGTGGACCAGGATGGCACGACCTGGTCTTTTGGCCCGCTGGCCATCAGCCTGCCGCTGTTTGATGCGGGCCAGCGCGCTGCCGCGGTCACCGCATCGGAAGCCAACTACGAAGCCGTCGTCATGGCCTACCGCGGCAAGGTCCGCCAAGCCGTACGTGAGGTGGAAGAAGCCCTGGTCAACCTGCAAAGCACGGCAGCCCGCACCGACGACGCTATCGTCTCTACCCGCGGGTATGCCGAGTCTTTGTCGGCCACACAGTCCCGCTTTGGCCAGGGGCTGGCCAGCCTCGTGGAGCTGGAAGATGCGCGGCGCAATGCGCTGGCATCCGAGTCGTCCCAACTGGCTCTGGCGCTGGAGCGCAACCGGGCCTGGGTCGCGCTGTACCGCGCACTGGGCGGCGGCTTTGAGCCCGATGCAGTGACCAAAACAGCTTCGAACTAAGCCCACGCCAACAACCCCCCTAATTTCCCTTCCATTTATTGATGCGACGCGACACCACCATGAACCTCCAATCAAACTCCCTCATCCGCAACCTGCCCGTCAAACCCCTGACCCTGGGCCTGCTCGTGGCGGGCTTCGTCACCTTGTCAGCGCTGGGTATGTTTGCCACGCGCAGCTACGCCGCCGATGCCGCCAAGCCTGTGGCGTCCAAGCCCGCGCTCACCGTGTCGCTGGCCCAGCCCAAGAGCAGCATGTTGACCATCAAGCTCGCCGCCAACGGCAGCGTGGCCGCCTGGCAGGAAGCCAGCATTGGCGCCGAGGCCAATGGCCTGCGTGTGGCCGAGCTGCATGCCAACGTGGGTGACAGCGTCAAGCGCGGCCAGTTGTTGGCCAGCTTTGCCGCCGAGAGCGTGCAGGCCGATGTGGCCTTGGCCCGCGCCGCCGTGGCCGAGGCCCAGGCCAATGCCGCAGAGGCTGCTGCCAACGCCGACCGCGCCCGCGCCGTGCAGGGCAGCGGCGCCATCAGCGCCCAGCAGGTCAACCAATACTTGACGCAAGAGCAAACCGGCAAGGCCCGCGTCGCCTCGGCCCAGGCGCAACTCGATGCGCAGCAGTTGCGCCTGAAAAACACCCGGCTGCTGGCGCCGGACAACGGCATCATCTCCGCGCGCAACGCGTCGGTCGGCTCCGTGGTCGGCGCCGGCACCGAGATGTTCAAGCTGATCCGCCAAAGCCGCCTCGAATGGCGTGGTGAAGTCACCTCCACCGAGATCGGCCGCATCACCCCCGGCACCGCCGTGCTGGTGACTGCACCCAGTGGCGCGCAACTCAAGGGCAAGGTACGCTCGCTGGCACCCACCGTAGATGCGGCCAGCCGCAACGGTCTGGTCTATGTGGACCTGCCTTCCGAGAAGAGCGTGGCGGCAGAATTTTCCGCCGGGCAGCCCCAAGGAAAATTAGCCCCCACGGGGGGCAGTGCAGCACACGCAGTGGCAAACGTGGGGGCCAATTTCAAGCCCGGTATGTATGCGCGCGGCGAGTTTGATCTGGGCAGCTCGGGGGCGCTGACCGTGCCCCAAGCCGCAGTAGTGGTGCGGGACGGCTTCAGCTACGTGGTACGCATCGGCGCCGACAACCGCGCGGCCCAGGTCAAGGTGCAAACCGGCCGCGTGGTCGGCGACCAGGTCGAGATCCAGAGCGGCGTCAAGCCCGAAGACAAGCTGGTGGCCAGCGGTGGCGGCTTCCTCAGCGATGGGGACCTGGTCAAGGTGGTGGATGCCACCAAGCCAGCAACCCCTGCAGCCAATTCGCCTGTAGCCCTCGTCGCGCCTTCGTCTTCCGCTAGCAAATAAGGAGCAAAAAATTATGAACCCCCACACTCACATGTGTTCGTTGCCCCCCGAGGGGGCGCTTGCCGCCCTGAAACTTTGCGGGACAGATCTTCAGCTCTGTCCTCAACTGATCATGGGTGTCGCGGCTCGGCAGGAGGCAATATGAACGTATCTGCCTGGTCCATTAAAAACCCCATTCCGGCGGTCATGCTGTTTGTACTGCTGACCATCGCCGGGCTCATGTCCTTCAATGCCATGAAGGTGCAGCAGTTCCCGGATCTGGAGCTGCCCACCGTCACCGTGTCCGCCAGCCTGCCGGGGGCGGCACCGGCACAGCTGGAAACCGAAGTGGCCCGGAAGATCGAGAACGCCCTCGCGCCGCTGCAGGGCCTGAAAAACATCTACACCAACGTGCAGGATGGCAGCGTCACCGTAACAGCCGAGTTCCGCCTGGAGAAGCCCACGCAAGAAGCCGTGGACGATGTGCGCAGCGCCGTGCAGCAGGTGCGTAGCGACCTGCCCAGCGACTTGCGCGACCCCATCGTCAGCAAGATGAATCTGTCGGGTGCGCCGATTCTGGCCTTCACGATACGCTCCAGCAACATGGACGAAGAGGCGCTGAGCTGGTTTGTTGACAACACCATTTCGCGCGCCCTACTGGGCGTTCGTGGTGTGGGATCGGTTGGCCGCGTAGGCGGCGTGACCCGCGAAGTGCAGGTTGCGCTGGACCCGATCAAGCTGCAAAGCCTGGGCGCCACCGCCGCCGACATCTCGCGCCAGCTCAAGCAAGTGCAGACCGAAAGCGCAGGTGGCCGCGCCGACCTGGGCGGCTCCGAGCAACCCATGCGCACGCTGGCCACCGTCGGCACGGTAGAAGAGTTGTCCCGCCTGGAGCTGAGCCTTTCCAACGGCAAACACGTGCGCCTGGACGAAATCGCCACGGTCAAGGACACAGTGGCCGAGCAACGCAGCTTTGCAACGCTGAACGGCAAGTCGGTTGTCGGTTTTGAGATCACCCGCAGCAAGGGCGCCAGTGAAGTGGAAGTGGGCGCGGCTGTGCAAAAGGCGCTTGCCGACCTGAAAGCCCAGCACCCCGATCTGGAGTTGACGCAAGCCTTTGATTTCGTGACACCGGTGCAAGAAGAATTCGACGCCTCCATGGTCATGCTGTACGAAGGCGCCATTCTGGCGGTGATCGTGGTCTGGTTCTTCCTGCGCAGCTGGCGCGCCACGCTGGTGTCCGCTGTGGCGCTGCCGCTGTCGGCCATCCCAGCCTTCATCGGCATGCACTACATGGGCTTTACGACCAACGTGGTGACGCTGCTGGCGCTGTCCTTGGTCATCGGTATTCTGGTCGACGATGCGATTGTGGAGGTGGAAAACATCGAGCGCCATCTGCGCATGGGCAAGTCGCCCTACCGGGCCGCGATGGAAGCGGCGGACGAAATCGGCCTGGCCGTGATCGCCACGACGTTTGCGCTGATTGCCGTGTTTCTGCCCACCGCCTTCATGAGCGGCGTGGTCGGTAAATTCTTCAAGCAGTTTGGCTGGACTGCGGTGTTCGCGGTGTTTGCATCCTTGGTGGTTGCGCGTGTGCTGACGCCGATGATGGCTGCCTACATCATGAAGCCGTCCACCCACGTGCACGAAGAGCCTACCTGGATGCCGCTGTACCTGCGCATCACACGCTGGACGCTGAGCCACCGCTGGATCACGATGTTCTCCGCCTTCGCCTTCTTCGCCGGTTCGCTGTTTCTGGTGCCCTTGATTCCCACCGGTTTCATTCCACCAGACGACAACTCACAAACCCAGGTCTACCTCGAGCTGGCCCCCGGAACGACGCTGGAGCAGACCCGTGTAGCCGCTGAGCAAGCCCGCATGATGATTGGCAAAGTGCCGCACGTGAAGAGTGTTTACACGACAGCCGGTGGCGGCACTGTGGGATCGGACCCGTTCCAGGGTGGCGCCAGTACCGAGGTGCGCAAAGCCACGCTGACCGTCCTGTTGGACGAACGTGGCGAACGCCCGCGCAAACAGGTGGTCGAGAGCCAGATGCGCACGGCGCTGTCCGAACTGCCGGGTACTCGGTTCAAGGTCGGCCTGGGCGGCTCGGGTGAGAAATACCAGCTCGCACTGAAGGGCGACGACCCCGTGGCGCTGACGCAAGCGGCCGCCGCCGTGGAAAAAGACCTACGCAAGATCCCTGGTCTGGGCAACATCAGTTCCAGTGCCAGCTTGACGCGATCTGAAGTAGCTATTCGCCCTGACTTTGCCAAGGCCGCCGACATGGGCGTGACCAGCGCCGCCATTTCCGAAACGCTGCGCATTGCCACCCTCGGTGACTATGAATCGGCCCTGTCCAAGCTCAATCTGAGCCAACGCCAGGTGCCCATTGTCGTCAAGCTAGACACCAGCTCGCGCAAAGATCTGGATTTGCTGGGCCGCCTGATGGTGCCGGGCGTCAAAGGCCCGGTCATGCTGAGCCAGGTGGCCTCGTTTGAAATGTCGGGCGGTCCCGCCATGATCAGCCGCCTCAACCGCGTGCGCAATGTCAACTTCGAGGTGGAGTTGTCCGGCGTGCCGCTGGGCGAGGTAACTGCCGCGGTGGCCAAGCTGCCTAGCATCCTCAACCTGCCAGCCGGTGTGCAACAGTTGGAGATTGGCGATGCCGAAGTGCAGGGAGAAATGATAGCTGGCTTTGGCATGGCCATGCTGACCGGCGTGCTGTGCATCTACATCGTGCTGGTGCTGCTGTTTAAGGATTTTTTGCATCCCATCTCTATCATTCCGGCGGTGATTTTGTCCTTCGGCGGCGCCTTCGTGGGCCTGCTGGTCACCGGCAAGATGCTGTCCATGCCGTCCTTCATTGGTCTGGTGATGTTGATTGGCGTGTCGACCAAGAACTCCATCCTGTTGGTGGAGTACGCCATCATGGCGCAACGCGAACACGGGCTGAATCGTTTTGACGCGCTGATGGACGCCTGCCACAAGCGTGCACGCCCCGTCATCATGACGACTATCGCCATGGTGGCGGGCATGCTGCCGTTGGTGATCGGCCTGGGCCATGCCGACAACAGCTTCCGCGCACCCATGGCGGCGGCGGTGATTGGTGGCTTGATCACCTCCACCATCTTGAGCCTGTTGGTCACGCCCAGCTTCTTCTCCATCGTCGATGACATGGAGCACTTTATCGGCCGCGCCAAGGCCAAGCTGCTGCGGCGCAGGGACGACCCGGTGGCACCGGTACCCGCGCCCGAAGCACACTAGGCCGCCCTGACAGTCGGCTTCAGCTGCAATACTCCTATTTTTATAGCTACTAACGTAGCATTGGCGAGGGCTAGAGGCTGTTTTGTTGTTTATAGATCTCTACCACAGACAGTGGGCATAATGCGGTTAACGGAGGCCCCAATTGGGGCGGCGCGCCATGAAATCGGTTGTCTTGTTGCTGGCGCCTTTCCACGCGACGCAAACATCCCGTGCTACACGTCACTGCGCAGCGCGCCTGTGCTTGTGGATATTTCTGGCGGCCGCCGGCGGCGCATGGGCCGAACCGATGACGCTGGCAGTGTCGCGCACCCCTCTTTCCCTGCCACTGTATGTGGCGCAGCACAACGGCTATTTCGGCGCCGAGGGGCTGGAAATCAAGTTAAACGAATGCCTCGGCGGCCACCGCTGCCTGCGGCAGGTGCTGGATGGCCAAGCCGATGTGGCGACCGTGGGCGACCTGCCGGTGGTGATGAACAGCTTCTCCAACAGCGACTACGCGGTCATCGGGACTTTCACAAAGTCTGGCGATGACATCAAGTTGGTTACCAGTACACGCGCCGGCATCAAAACGCCAGGCCAACTAGCGGGCAAGCGCATAGGCGCCAGCAAAGGCACTGCCAGCGAGTACTTTCTGGAACTCTATTTGCTGACCGCTGGCGTGGATCCGCAAACCTTGACCGTAGTGGACGTACAGCCCGAGGACATGGTGCAGGCCCTTCAGTCAGGCAAGGTGGACGTGATATCGGTCTGGCAGCCGTATGGTTACCTCGCACTCAAAGCCATGGGCACAGGTGCATCAGTACTGCCAAGCGGCAACGCCTACATCCAAAATTTCAACCTCGTCAGCCACCGCAAGCTGGTGGGCAGCCGCGACGACGCACTAACCAAACTGCTGCGCGCAGTGGAGCGGGCTGAGCACTTCATCCACGAACATCCGGCCGAAGCCAAGGGAATTTTGAAACAACGGCTGGCGCTGGAGCAGGATTTTGTGGACACGGTGTGGCCCGGTCTGCGCTACCGGCTGGGACTGGACCAGGCTCTACTGGTGACCATGGAGGGAGAAGCCCGCTGGGCCCGCCGTGAAGGCCACGCCACGGGCCCGCTTAGGCCCAACTTTTTGCAACTGGTGCACAGCGCGCCGCTGCGCAGCGTCAAGCCCGACGCCGTAGCCACACCGCGCTAAGCCGACGATGAAACTGCGCAGCCTGCTATTCAGCGCGAGCCTGGTGTCATTGGCCGTGGGCCTCGCCGCAACGCTGGTGGCACTCAGTGCGGTACGTGAAGAGAATCGTACCAACGCCGTGCGCACCCAGGCGCAAGAGGCCTCGCATGAGGTCTACAACCTGCTGGTGCTGACCCAAGAGTACGCGCGCCACGGCGAGCCGCGTGCTGCCGAGCAATGGCACCAGCGCCAAACCACTATTGCCAAATTGCTGGGCGGCGACGAACCCACACCCGACGAAGACGCAGGGCTGACCGAGCTGCGCAGCGCGGGCATGGCCTTGCCCCCGCTGTTTGAGGCCCTGGAAAAAATCCCCCAGGACAACAGCCCCTTCAACCTGCGGCGCAAGGAGGTGCTGATGGACCAGCTCCTCACCAGCACCCAGGCGATGAGCGACTACGCCTACCAGTGGTTCCAAAGCGCGACCGTGGCCCGTAGTGCCGCCGACGATAAATTCCGGTTCGTGGCGCTCACCACGCTGGCCACCATGTTGCTGCTGATGCTGTCGCTGGTGCTGCTGGTACACCGGCGTGTGCTGCGGCCGCTGCGGCGCCTGGATGAGGCCACCGCTGCGGTGAGCCGCGGCGATATGTCGCAGCGCGTGGCCAGTCACACCCACGACGAGCTGGGCGATCTGTCAGGCCGCTTTGACAGCATGATTCAGATCCTGGCCCACAATCGCCAGCAGTTGCAAGACTCTGCCAAGCGGCTGCGCCTGATCACTGACAACCTGCCCACCGTGATCGCCTACATTGACCGTGATCTGCGCTACCTGTTCGTCAATGCCTACTTTGAGCAGCTACTTGCGGTTGCCCCTGGCGAACTGGTGGGAAAGCGGGTTGCCGACGCCCTGGGGCACACCAACTATGCTGATGTCAAGCCCCGCCTGGACGCAGCCCTTTCAGGCGAACGCCAGCATTTCGAGCGGGTGACCAGGGTCGGTGGCAAGGCCGTTTGCCTACTGACCGACTACATCCCCGACTTCAACGACGCGGGCGAGGTTGTTGGCATTTTTGCTACCGCCAAGGACATCACCGAGTTAAAAACCATTCAGCGCGCATTTGCCGAGGGGGAACATCGCCTGCGTGCCATCACCAACAACATACCCGCCATGGTGGGGCATTTCGACGCCCAGGAACGTTGCCTGTTCGCCAATGACACGGTGCTGAAGCTGCAAGGTATTGATGCCAAAGACATATCCCAGCACACCTTGCACTCCGGCCTGCGGGATGACAGCTACGCCCAGCATGTGCCCTATGTGCGCCGTGTGCTGCAAGGAGAAATCTGCGGCTTTGAGGGGCACATTGTGCGCAACGGGCGGGACGCCTACTTCCAGGCCCACCTGGTGCCCGATTTAGACCCTCAGGGCAAGGTTCAGGGCTTCTACCTGATGTCCTTCGATGTGACCAAGGTGCGCCGTGCCGAGCAAGAACGCAAGCGCAGCGAACAGCGCCTGCGCCAGATCACCGACAACCTGCCGGTTCTGATCTCTTACATGGACCAGCAGGGCGTGGTGCAATTCGCCAACGAAACTTTCCGCACCTGGCTGGGCGCCGATCCCCAAGCCATGCTGGGCCGCACCTTCCGCGATATTGTGGGCAACGATCTGTACGAGCCGCGCCGCCCCTACCTGGAACGCGCGCTACGTGGCCAGCGCGTTGACTACGAGGCAGAAGCCACCGCACTGGGCGTGACGCGCAACCTGGTCACCACCTACATCCCCGACATGAATAGCGACGGAGAGGTGCTGGGCATCTACACACTGAGCTCAGACGTTTCCACGTTGAAAGCCTACGAGCGGCAGTTGCTTGCCCTGGCACGGTTTGACACTCTCACCGGATTGCCCAACCGGCTGCAGTTCAACGAAAAGATGGCCGAGGCGCTGGAGCGTGCCGAGCGCTCCAAAGACGGGTTGGCCTTGATGTTTCTTGACGTGGACCGTTTCAAGTCCATCAACGACACGCTGGGACACGCTGCCGGAGATGCCGTGTTGCGCGAATTTTCCAGACGTTTGCTGGCCAGCGTACGCCAGGTGGACCTGGTTGCGCGCCTTGCAGGTGACGAATTTGTGGTGATTCTGGAAGGGCTCCACAAGAGCGCCGAAGCTACGGTGGTCGCCCGTAAGATCGTGGACGCCGTGGCCCAACCCATGAGCCTGGACGACCGCACACTGCTGGTAACCACCAGCATCGGTGTCGCCTATCAGGACTCCACCGCGCCCATCCTTACCGTGCCCAAATTGCTGGCCCGCGCGGATGAAGCCCTGTACGATGCCAAAGCCGCAGGGCGCAACACCTTCCACTTGGCATGAGCTTTTTTTTCACCCACCGTTTTCGCTGTTTGACCTCACTGCTAGTGGTATGGGCGTCCAGCAATGCCATGGCGGCCCCGCTGAACCTGGCTGTGTCCAACGGCCCCGTGTCGCTGTTGGTCTACGCGGCTGAAGGCAATGGCTACTTCAAAAACGAGGGCCTGGACCTGCATCTGGTGGAGTGCAGCAGCGGGCGCAGTTGCCTGAAGCTGCTGACAGATGGCGCGGTTGACTTGGCGACCGCAGCGGATTTGGTGGTGGCGATCAACAGTTTTGTGCGCCCCGACCTGGCCATCCTGGGGACCCTGAGTGCATCGTCCCACCAAATCAAGTTGATCGCGCGGCGCAGCGCGGGCATTGCCTCACCCGAACAGATGCGCGGCAAACGCCTGGCGACGGTGCAAGGCACCTCTGCCCAATATTTTTTGGACAGCTGGCTGCTTTTTCAAGGCATTGAGGGCCGCATGGTTCAGCACCTTTACCTGCCGCCCGACGAGCTCGGTGCGGCGTTGCAGCGCAAGCACGTTGATGCGGTTGCGATCTGGGAGCCACTCGCTTCCAAAGCCGTGAAGCTACTGGGCGAAGACGCCTTCGCCCTGCCCAACCCACGCGTCTACACCCAACACTTCAACTTGGTCAGCACACAGGGTGTGGTTGCGGCGCGTCGGCCTGATCTGATGAAGGTTATGCGCGCCTTGGCCAGAGCCCAGCAATTCATCCGCGAACAGCCAGACGCCGCAATACAGATGCTGGCACGGAGGCTGAACCTCGATACCGCTGCGGCGGTGACGCAGATGAAGGAGCAAGACTACCGCTTGCGGCTGGACCAGTCCTTGGTCAGCACCTTGAGCAGCCAACTACGCTGGGCTGTCCGCGAAGGCCACGCCAAGGGAGATGCGGAACTGCCCAACCCGCTGCGGATGATCGAGCCTGCGCTGTTGCGCGAGGTGGCCCCATCAGCAGTTGACGCAATCAAATAGGCAGATGCGCTAGACCCCGCCGCCCACCACCTCATTGGCGGTGCGAAACGCCTCAACTGCTGCCGGCACACCGCAGTAGATGGTGGCATGCAGCAGCACCTCTTGAATCTCCTCCACCGTGACGCCGTTGTTCAATGCGCCACGCACATGGCCTTTGAGTTCGTTTTGCTTACCCAGCGCCGTCAACATGGCTACCGTGATCAGGCTACGCGTCTTCAGATCCAGCCCCGGGCGCTGCCACACATCGCCCCAGGCTGCGCGGGTGATGTGCTCTTGCATGGGACGCGTAAAGGGGGTGGCGTTGGCAAAGGCGGCAGCCACAAAATCGTCGCCCATGACCTGTTTTCGGGTGGCCAAACCTTGGTCGTAGGCGGAAGAAGCAGACGTGGAAGCGAAAGCGCTAGGCGGTGAGGTCGGTGTCATGGGTGCTCCAGGAAAAGCGCCATGGTAGCCAAAACCACGCGGGGCCAAGGGATGCCCGTTCTGCGGCGTTGGCGACAAGTCGTATAGACTGCAATCATAAAAAACGGGAGCCTGCATGCCAGCGAATGTGCCGGAGTTTGGTGTCCCGCTGCCCGCCCTACATGCCAGTGCGTCCACAGCTGCCCCGGATGGACGACAACTGCTATGGCTGGCCGCGGTTGTGGTCGTTATATCGGGTTGCCTGGTCGCTCTGGCACTGGCCTATTTGCGCGGTCAGGAGATTGAAGAGGCCGAACGCCTGACCGACTCCTTCGCCCAGGTCATAGAAGAACAGACTACCCGCACGCTCCAGTCAGTGGACCAAAGCCTGCAAATCACTACTGCCCGGCTGGTGCAAATGCAAGTGACAGGCGCGCTGAACGAAAAGTCTGCCCGCCAGCTTCTGCAGCAGCAATTGCAAACCATGCCCTTCGCCCGCGTGCTGTGGGTGACCGACGCACAGGGCCGACTGATCCACGAATCGGGTGAGGGCAACCTGGGGGCCGACCTTTCCAATACGGCCTACTTCAAATTTCTGCACGCACAACCCCAGACTGTGTTTCTGGTCAGTCCCCCGGTCAAGAGCCGGATTGACGGCCAATGGCTGGTCCCCACGGCGCGGCCACTGCTGGCCGCCGATGGCACGTTCGCAGGCACGATTGCGGCCTCCGTCAACCCCTTGTACTTTGACAAGCTGTGGCGGTCCATCAACCTGGGCGAAGGAGGCGCCATCACCCTGTTCCGGCGTGACGGCGTGATGATGATGCGCAGCCCTTTTCACGAACCCAGCATAGGCAAAGGTTTTGGCAACGGCCTGCTGTTTAAGGAGTTACTGCCCAAAAGCCCGGTGGGGCATTTGCAAAACGTCAGCACCATAGACGGCGTATCCCGCATGTTTGCCTACCGCGCGCTGTCAGCCCAGCCGGAGTTGGTCGTCGTCGTCGGGCAATCGTTTGAACTGGCGCTCACGTCGTGGCGTGACCTGGCCCTGCTGGCGTCCGCGATCTGGTTGGCCGCCGCCGTGGGCGTCACCCTGTTGTGCCAGTTTTTGAGGCGTGCCTGGCGGCAAGAAGCCCTGGTGCAAGCCCAGGCTTCCGAAGCGGCCCAGCGACTAAAACTGGCCACCGATGCGGCCGGCATCGGCGTTTGGGACTGGGACAGCACCCGTGCCGACCAGTGGTACGCCAGCTCCACCTATTTCACGATGCTGGGCTACGACCCGCAGGAAGGTCTTGCCGAGCGGGCGCAGTGGGTGGCGCGGCTGCACCCCGATGACCGCAACGCTGTCAACGCCCGCATACAGGCTGTGCTGGCCGGTGACAGCGTGCCCTACCAGTACGAAGCGCGCATGCTGCACGCCGACGGCAGCTACCGTTGGGTCAGCGTGGTCGGGCGCGTACTGGCCTTTGAAGCCAGTGGCAAAGCCAGCCGCCTGATGGGCGTGCGCATCGATATCACCGACCGAAAAAATGCCGAAGAAGCGCTGCGCCTGAGCGAGGAAAGCCTTTCAATCACGCTGCAATCCATAGGCGACGCAGTCATCGCCACCGACACGACCGGGCGCATCACCCGCATGAACCCCACTGCCGAACGCATGACAGGCTGGCCGCTGCAAGAGGCCATGGGCTTGCCGCTGACCAATGTGTTCCACATCGTCAACGCGCAGACCCAGGCTCCGGCCGTAGACCCCGCTCAACTGGTCATGGAAAAGGGCGAAGTTGTGGGCTTGGCGAACCACACGGCGCTTTTGGCGCGCGACGGCCGCGAGTACCAGATCTTTGACAGCGCCGCCCCCATACGCGACCGCAACGGGCAGGTGGCAGGTGTGGTGCTGGTATTCAGCGATGTAACTGAGCAATACCGTGTGCGCGAAGAACTGGCAACAACCATGGAGCTGATGGAGCGCACCAACGAATTGGCGAAAGTCGGCGGATGGAAGGTGGACGTTCGCACCCGGCAACTGACCTGGTCATTGCAGACCTTCCGCCTGCACGAGGTCGATCCGCCGATATCCCCGGATGTCGAGAGCGCCATGGATTTTGTTGCCGAACATGCGCGCCCGACCATCCATGCTGTGGTGAACGCAGCGTTTGAAAACGGCACGCCGTGGGACATAGAGCTGCCGCTGATCACTGCCAAAGGGCGACACTTCTGGGCGCGCGTGCAAGGTTTTGCGGAAATGGATGGCACGGGGAGGCCCGCGCGGCTGCTGGGCACCTTCCAGGACATCACGGAGCGCAGGCAAGCACAGGCGGCCGTGCTGAGCAGCGAAACCCGCTACCGCACGTTGTTCGAACATGCCCCCGACGGCATTTTGATTGCCGATGCCAATAGCAACTACCTGGACGCCAATACCAGCGCCTGCCGCATGCTGGGCTATCCGCGCGAAGAACTGATCGGGCTGCATGCAGCCGACATCGTCATCCCCTCCGAGGTGCCGCACATTCAGGCCGCGCTCGACGAGGTACACGCGCAAACCGACTACCACCGCGAGTGGCAATTCCGGCGCAAAGATGGCTCGGTGTTCCCCGCCGAGGTCATTGCTACCCAGATGCCGGACGGCAACCTGATGGGCATGATCCGCGATGTGACTGACCGCAAGCGCGCCGAAGCCACGCTGCGCGAATCCGTGGTGCACACACAAACCATTCTGGACAATATCGTGGACGGCGTGGTGACCTTCGACGCGCAGGGCATGGTCGAGTCGTTCAACCAGGCGGCCAGCGCCATTTTTGGCTACACGCCGCGCGACATCATCGGTCGCAGTGCGGCGATGCTGGTCCACGACCCTGATTCGCATTTTGAGGAAGATTACCTGCGCCACCGCTTCAGCTCCGAGAGGCCTGGCGTTCCTAGCCTGTCACGCGAGATCCAGGGCCGTCGCAAAGATGGCGAGTTATTCCCCATCCACCTCTCGGTGTCCCGGATTTTCAGGAACGGGCAGGCGCATCTGATTGGCATCGTGCGCGACATCACGCAGCAGCGCGATGATGAAGAAGAAATCCGGCGCCTGGCGTTTTTTGATCCGCTCACCGGTCTGCCCAACCGCCGCTTGTTAATGGACCGCCTCAAGCAAGCTATGACTACATCGGTACGCACTGGTAAACACGGCGCGCTGATGTTTCTGGACCTGGACCATTTCAAACTGCTAAACGACACCCAGGGCCACGATGTGGGCGACCTGCTGCTACAACAAACCGCCAGGCGCCTGGCAGCCTGCGTTCGCGATGGCGACAGCGTGGCCCGCCTGGGCGGTGACGAATTTGTGGTCTTGCTCGAAGCCCTCAGTGGACACAGCAGTGAGGCCGCCACACAGGCCGAAACCGTTGCCGGCAAACTACTGGAGGCATTCCAGACGCCATACAGCCTGAACGACTACAAACACGAGGGCACAACCAGCATTGGCATTGTGGTGTTCATGGGAGACGATGAGACCATGGACGACCTGCTCAAAAAAGCGGATCTGGCGATGTACCAGGGCAAATCCGCCGGGCGCAATACCGCGCGCTTTTTTGACCCCACCATGCAAGCCGCCGTGGCTGAGCACGATGCAAATGAGAAAGACCTGCGCCGCGGCATTGCCAAGCGGGAGTTTGTGCTGCACTACCAGATACAGGTCAATGGTCAAGGTCAAACAATTGGCGCCGAGGCACTGGTGCGCTGGAACCATGCGCACAGGGGCCTGGTCGCGCCCACCCAGTTCATAGCGCTGGCAGAACAGACCGGGCTGATCTTGCCCCTGGGTCAGGAGGTGCTGGAGACCGCTTGCGCGCAGTTGGCGGTCTGGGCCAGTGACCCGCTACGCACGCAATGGACCATGGCCGTCAATGTCAGCGCTTCACAGTTTGCGCAATCCAGTTTTGTGGCCAACGTGTCCCGCGCTCTGGCGCACACCGGCGCCAACCCCAAGCTGCTCAAGCTGGAGTTGACCGAGAGTATTTTGGTGCACGACATAGAAGACGTCATCGTCAAGATGGGCGCCTTGAAGGCCATGGGCGTGGGCTTCTCGCTGGATGATTTTGGTACCGGCTATTCATCACTGTCTTACTTGAAACGCCTGCCGCTGGACCAGTTGAAAATCGACCAGTCGTTTGTGCGCGACGTGTTGACCGACCCCGGCGACGCCGTCATCGCCCGCACCATCATCGCCCTGGGCCACAGCCTGGGCCTGATGGTCATTGCCGAGGGGGTGGAGACTGAGGGTCAGCATGCGTTTTTGGCGGACGCGAGGTGTGATGCGTTTCAGGGGTATTACTTTGGACGACCTGGGCCGGCGGAGGCTTTGGGGTAGACCGCGCTTAGGATGTGGGTTTACCGCCGACCATTTCAGGAGATCCATGCCCTCTGCCAAACGCCCCATCACCATCGATGACCTATGGTCCCTCAAACGCCTGAGCACCGGCAGCTTGTCTCCCGATGGCCAATGGACCTGCTCAACAGTTACCAGCTATGACATGAAAAAAAACGAGAGCAGCTCCCAACTGTGGCTACTCTCGACCGACGGAAAAACACAGCGCCAGCTGACGCGCGGCAAGCACGATGGTGATCCGCAGTGGTCGCCCGATGGAAAATGGATCGCCTTTGTCTCCAAGCGCGGCGAGGGCAAGGATGCCGACGCCAGCGGGCAGATCTACCTGATTGCGCCCGATGGTGGCGAGGCCCGCCGTGTCGCGCAGTTGACTACGGGGGTGAGTGCCCTGCGCTGGTTCCCCGACAGCAAGCGGCTGGCGTTTGTGTCCTGGGTCTGGCCCGAGCTGACGACACAGGCGGCGCAGGAGAAAAAATTCAAGGAGGACAAAGACGACAAGGTGCAGGCCACCTTGGTGGAGCACAACCACTACCGCTACTGGGACCACTGGTTTGCGCGCGGCCGCAAGCCGCACATCCATGTGGTGGATATCGGTAGTGACGGCGGCAGCGGCAAGGTGCGCGACCTGTTTGCGGGTACCGCGTTCCACCTGCCACCCCAGGAACCCGACGCCGCGCTGTTTGATATCAGCCCTGATGGCAAAGAGCTTGCGTTCACGTTTGACGTCAACCCCGACCCGCGCGATTTTTCGTTCACCGACATCGTGGCGATGGATATCAAGACTGGCAAAACCACCACGCTGACCCTGCGCGACAAGGCGCTGGCGCGCTTCGCCTTCGAAGGCCCGCGCTATTCGCCCGATGGCAAGACCATTGCCTTCTTGGGCTGCGACTTCACCAAGCGGCACAACGAGCAAAGCCGCGCCTGGTTGCTGGAGCGCAAGACCAAAAAGCTGACACCTTGGGGCAATACCTGGGACCGCAGCGTCAATGGCCCACTGCAATGGGCCGCGGCCAGTGATGCGGTGTACTTCACCGCAGAACACGGCGTGGCCCAACCCATCTGGCGTCTGGCAGTAGACGCTGAAGCGCCAACCGAGGTGCTACGCGGCCCGGGTGAAGGCGGCACGGCGGGTGACTTGCGCATCAGCGCCAATGGCAAGAGGCTTGTCTACGCACGCTCCAGCCAGCAACATCCACCCGCGCTGCTGGCCTGCAACGTTGACGGATCGGGTGAACGCGCCATCGAAAAGCTCAATGCCAAACTGCTGGCTGGCCTGCAAATGGGCGAGGCCAAATCGGTTGAGGTCAAAGGCTTTGGCGGCGACGCGGTCCAGATGTGGATCGTCTCGCCACCGGGCTACACCGCCAACACCAAAAAGAAGTGGCCACTGATGCAGGTCATCCACGGTGGCCCACACACATGCTGGAGCGACACCTGGCACTGGCGTTGGAACATGCAGATGTTTGCCGCCAGCGGGTATGTGACCTGCGCGGTGAACTACCACGGCTCCAGCGGCTTTGGGCAAGCGTTTCTGTCCAGCATCAACGGCGACTGGGGCCGCCGCGAAATGGCCGATGTGGAAGCGGGCACGGATTGCATGCTCGCCACCGGCACCATCGACGCCAAGCGCATGGTTGCCACCGGGGGCAGCTACGGCGGTTATATGGTGGCCTACATGAACGGCAACCTGCCGGCCAGACGTTACCAAGCCTATGTGTGCCACGCGGGCTGCTACGACTGGGTATCCATGATGGGCTCAGATGGCTACTTTTGGTTCGGCCACGAACTCGGCGCATTCCATTGGAATGACGAAGGCCGCGTGATGAAGCAGTCGCCGCACCACTATGCGCAGAACTTCAACACGCCCACGCTGGTCATCCACGGTGAGCTGGACTACCGCGTGCCCTATTACCAGGGTCTGGCCTACTACAACACCCTGCGCACCCGCGCGATCCCGTCCCGCCTGGTGTTCTTTCCTGACGAGAACCACTGGATTCTGAAGCCGCAAAACTCCAGGCTTTGGTACCAGGAATTCACAGAGTGGTGTGATCGGCATACAGCGGGCAAGGTGAAGTCACTATCGAAATAGGAGCAAGACGCGCAAGCCCTACGAGAGCTGCGCGTCAGTTAGCCTGTTTACCTCAAGCGGTGATCCCATCCAGGAATTTAAAGCTCCCGGCCACGAGACGCCTTAATGCACTGGCGTTAAAAACTTAGAGATCGAAGCGGTCCAGGTTCATCACCTTGGTCCATGCAGCCACAAAATCGGCAACAAACTTGTGTTGGCCGTCCGCGCTGGCATAGACCTCGGCGTAGGCGCGCAGCACCGAGTTGGAACCGAAGACCAGATCAGCCCGCGTGCCGGTGTACTTCACCGCACCGGTCTTGCGGTCACTGCCCTCAAACACTTCGCCCTCGCCATCCACAGCCTTCCACACCGTACCCATGTCCAGCAGGTTGACGAAGAACACGTTGCTGAGCACGCCCACCTGGTCGGTGAACACGCCGTGCTTGCTGCCATCAAAGTTGGCACCGAGAACGCGCAGGCCGCCGACCAATGCCGTCAGTTCGGGGGCGGTCAGGGTCAACAGCTGGGCGCGGTCTAGCAGCAGCGCTTCGGTCGCAGCGCCGATAGGGCCTTGTCTGTAGTTGCGAAAGCCATCGGCCAGCGGTTCGAGCGCGGCGAAGGATTCCACATCGGTCTGCGCTTGTGTAGCGTCCACGCGGCCCGGTGCAAACGGCACCTCGACCGCAACACCGGCCGCTTTGGCCGCCTGCTCTACGCCCACGCTACCGGCCAGCACAAGCACGTCGGCCAGCGATGCCTTGCCAGACGCCTTCTGGATTTCAGCCAGCTTGGGTAGCGCTGATACAGCAATCTTGTTGACGTCCCAATTCTTCTGCGGAGCCAGCGCCAGGCGTGCACCGTTGGCGCCGCCGCGCTTGTCGCCACCGCGGAACGTGGACGCCGAGGCCCATGCCACGGATACCAACTCGCTTACCGACAGACCTGATGCAGCAATTTTTGCTTTCAGGTCTGCAATGTCCGCTGCCGTCGGATTGAGCGTGGCACCAGGCAGTGGGTCTTGCCAGATCAAATCTTCCTTCGGCACTTCGGGGCCAAGGTAGCGCGCCTTGGGTCCCATGTCGCGGTGGGTCAGCTTGAACCAGGCGCGGGCAAAGGCTTCGGCGAAAGATTGCGGGTCTTCGTGGAAGCGTTTGGATATCTTGCCGAACTCAGGGTCAAACCGCATCGTCAGGTCGGTGGTCAGCATGGTGGGCTTGTGCAGCAGGCCTGGAACATGCGCGTCGGGGATGATATCTGGCGCATTCTTAGCCACCCATTGCTTGGCACCGGCAGGCGAGTGTGTCAGCTCCCATTCAAACTTGAACAAATTCTCGAAGAAGTTGTTGCTCCACTGCGCTGGGGTCGTGGTCCACGTCACCTCCAGGCCGCTGGAGACCGTGTCCTTGCCGTGGCCGCTGCCAAAACTGCTGTGCCAGCCCAGGCCCTGTGCCTCGATCGTTCCGCCCTCGGGCTCGGGGCCCTTGTGGTGTTCGGGTGCGGCACCGTGGGCCTTGCCGAAGGTGTGGCCGCCAGCAATCAGCGCGACGATTTCTTCATCGTCCATGGCCATCCGGTAGAAAGTGGCGCGGATGTCCTTGGCCGCCGCCATATAGTCGCCGCTGGCGTTCGGGCCTTCGGGGTTGACGTAGATGAGGCCCATGTGCGTGGCACCCAAGCCGTTGACCAGCTCGCGGTCGCCCTCGAAGCGCTTGTCATCGGCCAGCCATTTGGTCTCTGCGCCCCAGCTCACATCCATGTCGGGTTCCCACACGTCTGCGCGGCCACCGGCAAAGCCAAAGGTGCGAAAGCCCATGGACTCCAGCGCCACATTGCCCGCCAGGATGAACAGGTCGGCCCAGGAAATCTTCTGGCCATATTTCTGCTTGATGGGCCACAGCAGGCGGCGCGATTTGTCGATGTTGACGTTGTCGGGCCACGAGTTCAGTGGTGCAAAGCGCTGCTGGCCGCGTCCGCCGCCGCCACGCCCGTCAGTGGTGCGGTAGGTGCCAGCGCTGTGCCAGGCCATGCGCACAAACTGCGGGCCATAGTGGCCAAAGTCGGCCGGCCACCAGTCTTGGCTGTCAGTCATCAGTTTGACCAAGTCCGCCTTCAGCGCGGCGTAATCCAAAGTCTTGAATGCCTCGGCATAGTCGAATGTTTCGCCCAGCGGGTTGGATTTGCTGGAATGCTGGCTCAGCAAATCTACAGGCAGCTGATTCGGCCACCAGTTCTTGTTGGTGGTGCTGCCGCTGGCGGCGGGGTGGAACGGGCATTTGGCTTCTGTTGACATGGTCGTCTCCTGGTGGTTGCAATGGCTTGTGCTGCCCAGTTTAGGTTTTGATCTTCTATCGATCAAGTTACTTTTATTAATTAAATCTATAGTGATCGCCAATAATGCCCCTCCCCGACCATGTTGCCAGGCACATATGACGCGGGTGTGGCCTATGATTCGCGGCAAAACAGCGCCACACCGTGTGGCCAGGAGACCGACACCATGGCAAATGCCCCCCGTTACCCGCTACCTGACCTCAACACGCTGCCCGAAGACATCCGCACCAAGATTCTGGAGGTGCAGGAAAAGTCCGGCTTTGTGCCCAACGTGTTCCTGGCATTCGCCCGCCGGCCAGCCGAATGGCGCGCCTTCTTCGCCTACCACGATGCGCTGATGCTGCGCACCGAGAGCAGCCTGACCAAGGGCGAGCGCGAGATGATCATCACAACCACCAGCGCCGCCAACCATTGCCTGTACTGCGTGGTAGCCCACGGCGCGATTCTGCGCATTTACGAGAAGAAACCGCTGGTGGCGGACCAGGTGGCGGTGAACTACCGCAAGGCCGACATCAACCCGCGCCAACGCGCCATGCTGGACTTTGCAATGAAGGTCTGCCTGCATTCGGACACCGTGGAAGACGCCGACTTCTCCGGCCTGCACGCCCACGGCTTTGACGACGAAGACATCTGGGACATTGCAGGCATCACGGCTTTCTTTGGCCTGTCCAACCGCATGGCCAATGTGACCAGCATGATGCCCAACTCCGAGTTTTATCTGCTGGGGCGCGTGCCGAAGCAGAAATAATTTCGCCCGTCCCAGCCAGAGTGCCGTATGGAATACAGGCCTGTAGCCCTCGTATTTGCTCAATATGTTGCTGCAAAATCAATAGCAACCCATTCGACGACGCTGAGCGCCAGCCTTACCTCGCCGATACGCGGAAGCCTACTGAACACCATCCAGCAATTCCTTCCGCAGTTCAGCGGTGCTGCCGATACCTTGCTTTCGCCTCAGCAGTTTTCCATCGCGGTAGGTCAGGTATACGGGCAAGCCGACGATGCCAAGCGACTGCGCAAAAGGTACCGCTGCGACACCCGTCCAGGGTGAAAGGGCCACACGGGCGAAACGGACAGAGCTGGCTCCATGCGCGCCCGAAAACTCTTCAAACACCGGGTTACCACGCATGCAAAAAGCGCAAGTTGTTTCAAACGACGTGAGTTCTACCACCAGCGTACCCGGCGTATTGGCAATGTGCGCACCAATCTGCGCGACGGGTACCAGAGGCACGGACCCTGTTACACGCTGCGCCACAGGCTTGTCATTGCCGGCGTTTGGCACGAGGTCCTTGGGCTCGCCAAGCACTTTGTCGATCAGGACGCCGTCGCGGTAAACAAGACGAGCAGGTATGCCCCCGATGCCGTTCTGACGCAAGAAACCCGCAATCTCAGGCGGAAACTTGCTCCAGGGCGACCAACTGGTTTGCAGGTAGGTTCCAGCATCCGGGTTGGCTTTGGCCAAAGCACTGAACTTCACATTGGCCCGCGCACAAAATCCGCAGCCCGCATCGGTGGACGTGATGTTGAGGATCACAACGCCCTTGTGGCCCAAAACCCGGGCCTGTGCTTCGCCCGGCGCTACAGACTCAATGGAAGGCTGCTGCGCCGCAGCCCAGGGGCAGCCAAAGGCCATTGCGGCCATCATGGCCAAAGTAAAACTACGCGCCCATGCGCCAGACCTCCCCACACTCAATCGCAGCATTGTTTCCCCTTTTTGCGTTCGTGAACCAGTGCACCCACACCAGTCGCCAGCGGCGCGCGCGCAGTGTAAAGCACACTGGACCATACCAACCCCGGTCTCCTTCCTACAATCTGGCAATGGCAATCCCGCAAACCTTCATCCAGGAACTCATCGCCCGCGCCGATGTGGTGGAGATCGTGGGCCGCTACGTGCAGCTCAAAAAGGGCGGTGCCAACTTCATGGGCCTGTGCCCCTTCCACGGGGAAAAATCGCCATCGTTCTCTGTCAGCCCGGCCAAGCAGTTCTACCACTGCTTTGGCTGCGGCAAGAATGGCAATGCCATCAGCTTTTTGATGGACCACGCCGGCATGACCTTCATCGAGGCGGTGAAGGACCTGGCTCAGCAATACGGCATGCAAATCCCCGAGGACGAAGCCTCGCCTGAGGACCGCGCACGCGCCCAGGAGCAAAAGCAGAAGCAGAGCACGCTGACCGACGTACTGGAGAAGGCCGGTGAGGCCTACCGTCGCGCGCTGAAGGATTCGCCCCGCGCCGTGGCGTATTTCAAGGGCCGGGGCCTATCGGGAGAGATCGCCAAACAATTTGGCCTGGGCTATGCGCCAGAAGGCTGGCGTTCCTTGGCCAGCGTCTTCCCGCATTACGACGACCCGCTGCTGGTGGAAAGCGGACTGGTCATTTCCAATACAGAAGAGGGTGGCAACGAAGAGAAGCGCTACGACCGCTTCCGCGACCGGGTGATGTTCCCCATCCGCAATATCAAGGGCGAATGCATAGGTTTTGGCGGGCGCGTGCTGGGTGACGACAAGCCCAAATACCTGAATTCGCCCGAAACCCCGGTCTTCAGCAAGGGACGTGAGCTGTACGGTCTGTTCGAGGCACGCAACGCGCTGCGCGAGCACGGCTATGTGCTGGTCACTGAAGGATATATGGACGTGGTGGCACTGGCGCAACTGGGCTTTCCCAACGCAGTGGCAACGCTGGGCACCGCCTGCACTGCCGACCATGTGCACAAGCTGTTTCGCTTTACCGACGCCGTGGTGTTCAGCTTCGACGGTGACTCTGCCGGTAAGCGCGCCGCCCGCAAGGCGCTGGACGCCGCCCTGCCATACGCCACGGATGTGCGCAGCATCAAGTTTTTGTTCTTGCCAGACGAGCACGACCCGGACAGCTTCATCCGCGCCAATGGGCAGGATGAGTTTGCAAGGTATGTGGCAGAGGCCACGCCACTGAGCCGCTTTCTGGTGGAAGCGGCGCGCGAGGGCCTCGACCTGAATACAGCCGAAGGCCGTGCCCACATGTCCAGCAATGCCAAGCCGCTGTGGAGCTTGATGCCGGACGGGGCACTCAAAATGCAGTTGCTCAGTGAATTGGCGGCACAGGTGCAACTTCCAAGCGAGAAGTTGGGTGAGTTGTGGGCCGCAAGTAGCAATTCGCCCCATGCCAAGACGCCATCGGCCGCACGCCAGACCGGCGATTGGCATCCAGACGACCATGATGAACAAAGCCCCGGCGCCACCAGTTGGGGCCACCCGCTGGACGGCGAAAGCTCCACTACAGGCTGGAAGAGCAAGGGCAAGTGGGAGGGCAAAAGCGATTGGAAAAGCAAGGGCGACTGGAAGGTCAAGGGCAAATGGGAGCGGGACCGTCCCGTGCGCCCGCCGTTGCGCGGCCCTTTGGCCAGCCGCGCAGACCATGCGACGCGGATCTTGCTGGGCCACAGCGAACTGTGGGAAACGCTGAGCAATGAAGACCACGCGTTGTTGTGCGAGCTGCCAGCGCCCCACGGGCCGCTGATCGCCTGGCTGGAGGCCCAGTTGCACGAACACGGCCCGCTGGCGTGGGGCGCGCTGCGCGACGAACTCAAAGGCCAGGGGGCAGAAGAGTTGGCACTGCGCCTGATGTCCGACCCCACCATGTCCAACGGCGCGGGCGGCGAAGGCGCGGGAGACACCGGTGCAGAACTACGTGATCTGCTCAACCGCATGCTGATTGATCGCATCAAAGAGCAGGAAACCCTGGCAATTGCCGCCGCCAGCAGCGACCCGGGTGCGTTGGTGCGTTACCGCGAGTTGCACACGCGCCGCCAGCAACTGGAGCTGGCAAGCCGCCCACCGGGCTAATTCCAAACATTTTCGACGGGCAGCTTTATACCCTTGTTTTTCAGCGCACAGGCACTATCATAAGAAAACAAGATGTTTTCAAGGTATACTATTGGGTTGTTTCGGCAAGAGCGACAGCAGCACCTCCGGGCCAGGCCAAGCGTTGATAGATCACAACCGGCCACCTTACCGCAAGGACTGCACTCCAAATGTTCGCCCTGACATCTTGCCCTTAGGAAACTTTTCGAATTCGTTTTCGAATGCTTTTCCTGCCCTGCCAGCTGCGCCCGCCCCATGAGCGGTGTAGACGGCAACCCGCTCTGTTCGCCCGTTTTTTTGATGTTCTGAGGTTCTCGCATGCCTGCTCAAAAATCTGTCAAAGCTGTCCAGTCTTCGCCCAAGTCCGATAAGAAAGCCCCATCCGTGCCCGCATCCAAGCCACCCGTTCCGAAGTCGAAGGCCCAGCTCTTGAAAGATGCCGCAGACGCCCTGCTCAATGCAGGCGCGGCAGCCAAAAAGAAACCCGGCCGTCCGCCCAAGGCCGCTGCGGCCGAGTCCGAGGCACCTGCAAAGGCTGGCGCCAAGCGTGGCCGCAAGCCCAAGGCTGCGGCTGAGGCTTCTGGTGACGACATGGATATGTCGGACATCGAGGCCGACCTGGTGGGCGAACCCGCCGAAGCAGTTGCCACCACCGGCGAGAAGGTCAAGCCCCTGCGCATGAAAATCAGCAAGGCGAAAGAACGCGCCTTGATGAAAGAGTTCGGCCTGGACGAAACAGTCTTGTCCGAAGAAGACATTGCCAAACGTCGCCAGCGCCTGAAGGCCCTGATTACCTTGGGCAAGACCCGTGGCTACTTGACCCACGGCGAAATCTCCGACCACTTACCCGACAAGCTGGTCGACGCGGAAACGCTGGAAGTGGTGATCTCCATGTTGAACGACATGGGTGTAGCAGTCTACGAACAAACCCCCGACGCCGAGACGCTGTTGCTGAACAACAATGTGTCCACCGCGGCCACCCCGGAAGAAGCCGAGGAAGAAGCAGAAGCCGCCTTGTCCACCGTGGACAGCGAGTTCGGCCGCACCACCGACCCCGTGCGCATGTACATGCGTGAGATGGGCACGGTTGAACTGCTGACCCGCGAAGGCGAAATTGAAATTGCCAAGCGTATCGAAGGCGGTCTGATGGCCATGATGGAAGCGATCAGCGCATCGCCCGCCACCATTGCCGAAATCCTGCGCCTGGGTGAAGACATCCGCGAAGGCAAGGTTGTCATTACCACCATCGTCGACGGATTCTCCAACCCCAACGAGGCCGACGATTATGTGGCCGAAGAAGATTTCGACGAGTTCGACGCCGATGACGACGACGACGGCAAGGGCGGCTCCAAGGCGCTGACCAAGAAGCTCGAAGAGCTGAAGAAAGAAGCCCTGTCCCGCTTCGACCGCCTGCGCGAACTCTTTGAGAAAGTGCACAAGGTCTACGACAAGGAAGGCTACGGCACACCCCACTACGTGACGGCACAAAAGGGCCTGAGCGAAGAGCTGATGTCCATCCGCTTCACCGCCAAGGCGATTGAAAAGCTGTGCGACATGGTGCGCGGCCAGGTCGACGACATTCGCAAGAAAGAGCGCGAACTGCGCCGCATCATTGTGGACAAATGCGGCTACCCGCAGGAAAACTTCATTGCCGACTTCAGCGGCCGTGACAAGAACGGTAACAAGATTCCATCCCAATTGCTGAACCTGAAGTGGATTGAGAAACAGGCCGCTTCTGGTAAATCATGGGCCGCCGTCATGGGCCGCAACGTTCCGCCCGTGCAGGATCTGCAGCAAAAACTGACCGATCTGCAAGCCAAGGTTGTGGTGCCGCTAGACCAGTTGAAGGACATCAACAAGCGCATGAACGCCGGCGAATACGCCTCGCGCGCCGCCAAGAAGGAAATGATCGAGGCCAATTTGCGCCTGGTCATCTCCATCGCCAAGAAGTACACCAACCGTGGTCTGCAGTTCCTGGATCTGATCCAGGAAGGCAACATCGGTTTGATGAAGGCGGTGGACAAGTTCGAATACCGCCGCGGCTACAAGTTCTCGACCTATGCCACCTGGTGGATTCGCCAGGCCATCACCCGCTCCATCGCGGACCAGGCGCGCACCATCCGTATCCCGGTGCACATGATCGAAACCATCAACAAGATGAACCGCATCAGCCGCCAGCATCTGCAGGAGTTTGGCTTCGAGCCCGATGCATCGGTCTTGGCCGAGCGCATGGAGATCCCGGAAGACAAGATCCGCAAGATCATGAAGATCGCCAAAGAGCCGATCTCGATGGAAACACCGATCGGTGACGATGACGACAGCCACCTGGGCGATTTCATCGAAGACGGTGCCAACACCGCGCCGATGGAAGCGGCGATGCAGGCTGGCCTGCGCGATGTGGTCAAGGACATTCTTGACAGCCTGACACCCCGTGAAGCCAAGGTGCTGCGCATGCGTTTTGGTATCGAGATGACTAGCGACCACACGCTGGAAGAAGTGGGCAAACAGTTCGACGTGACCCGCGAGCGCATCCGCCAAATAGAAGCCAAGGCGCTGCGCAAGCTCAAGCACCCCAGCCGCAGCGACAAATTGCGCAGCTTTATCGATACGCTGTAAGCAACCCCGCTCCAAGGCCCCCGCTTGCCAACGCAGACGGGGGCTTTTTTATGCATAAAATCGGCCTCTACCGCATATTCCAATTACGTAAGTAGCTATGAAAAAAGTAGCAAATCTATCGCCTCCTACCCCCGCACTCTGGGTGGCCTGCCTGTGCGCCGACTGGTGTGGGAGTTGCCGCGACTACCAGGAACGGTTTGAACAGGTGGCGCGCGCGTTTCCCGGGGCGGAGTTTGTCTGGGTGGATATTGAAGACCAGGCCGACGTGGTGGATCCCATCGAGGTGGACAACTTCCCGACGGTGCTGGTGGTGGTGGACGGCTCGGTGCGCTTCTTTGGCAGCATCACGCCGCAAATGGAGACCTTGCAGCGGCTGGTGCAGG
>NZ_JANXUQ010000302.1 GCF_025356155.1 Rhodoferax sp. | reverse complement strand
TAGCATTCGACCCACGCTGCGCGCCGGAGCGCCCGTTTGCCCCACTACAATCGGTCGCTGGTTCGGGGCGTTAGCTCAGTTGGTTAGAGCAGAGGACTCATAATCCTTTGGTCGAGTGTTCAAGTCACTCACGCCCTACCATTTCAAATGCAGTTAATGCGCAAAGCCTGCTTCCGCTTATCGGAGTTGCAGGCTTTCTCTATTCTGGACTGCATCGGCTCGGTAGCGTACCGGTTGCGGGATGGTCGGTTTGTTAGAATGCTCTTCACTCTGGGGAGTGCTGATGGCGCCCAGCGGGACGGTTTTTATTTGACCAGTTCCTGATCTGGCCGCAATTTCCTTCGCGCTGACACTATTTTCCAAAATTTGCGCGAACTATGACAGTTAGGTTTTCCGTTGAACGCTGGGCCGCTTGGGCGCCTGGCCTGAATGACCACACTGCATGGCAAGCTTGGTTGCGTCAACCAAGCCCCCTTTCCTACACGCACGACCCTCCGTTAGTAGAAATGCCCGCCATGATCCGCCGCCGCGTGGACCGTCTGGGGCGGGTGGCATTGCAAGCTGCATACTGGGCGCAGGGCGACAGCGCACCGTGTCCGATAGTTTTCGCCTCCCGCCGTGGCGACATTGGCCGCTGCCTGCGAATGCTGTGCCAATTGGCCGATGGTGAGGCGCCTTCGCCGGCCGCTTTCAGTACCTCGGTGCACAACGCGATAGGTGCGTTGTATTCCATCGCCACCGCCTACACCGGAACCTACACCGCCATTGCCGCCGGAGAAGAAACGGTAGAAGCTGCGTTTACAGAAGCCCTGGGTCAATTGGCCGACGGCGAGCCCGCGGTTTTGGTCGTGTATTACGACGAACCACTGCCGCCGCCTTACGATGTATTTGAGGAGGGCGTGGAATTTGCCCGCGCCATGGCCTTTCGCATCCGACCGGTGGATAGCGGGGGTTACAGCCTGCAGTCGGGTCCCGCTGCCGAAGAAGTGCCTGCAACGACGGCCGGGGGCTTGACTACGGATCTAGCGGTCTTGGACCTGCTGGTGTCCGGCTCCACAAGCCGCTACGTACACACAGTGGGCGCCCGCCGCTGGGAATGGGTCAACCATGCTTAGCTGGATGGACCGCGGTTGGCGCGTGCTCGCCACAGCCATTGCCTTCACAATATTCGGCCTGGGTGGTGTGGCGCTGCGCGTCATCATTTTTCCGTTGCTGCAGGTGTTCGTGCGGGACCATGCGCAGCGTGTGATGCTTGCGCGGCTGACCATACACCACGCCTTTCGTGCCTTCATCGGTTTGATGCGCTTCTTGGGCATCCTGCGTTACCACATCGAAGGCTTGGAGAAGTTGGGTGGCAGGGGGCAGCTGGTGCTGGCCAACCACCCCACGCTGATTGACGTGGTGTTCCTGATCTCGCTACTCCCCAATGCGGATTGTGTTGTCAAATCTGCTCTGGCGCGCAACCCGTTTACCCGTGGGCCTGTGCGGGCGACCAACTATATCTGCAACGATGTGGGGGCTGATTTGGTGCAGGACTGCATTGCCTCCGTCAAGGCAGGAAACAGCCTGGTCATTTTTCCGGAAGGCACGCGCACACCCGTCAGCGGCCTCATGCATTTGCAGCGTGGCGCGGCCAATATCGCTGTGCGGGGCATGTGCGACATCACACCTGTAACCATCCGCTGTGTACCGCTGAGCCTGACCAAGGGGTTGCCGTGGTGGAAGGTACCCCAGCGGCGCATGGTTTTCACGATCACGGTGCACGATGCAATACCCGTTGCACCCTTTATCGCGCAGGCCGGTGGCGAGCTGGCCATTGCTGCGCGCCGTTTAACAGAACACCTTCACCAATACTTTTCTACGGAGACCTCGACACATGCAGGCACTTGAACAAGAGATCACCGCGTTGGTCATTGAGACCCTGAGCCTGGAAGACATACGACCTGAAGACATTGACCCCGACGCAGCATTGTTTGTCGATGGCCTTGGCCTGGATTCGATTGACGCGCTGGAGTTGGGGCTCGCTTTGCAAAAGCGCTACGGCGTGACGATGGCGGGCGATGCCCAGGAGACGCGAGCCCATTTTGCAAACGTTCGTTCACTGGCCGCCTTTGTCAGCGCGTCTCGCAAAAAGTAGAAAAAAGAGAGAGCAAGAAAAGTCCAACGGACATTGCGAAAGTTTCGCCACCTGCCATCAATGCCCTCACCATGACCAAGCAAGAATTATTCAACCATTTGGCCGCCATCCTGCATGACACGTTTGATATAGACACGGCGCTGATCAAGCCCGAGTCCCGTTTGAATGAGGACCTTGATATCGACAGCATTGATGCGGTGGATCTCATTGTGAAACTCAAACCTCTGGTGGGCAAACGCCTGCAGCCCGACGCATTCAAGTCTGTGCGCACCTTGCAAGACGTGGTCGACGCGGTGCATGGCTTGCTGGGCGACGCGCCCGCACACTGACCGCGTGCCCTGATGCGGACTTTCGCGCTCACCTTGCTGACATTGGCCTACCCGCTGGTGGTGTACTTTGGGCTGGATGCGCACGTGGAGCCGCGCTGGTTGGCGTTGTTATTGGTCGGCATGGCTTTGCTGCGCGCCGCGTTTGCGCGGGAGCGTGTGTGGTTGGTAGCGGCATTGGGCGCCATGGTGTTGGCGGTCGCAAGTTTTTGGGGCAACCAGGTCATGCCGCTCAAGCTGTATCCGATGCTGGTCAACGTGGTCATGCTGTGTGTATTTTCCATCAGCCTGGTGTACCCGCCCAGCGTGATCGAGCGTTTGGCGCGCCTGCACGAGCCAAACCTGCCGCCCACCGGTATTGCCTATACCCGGCGCGTCACGCAGGTGTGGTGCGGGTTCTTCGTCGTCAACGGAAGTATTTCGTTGGCGACCGTGTTTTGGGCAACGGATGCCGGTTGGGCGCTCTATAACGGAATGATCAGTTACCTGTTGATGGGTGTACTTTTTGCCGGTGAATGGTTGCTGCGCAAACGCATGAGGGCCAGACTGCACCATGGCTGAATTGGTGTACCTGGCAGATCTGCTGTGCACAGGGCGTGCGGGGCCGTATGGTGTTGCAACCCGTGGCGCAAGCTGCTTGGACTTTGCCACGTTTGAGCGGGACACTGCGGCGTGGCATGGCGCTTTCTCAGCCCATGCTGGGACCCGTTTTGGCTTGTTCTTCCGGGACGGCTACACCTTTGCAACGGCTTTGTTTGGTGCGTGGCAAGCTGAAAAGACGGTGTATTTGCTGGCCGATGTTGCTGCTGCCAATGTGGCGAGTCTGGGGGCTGTGGTCGATGGCTTTGCGGGTGATGTGCCGGGTGTTGCTTGCATCAGCCCGATAGAGGGGGGGGCACTGCCCCGGTGGCAGGCTCTGGACCCCAAGGCGCGCCACTTGGTGGTGTACACCTCTGG
Organism: Rhodoferax sp.; assembly: GCF_025356155.1. Taxonomy (GTDB): domain Bacteria; phylum Pseudomonadota; class Gammaproteobacteria; order Burkholderiales; family Burkholderiaceae_C; genus Allorhodoferax. Next base: position 40,842 of record NZ_JANXUQ010000302.1, on the reverse strand, counting down.
GTCCAGTGGAGCCCCAATAGCCATCGTCAAGCGGCTTTCGCAATTGTTCGACGAAGTAGCTGCTCTGGCGCAATGCTTCGATGCCCGTTTGGGTGACGACGCCCAGGTTTGCACAACCGTATCGCACCAACACATTTATGGCCTGCTGTTTGCCGTGCTGCTCCCCTTGGCCAGCGGGCGCTCGTTTGTGGCCCAACGGTTGGCGTTTGCGGAAGACATTGCGGCGGAGCTTGGCAAAGACGGCGCTTACGTGTTGATCGCAAGCCCGGCGCATTTGAAGCGGCTTCCGCATGCACTGGCCTGGGCGGCAGTACGCACAAATTTGCGTGCTGTCTTTTCTTCCGGCGGCCCTCTGCCGGACGAAGCGCTGCCGGTTTGCCTGGAGCTGCTGGGGCAAACGCCCGTTGAGGTCTATGGCAGCTCGGAGACTGGCGGCGTGGCCTGGCGCCAACGGCAACCCGCGGGCACGCTCACCTGGCAGCCTTTGCCTGGCGTGGCCATTCAGGTCGAAGACGACGCCTTGCACGTGCGGTCCAAACACACCGATTCCGAGGGCTGGCAAGCCATGTCGGACCGTGTACGCAGCAACGGCCCTGGTTTTGATTTGCTGGGGCGATCGGACCGTATTGTGAAGATCGAGGAAAAGCGGGTGTCCTTGCAGGCGGTCGAACAGGCCTTGCTTGCAACCGGCTTGCTGACCGATGTGCGTGTGCTGGTGCAATTGGCGCGCCGTGCACAACTCATCGTTGCGGGTGTGCCAGGCGACGAAGGATGGCGCGTGCTGGAGGATGAAGGCAAACCCGCACTTAACACAAGGCTTCGCGCTGCGCTGAAAGTTGTGGTTGAGCCCAGCGCACTACCGCGGCGTTGGCGTTACGCGTCGTTCCTGCCCATGAATGCGCAGGGCAAAACCACTGAGGCTGCCCTATTGTCCTTATTCGATCCCCGCCGCCCAGCGATGCGGGTGTTGACACGCTCCGCCAATACGGTCTCCTTGCAGATCCAGATTGCGCCCGAATCACCTTATTTTGATGGCCATTTCCCGGGCGCACCCGTTCTTCCCGGGGTTGCCCAGTTGGACTGGGTGGCTCTTTTTGCGCGAGAGTTTTTTGTGCTGCCCCCTACGTTCCAGCGGTTGGAGGTGGTCAAGTTCCAGCAAATCATCAAGCCCGGCATGGTGATCGACATGGCATTGGCGGTCGATGCGGAGCGGGGGCGTTTGAGTTTCGCGTTGACGTCAGTTGCCGGTTCACACGCCAGTGGTCGCTTTATCTTTGGAGCCGCTGCATGAGCGTTTGCGCGGTTATTCCCGTCTACAACCACGGTGAAGCCATTGGTGCTGTGGCCCAGGCCGTTCTGGCGTTTGACCTGCATTGCATACTGGTGGACGATGGCAGCGAGACGGGTTGCGCGCAGGTTTTAGCCGACCTGGCGGTGGCAAATTCGCTGACCGTCACCTTGGTCAAGCTGGCGGTGAACCAGGGCAAGGGAGGCGCGATGATGGCCGGGCTGCGCAAGGCATTGCAGCTGGGTTTCAGCCACGCCTTGCAGATCGACGCGGACGGACAGCACGATGTGCAAGACATCCCGGCCTTCTTGGCAGCTTCCCAAAGCCGTGCGGACAGCATTATTTGCGGATGCCCTATTTACGATGCCAGTGTGCCAAAAGGCCGTTTGTATGGTCGATATGCCACCCATGTTTGGGTATGGATCAATACCCTCTCGTTCGCCATCAAAGACTCCATGTGCGGTTTTCGCGTCTACCCGTTGGCACAGACTGTTGCGCTGATCGACTCCGTCGCCATTGGCAGGCGCATGGACTTCGACGTCGAGATTTTGGTCAGGCTGTACTGGCGTGGCATGGGCATCGTTAACCAGCCTACGCGGGTCAGCTACCCGAGCGATGGGGTGTCGCACTTCCGTGTTTTGTTGGACAACGTGCTGATTTCGCGCATGCATGCCAAGCTGTTTTTCGGCATGTTGTGGCGTTTGCCTGCCTTACTCTGGCGCAAGGTGCGGGCATGAGTACCAAGGCCAAAGCGCCCCATTGGGCCGATATCGGCGAGAGCACCTTTGTCCTGGGCATTTGGCTGCTCTTCTGGGTGCACCGGTTGGTGGGGCGTTGGCCCTTCAGGCTCTGCATCTATCCCGTGGTGGCCCTGCACTGGTGGACGCATCCGCTGGTGCGCCAGTCATCGCACCAATACTTTGAACGCCTGCAGGCCCAAACCGGGGCATTGGGCCGAGCCCCCGATTGGCGGGATGGTATTCGCCACCTGGCCCTGTTTGCGGAAACCATGCTGGACAAATTGGTGGCGGCGTCGGGCCGCTACCCGCCGGAAAATGTCAAAAGCACGGGGCGTGAAGCCATCTACGAACACGTGCAAAAAGGGCAGGGAGGGCTGATCGTCACGGCACATATGGGTTGCCTGGAGCTGTGCCGCATCATGGAAGAGAAGCGGGGCTTGCTGCGCCTCAATGTGCTGGTCCACACGCGGCATGCGGAGAAATTCAATCGCATACTGAAACGGCTCAACCCCAACCACGACGTCAAACTGATTGAGGTGACGGAAGTCAGCCCTGCAACCGCAGTGTTGCTTGCGGAAAAAGTGGCCGCTGGCGAATTCATAGCCATCGCGGGCGACCGCGTGCCGGTGTTTGCAAGCAAAACGGTTAGGGCCACCTTTCTGGGCCATTCCGCGCCACTTCCCGTTGGCCCCTACATTCTGGCCAGTTTGCTGCAATGCCCGGTCTATGTGCTGGCCTGTATCCACGAGGGCGAGGGTTACCGCCTGCAATTCAAGCCACTTGCAGACCGCGTGGTATTGCCCCGACGCGCGCGAGATGCCGCCATGGCGGTTTACGCCCAGCGTTATGTGGATACGCTGACCGAAGCGTTGGTGCGTTCACCCTACGACTGGTTTAATTTCTTTCCCTTTTGGGACCAAACAGCGACCGAACCCCATGCCAACATCCCAACCTGAAACCATCGTGTTTGATGGCAGTCGCCTCAGCATTGAAGATGTGGTTGCCTTGGCGCACCAGCAGCGCGTAGCCTGCCTGTCACCACAGCCCGAATTCCGTGCCAGGATCGCGCGTGGCGCCGACTTTTTGGACCGCTTGCTTGCCGAAGACGGTGTCATTTACGGTGTAACGACCGGTTATGGCGATTCGTGCACCGTCAGCATTCCACCGTCGCTGGTGAGCGAGTTGCCGCACCACCTCTATGCTTACCACGGCTGCGGCCTGGGTCGGGTTTTGTCACCGGAAGAGACCCGTGCGGTGCTGGTAGCGCGCCTGGCGTCACTGGCGCGTGGCATGTCGGGTGTGAGCGTTGGCCTGCTGGAGCAGATCGAAACGCTGCTGCGCCACGACATTCTTCCGTTGATCCCGGCGGAGGGCTCCGTGGGTGCCAGCGGGGATCTGACACCATTGTCGTATGTAGCCGCGGCCTTGTGTGGTGAGCGCGATGTTCTGTTCAAAGGCGAAGTGCGCCCCGCCGGCGGCGTATTGGCTGAGCTGAACATTGCACCGTTGCGTCTGCGTCCCAAGGAGGGTTTGGCCATCATGAATGGCACGGCGGTGATGACAGCGCTGGCTTGCCTTGCATGGCAGCGCGCCAGTTATGTCAGCAAGCTGGCGACACGGCTCACAGCTTTGAATGTGCTGGCCAGTGCCGGCAATGCCAACCATTTTGACGAAGTGCTGTTTTCGGTCAAACCCCATGTGGGCCAGCAACTGGCCGCCGCACGTATACGTGCCGATCTGGCATGCGCACAACCCAGCCGCAATGAGCAGCGTTTGCAAGACCGGTATTCACTGCGCTGTGCGCCCCACGTTATTGGTGTGTTGGAAGACGCGCTGCCGTTCTTTCGCGCGCAGATTGAAAATGAACTCAACAGTGCCAACGACAACCCTATCGTGGATGCGGAGAACGAGCGCGTGCTACACGGCGGCCATTTCTACGGTGGGCATATTGCCTTTGCAATGGATGGGCTGAAGAATGCCGTGGCGAATGTAGCCGACCTGCTGGACCGCCAACTGGCCTTGTTGGTTGATACGCGCTTCAACCACGGCTTGCCCAGCAATCTGTCGGCCGCAACGGGTGAACGGGCGGCGATCAACCATGGCCTTAAGGCCTTGCAAATCAGCGTTTCGGCCTGGACCGCAGAGGCGCTGAAGCTGACCATGCCCGCATCTGTTTTCAGCCGCTCAACCGAGTGCCACAACCAGGACAAGGTGAGCATGGGCACCATCGCAGCGCGGGATTGCCTGCGTGTGCTGGAACTGACCGAACAGGTGGTTGCTGCGATGCTGATTGCAGCCCGCCAGGCCGTGTCTCTGCGCCAGCGTGACCACGCCAGCACTATATTGCCAGACGCGCTCGCCTCCATGCAGTCGGATCTTGCAGAACGCATCGTGCTGGTCACGGAAGACCGGGCGCTGGACCACGATCTGCGTGCCCTGTTGGGTGCGATTCGCAGCGAAGCCTGGAGCTTGTATGCAGCCTGATCTCAGCGCAGAAATTGAGCTGTCGCCTGCCTTCCATGACCTCGACCCCATGGATATCGTTTGGCATGGCAACTACGTTAAATACCTGGAACTGGCGCGCTGTGCGCTGTTGGCCAAGTTTGACTATGACTATGCCCAGATGCGCGATTCCGGCTATGCCTGGCCTATCGTGGATATGCGCCTGAAATATGTCAAGACAACGGGATTTGGCCAACGTATCCGCATCCGTGCCGAGATTGTGGAGTGGGAAAACAGGCTCAAGATTGAGTACCTGATCACCGATGTATTGACCAGTAAAAAAATCAACAAGGCCTACACCATCCAGGTGGCGGTGGATATGCAAAGCCGCGAAATGCTGTACCTGTGCCCGGATGTGTTATGGCGCAAGCTGGGTGTGGAGCGCACATGAAAAAAGTTGTCATGCTGGTTATGGTCCTGGTGGTGTCTTGCGCGACTTATGCGGCCGATTTGGCGGCTGACGTGCGGTCGCACCTGGCCCAGCCCAATGTCTTGCGTGGCGAATTCGAGCAAGCCAAACAAGTGCGGGGTTTCAAGAAACAGTTGTTATCCAAGGGCGATTTTTTGGTGGCGCGCGAACGGGGTGTGGTCTGGCGCACGCGGGAGCCGTTTGCCGGTGTACTGAAACTCACGCCGAACGAAATAGTCGCCACACAGGGGCGGGATGTTGCCTTCCGCCTGTCGGCCAGCACCGAGCCCACGGTAAGCGTCATCAACCGCCTGATGTTTTCTCTGCTCAATGGGGATGTGGCGGCGTTGGGCGAGCAGTTCACGTTGAGTGGCACGGTGGATGTCAAGTCCTGGTCCCTGGTCCTGGTGCCGAAGCAAGCCGCGTTTGCCAAGATATTGGCGCGGGTTGAGCTGGGTGGTGATTCGTACGTGCGGCGCATCGTGATGGACGAGGCCAATGGCGACAAAACCACCATAAGTTTTCATGGGCAACGCCCAGATCCCGCCAAACTGACTGCAGAAGAGGCCCACTGGTTTGACTGAACCCAAAAGTTTCGCTGGATCATCGCGCTGGCTGGCCGGTGTCTGGCTGGTGCTGGTGGTCGCCATCGTGGGACACAACCTGTGGTTGTGGACGGGCGGGCGGCTCCAATTGGACACGGACGTGCTCGCCATGCTGCCCCAGGATGAACGTGATGCAACCGCCCGCAATGTGACGCGCGCGCTGGCCGATGCTGCGTCCCGGCGCATTGTTGTTTTGATCGGGGGCGCAGACTGGGCTGCGGCACGCCGGGCCGCAGATGCTTACGAAAAAACGCTGACAACCGCTGCGGCACAGGTCAGCATGCGCTACCGCGTGGATGAGACCATGGCCGCGCAACTGGTGGATTTTTTCCAGCCCTGGCGCGGCCAGTTGCTTACGACGCAGCAGCGTCAACTGCTGGCCAACCAGACACCGGCCCAGTTGGCAGGTGGCGCCGTGGCAGCCTTGTACCGGCCCATAGACATGCCGCGGGTTGGTGAGTGGCGTGACGATCCCTTGAATCTGTTTGGCGGCTGGTTGACCAGCCGGGCGGGTGAGAGCCGGGTTCGCGTGACGGATGGGCGCCTGTCGCTGTCCGACGGCGAGAATCAATACGCCCTGCTGATGTTGGAGCAAAAGGGCTCTGCCTTTTCGGTGGAGGCGCAACAAGCGCTCGTGCCATTGCTGGCGCAGGCGAGGTCAGACGCCATCGCCGCAGCTGCTGCGGTGCAGGTGCTTGCCATCGGCGTACCTTTGTATGCCGCGGCGGCGGCGGCCCAAGGGCAGCATGAAATGCATACGATTGGCGCGGGTTCGCTCGTGGGCATTGTGCTGCTCACGTTGTTTGCGTTCAGCGCGATCCGACCGCGCGTGCTGGTCACGCTGTCCATTGCCATCGGCGTTCTGGCTGCGATATCGGTCTGCGCACTGTTGTTCCCGCGTGTGCACTTGATCACGCTGGTGTTTGGAGCTAGCTTAGTGGGAGTTGCTGAAAATTACGGCACCAACTATTTCAGTAACCGGCTGGGCCGCGACCCGTCAGAACGCTGGGCCATGGTGCGGGAACAGGCGCCCGTAATGTGGCTGGCCATGCTGACCACGGCGATTGGGTATGCGCTTCTGGCGCTAACGCCTTTCCCCGGCTTGCGCCAGATTGCCGTGTTCTCGGCGGTAGGTTTGCTTGCGGCGTTTGTAACGGTTTTGTGGTGGTTTCCGTATCTGGACCGCGGCGAGATGGACGTCACCCGTTTCGCGCAGTGGATTGGTAGTCGCAGGGCTTTGTGGCCAGCGTTCGGCCGCAACCGTTTCACCGTCTTGTTCGCAGTGGTTGTTATCTCAATATTGGCATTGGGTGCGGCCCGCGTGCAAGTCAACGACGATATCCGTCTGCTGCAGAACTCGCCCCCCGAATTGATAGAACAGCAAATACGGGTTGGCAAATTGCTGGAGCCACCCAATCCGGGGCAGTTCTATCTGGTGCAAGGCACGACGCCGGATGAGGTGCTCAAGCGTGAAGAAGCGCTAAAGCTGCGGCTGGACGGTCTGCGATCCGCAGGTGGCCTGTCCGGATACCAGGCGCTCTCGGACTGGGTGCCGTCAGCCAGCCAACAAATGTCTGATGCTGCCGCTGTCCAGCGCGTGGTCAACGGCGCATCGGGTGTGATAGCGTTGGCACTCGCCCAGATGGGCGAGCCTGCGCCGCCACCCGCTGCGCCCGTTGTTATGAAGCCCCTGCAGCTGGAGGCCTGGTTGCGGTCCCCCGTATCGGAGCCCTTTCGGATGCAGTGGCTGGGGCCCTTTGCGGGTGGTTACGCCAGCGTTGTTATGCTGCGTGGGGTGGATTCGGCGGACAAGCGCGCGCGGGCGCAGGGCTTGGCGTCTACTGTAGAAGGCGTGCGGTGGGTGGATACGGTGGGCGAGGTATCCAGTGTCATGGCACGCTACCGATACCGCATGGCAGGTGTCATCGCTGTCAGTTATTTGTTGGTGTTTTTTGCGCTGAGCTGGCGCTTTGGTCGCCGTGCATGGCGCGCGTTGCTGCCCACCACACTGGCCAGCGGTTTGACCCTGGCCTTGCTGGCGCTATTGGGGCAGCCCTTGCAGTTGTTCAATGTGTTGGCGCTGTTGTTGATTCTGGGCATGGGTGTGGACTACGGCATCTTTTTGCTGGAGCAGCCGGGGCGGGATGTCTTCAGGCCGTTCCTGTCGGTGACTTTGGCGGCCGCCAGTACACTGCTCGCCTTTGGGCTCCTGGCCCTGTCTGCAACACCAGCGTTGCGTGCATTTGGTCTGACCATGTTGTTTGGCATAGGGTTAAGCTGGGCGATGACGCCTGTGTTTCTGCCTTCTGTGGTGAAAGAAAAACCTGAAAGTGAATCGATCCATGCAGACGGAAGAAGTTGATGTCCTCATCATTGGCGCAGGCCCATCAGGGTCTGTGGCTGCGGGGCTATTGTTGCAACAAGGCTTACGGGTTTTAGTCATCGAAAAGGAACAATTCCCTCGTTTCTCCATTGGCGAAAGTCTGTTGCCGCAGAGCATGGAATACATCGAAGCTGCCGGCTTTTTGCAAGACGTGGTCGAGGCAGGATTCCAGTACAAAAACGGCGCGGCTTTTGTACGTGGTGACAAGCACACGGCGTTCGACTTCAGGGACAAATTCTCTGAAGGCTGGGGTACGACCTATCAAGTGCAGCGCGCGGATTTTGACCATGTACTGATCAAAGCTGCCGAGAAGGCGGGTGCCGAAGTTCGATACCAGCACCGGGTGGTGGCGGTAGATGTCGCGCGTGACCGGCCGATTGTGCGGGTTGTATCGGCGGACAAAGAGACCTACCAAGTCAGCGCCCGGTTTTTGTTGGACGCCAGTGGGTTCGGCCGGGTCTTACCGCGTCTACTGGATCTGGAAACTCCGTCAACATTCCCGGTGCGGGGCGCGTATTTCACCCACATTGAAGACAACATTCCGCTCGGAACCTTCGACAGGAACAAGATACTGATCAGCGTGCACCCCGAACATGTGGGCGTGTGGTACTGGACTATTCCCTTTTCCAACGGCCGTTGCTCTGTGGGTGTGGTCGCTGCCACCGAGTTTCTTGAACAATTTGAAGGGACTGAAACTGAGCGCTTGCAAGCCATCGTGGCGCAGACTCCGACGCTCTCGACCATGTTGGGAGCCGCCGTGTGGGATACACCGGCGCGCAAGTTGGTTGGCTATGCTGCCAACGTGAAATCCCTGCATGGCAAAGGTTATGCCCTGTTGGGAAATGCGGGTGAGTTTCTGGACCCGGTTTTTTCCAGTGGCGTGACGATTGCGGTGAAGTCGGCAAGCCTTGCCGCGCAGGCGATCGGACGTGTATTCCAAGGTGAAACCGTGGATTGGCAGGCCGACTATGCAGATCCGTTGAAAGCGGGTGTAGATGCATTTCGCTCCTTTGTGGAGAGCTGGTACTCCGGTGGTTTTCAGGACGTCATTTTTTACCCCCATCAGTCGCCGGAGGTGCGCAAAATGATCACCGCCATTCTGGCGGGTTATGCATGGGATACGCAAAACCCCTATGTTGCGCAGCCCGCCCGGCTTAGGACTTTGGAGCAAGTGTGCGCTGCTTGATTGTTCTCGTCGCGATGTTGATGCTTGGCGCCTGTGCGGTGCCGGCTGTGTCGCCGCAACATGTGCAGTTGCCCCAGCCACGACTTGCCCCAGACGCCATGGACGCGGTTGTTAGCCTGGAACAGCGTTTAACGGTTGAACGTGCACCTGCAGGGCGACCGGTGGCGACCCGCAGTCTCGATACCTTGCTGGAGATAGATGCACAGAGTCTGCGCATGGCCGCATTTGCGCTTGGGCAGAGGGTGCTGACGCTGAGCTGGGATGGCACCAACCTGGTCAGTGAACGCCACCCCTTGCTACCGGCCGAGGTAGATGCAGCATATGTGCTGCGCGACGTGCAGTGGATGTATGCCCCGCTGCAAGCCCTTCGCACTGTTTTGCCGCCCGGTTGGGTACTGGAGGAGAGCGGTGGCGAGCGGATTCTGAGCCACGATGCGGTGCCGGTTTTATTGATTCATTACGACTCAGCCTCACGGTGGAATGGGCGCAGCAAACTGGAGAACCGTTTGGAAGGCTACACCCTGACCATCGAATCCGCCAAACAGCCATCGGGGAGTTGACTGGCATGGTGCAGTCCATCTATTTGAACGACATGGGTGTGGTTTGCGCTCTGGGTGCGGACAAAGCCAGTGTGCGGTCGGGGCTGTTTGCCGACAAGCCTGGTGGCGTGCAAGCCAATACCTCGGTAATCTCGGGTACAGAATTATTTTTGGGTGCGGTGACTGAGCCATTAGTAGATGTTGCCGTGTTGCCTCTGAGCTTGCGAAGCCGGAACAATGCGCTATTGTTAACTGCTCTACAGCAAATACGTGACACCGTGGATGCGGCAATTGCCCGCTATGGCGCGCACCGTGTGGCCATAGTCGTTGGTACCAGCACAGCGGGTATCGGTGAAGCGCAGGTGGCCATAAAGCAGTACCAGACCACGCAGATGCTGCCCCCGGTGTTCCATTTCAGCCAACAGGAAATGGGGTCCCCTGCGATGGCGCTTAATGCCGTGCTGGGTCTTAGCGGTCCGGTGGTCGGGGTCTCCACGGCGTGTTCGTCCAGTGCCAAGGCATTGGCCAGTGCCGCGCGGCTGTTGAATGCCAACATGGCAGATGCTGTGATCGCAGGTGGTATGGACGCGTTGTGCCATTTCACCGTAGCCGGTTTTTCTGCGCTGGAGGCGGTGAGCGCGGAACGCTGCAACCCGCTCAGCCGCAACCGTGGCGGTATCAATATTGGTGAGGGTGGTGCTCTGTTCTTGATGACACGAGAAGCCGGTGATATTCGGTTGGCGGGTTGGGGTGAATCGTCGGATGCGCACCATATCTCCGCACCCGCACCACGCGGCACCGGCGCATTGGCTGCCATGCGCGCCGCCTTGCTGCGTGCCAATCTGAAACCGGCAGACATTGACTACATCAACTTGCACGGCACCGCCACGCGGCAAAACGATTCGGCGGAGTGCATTGCAGTGCATGAGTTGTTTTCGGATGGCATTGCCGTCAGTTCTACCAAACCTTTGACAGGGCACACGCTTGGTGGTGCAGGCGCCCTGGAAGCCGCGCTCTGTTGGCTTACCTTGCGAGATAACCCACGCGGCTACCTGCCACCGCACTGGTGGGATGGAGCGGTCGATTCCGAATTACCGCCACTCCGAATTGTGGAGAGTGGGCAAAGCCTGGGGCGCGCACCGCGACACCTTCTCAGCAATTCGTTTGCATTTGGTGGCAGCAATGCCAGCTTGGTGCTGGCGCAGGCGTGACGGACAAAAACGAAATATGGAAACCAACACCATACGTCTACCTGTGGCGTATCAGATAGTGGACATCGTGCCCCATGCGGGCAAGATGTGTTTGCTGGATAGTGCCATTGTTGGTGACGCGGAAAGCTTGGACTGCCAAGTCACTATCAAGGAAGAGGATTTGTTCTTTGCCGACGGTGGCGTAGATGCATGGGTCGGCATTGAGTACATGGCCCAAGCGGTAGCCGCGTGGGCCGGCTGGCGAGCGAGATTGCGGGGTGACACACCCAAGATAGGTTTTTTACTGGGTAGCCGTCGTTACGAATGCTCGCGCCCCCGATTCGCGCTGGGGGACAATCTGCAGGTTGGGGTGCAACGCCGGTTCCGGGCCGACAACGGAATAGGACAGTTCGATTGCCGAATTGCAATAGCCGGGAAAACCGTCGCCCATGCAACATTGACTGTTTTTGAGCCGACCAGCGCCGATGATTTTTTTTTGATGGGACAAACCAGTGAGTGAGCACACCGTTTTAGTGACCGGCTCCAGCCGCGGGATTGGCCGTGCCATTGCCTTGCGACTGGCGCGGGATGGGTACGACATCATCCTGCATTGCCGCAGTGGCATACAAGAGGCGCAGCAAGTGGCGGAGCAAATTCGCGCGCTCGGGCGTTCGGTTCGCGTACTGCAGTTTGATGTGGCCGATCGACAAACTGCTGCACGGCTGTTATTGGAGGATGTAGAAACTAATGGTTGTTATTACGGCGTGGTCTGCAATGCCGGCATTGCCCGTGACAACGCATTCCCGGCCATGCCCCCTGAAGACTGGGACGCTGTGGTGCATACCAATCTGGACAGCTTTTACAACGTACTCAATCCTTTGACGATGCCATTGGTGCGCAGGCGCAAGCCGGGCCGCATTGTCACCGTTTCTTCGGTGTCGGGCATCATGGGCAATCGGGGACAGGTCAACTACAGCGCAGCCAAAGCCGGCATCATTGGCGCGACCAAGGCGCTTGCGGTAGAGCTGGCCAGCCGGGGCATCACGGTGAATTGTGTGGCCCCTGGATTAATCGATACCGACATGGTGGAAAAACAAGTGCTGGAAGAAGCACTGAAACTGATTCCCGCCAAACGTATGGGTCGCCCTGAAGAGGTGGCAGCCGTGGTGAGTTTTTTAATGGGTGAGGATGCCGCGTACATCACGCGGCAGGTGATTTCAGTCAACGGGGGAATGGTCGGATGACACGCGTAGTAGTAACCGGCTTCGGTGCATTGAGCCCTTTGGGGCATGACTGGGCATCGGTTCATGCGCGCCTGAAATCGCGCCAGAACGCCATTCAGAAGATAGAGGAATGGGCCGACTACGAGGGGCTCAACACGCAAGTGGGTGCGCCTGCGCAGCCCTTTGAATTGCCTCCCGAGCGCTACAACCGCAAATCCACGCGCAGCATGGGCCGCGTGGCGTTGATGGCCGTGCGGGCCAGCGAAATTGCCTTGGAAGATGCAGGTCTCCTTGGCGATCCGGTGTTGAAAAGTGGACGGATTGGCATTGCGTATGGCTCATCATCCGGCACACCAAAATCGATTGGTGACTTCGGACGGATGATCATCAACAAATCGACCGAAGGGATCAACGCTACAACCTATATCAAGATGATGTCGCACACGGCGGCCGTCAACATTGGTGTGTTTTTTGGTCTGACCGGACGAATTGTGCCGACATCTAGCGCGTGCACATCGGGCAGCCAAGGTATTGGCTACGCGTATGAGATGGTCAAGAACGGCAAACAGACCGCCATGCTTGCCGGTGGTGCGGAAGAGCTGGACGCCACCGAGGCGGCGGTGTTTGACACCTTGTTTGCAACCAGCGTCAAACACAATGGTACGCCCAACCTGACGCCGCGTCCGTTTGATGCCAACCGCGATGGTCTGGTGCTGGGTGAAGGTGCTTGTACCCTGGTGCTTGAAGCGCTGGACCATGCGGTTGCGCGCGGCGCCAAAATCCACGCGGAGGTAGTTGGTTTTGGCACGAATAGCGATGGCTTGCATGTGACCCAGCCCAATGCCAAGACCATGGCGCAGGCTATGGACCTTGCATTGGAAGACGCCGGTTTGACGCCCGATCGTATTGCGTATGTGAATGCCCATGGCACTGCCACGGAACATGGTGATGTTGCCGAGTCGATTGCCACCCACAGCGTGTTCGGTGCTGGTGTTGCCATCTCGTCGCTCAAGAGTTATATGGGGCACACGCTGGGTGCCTGTGGTGCCTTGGAAGCGTGGATGAGCATAGAAATGATGCGCAGTGGCTGGTTTGCACCCACGTTGAATCTGGACTCGATTGACCCGCGTTGTGCGCCGCTGGACTACATTACCGGCGAAGGGCGTGAGCTCCAAACCGATGTTGTCATGAGTAATAACTTTGCGTTTGGTGGCATCAATACCTCATTGATTTTCCAGCGCTGGAACGGCTGATCTGCCCGGGTAAGCGCGGTGGACCCAAGGTTTGAAATCCAGACAATCGAGCAGTTGTTGGCTGACTGGAGGTTAAGTTCCTCTGAACGCGCATTGACCCACGCTGAAAAGATACGGCTGCAGGCTATTGCGTCCCTCAACCGGCGTGAACAATTTTTAGCGGGTCGGTGGCTGGCGAAGAATATGTTGGCTGAAGCGCAAGGTGGCTCGCCCAGCGACTGGTGCATCAGTGCCGATGGCCATGCAAAACCGATAGTTGTTGGACACGATCTGCAACTGTCTATTTCCCACAGTGGTCCTTTTTTGGCCTGTTGTATTGCAGACCATGCAGCCGGAATCGACGTTGAGCGTTTCGACCAGGCCCGCCCGGTTGGCGACATGGCAACGCTGGTGTGCAGCGGGCCGGAACAAAGCGCTCTGCGCGCCTTGCAGGGTGATGCGTTAACGCAGCAGTTTTACAAGTTGTGGACTTGCAAAGAGGCGCGGCTTAAACAATTGGGTTCGCCCTTTGACATGGATGCGTTGCGCGCCATACAGACTGAACCGACCGAAGAAGTTGATGCCCATGTGGGCACTTTGTCTTTTTTGGGCGAACAGAACGTGATGCTGTCGCTGGCGGTAGAGGGGTTACCGCGCTTGCACGCGCGATGGCCTGCGCATTGGGTGGCTGGCCCCACGCAATGGCATCGTTACATTTAATTGGCTTGAGGGTTAGATGGATGTTTGAAACTGCACGCGCGCTTGTCACCCTGTCACTTCTGGTGTGCACGTGGAGCGCTATCGCACAAGCTTTGCCGCCGGTGCGGTTTCTGCTGACCTTTGATGATGGCCCCAGCCTGTGGCAACCTTCACCGACCACAAAAATTTTGACGCAGCTTGCATATAACCCTGTGATGCCAAATGTTTCAGCGCTATTTTTTGTGCAGGCTGTGCACCGCGCACACGGGGGCAGCGATGCAGGTCGGCAACTGATACGCCAGACTTGTGCTGCGGGGCATGTGCTGGGTTTACATTCCGGCTCCCCGCGCGGCCACATCACGCATCCCAGTCTTGCACCACAGGAGTTGGCGGAGTCGTTAAGCCAAGGCAATCTGGCCATCGAGCAGGAATGCCCCGGCGCGGTAGGTTTCGTCAGACCACCCGACTGGGTGTACACCGACGCTACGCTTGCCGCCTACGACGTCGCGCATCTGGAGATGTTGCAGGCCGATATCAGCGCCAATGACGGAAAAATCTATGGCTGGAATATAAGTCTGCGGCGCAGAGCCCATTTGCGCAAGGGGCTGGAACGCGTCGAGCTGGCGCGCAGCGCGGGGCAGCTTCCCACAGTAGACGGCGTCTTGCCCGTCATTGTCGCGTTCCACGATACCAATACCTATACCGCCGAACATATGACGGAGTATTTGCAGATTTTGGTGGAAGAGAGTGCTGCAATCGGGCTCACATTGGCGAACCAGCCGTTTTATGCAAATGCACCTTCGCTTACGCGTGCTGCGCATGCAAGGGCCGAGAAGCAACTGTATGTGTGCGACGGCGTAGCCCTCAGCGCGCCCATCGCCGTGCGGCTGGGCCTATCGTCAGGCGACAAGCGACGCGGCTGTTTTTAAGAGATTTCTAGTTTGGCTTGATGGCGACGAGGTTCACCAGCGTTTCGTTGCGCTCCGTGGGCACCCGCCGACCCATCCATTCTAAGAAGCCAATATCCGGACGGCTCCACCACAAATAGGGCAGCGATATTCTGCTGTCGGGCACAGCAAAGCCGACCGCACGCACCATGGTAATGTATTCGTCCGCAGTCCGTTGCACTTCCATGGGGTGGCGAAAAAGAAAGCGGATCTGCGGTGTTTGAATGTAGTATTTAGTGGACTCGGCAAACAACAGCATGCCACCCGGTTTGAGGATGCGGTAGAACTCTGTCATGGCCGCTTCTTGCGCAACGATGTGGTGGAAGGTCTGGTGGCAAAAAACCACATCAAACTCCCCATCGGCCAGACCTGTTTGTGCAGCGTTGGCTTCTATGAGTTGCACTTCGCAGTGGCATGCACGCGCTTCGTCGCCCGCGCGTTCGTTCAATCCCGGGTCAGCATCCAGGCCCACAATGGTGGAGGGTTGGAACCGTTGTGCCAGTTCGGCAAAGGAATGCCCAAATCCACAACCCACATCGATGACGCGGGGCCGCTCGACCAGACTAGCGGTTGGGATCATTTCTTTCAGGTCGTTCAGTGCGCGCACCAGCACGCTGCGTTTCCATACTGCGGTCTTTAAGAACCAATTTCCGAAGCGTGTTTCCTCAACAAAATTTGCTGTTTTAGTCATTCACAAAGTGTAAGGCGGTTGGCTAGTCCACCGCCACCATTTTGCTCGACTGCCCGAGGACCCAAGTCATCGCAACGCCTCCGGAGACACCGCTCTTTTGCGTGACCAGTGGGCTGTTCTCGAACACCGCACCGCGTACGTCGTCGAAGCGCAAAAAACCACCCATCCAAAACGATGGAAATCGTTTCCAAAGTGCCGACAAAACCTGCATGCCGGCGTAACCGGCTTTGGCGTCGTACGCCGCCCGTGATGCTGTGGCGTATTGCGGCGCCACGCCGTAAAAATAGTCGTGCTGCTCGCGGCTTCCAAATACCGGTCCACCGACCACGGCCAAAGTCCAGCCCTTGTGGCCAAACGGGTTGGCAACGTCCAGGTTGAGGCGGGGCGTGAATTGCCAGCCAATGAACTTGGCGTCTCTCTCCAGCGTCATGGCGGCGCGCACGGGTAAAAACAGTTTCAGCTTGGCATCATGGCCACTGGATTGCCACAATTTGATGTCAACGGACGGGCCTAGTTCCAGGCTTGAGTTAAGGTCCGGCATGCCATCGCGCACCTTGACGTCACGGCTGTTTACGGGCGGTGATGCGGCAAGGCTGAGGTTGACTTCAAACATGTCTGAGTCGAACAACACCCCCCGCACGCCGTCCTTGTCTGCCTTGAAATGGTCTCCGCGGTAAACGAGGTAGGGGATGGGGAGCACATCCGTTCTGGTTTCTGAAGCGCCGCGGTAGGCGGGCAGTTGCAGGGCGGATACGCCCAAGCCAATTTCCCATAACGGCTTCTCTTGCGCCCCTGCGCCGCTGTGTAGCAGGCTAAAAGCTACAGAGATGAATAGGGTCCAGGCCCCAGTGCGGTGTTTGGTGCGCATCCGGTTTAGCCCAGTAGTTGAATGATTTCGGGCTTGCCTATTTCTTGCGCAACGGTTAGGGCCGTCTTACCATCGAGGCTGGTGTCCTTGTCCACGCCACATCCCGCGATGAACAGCGCTACGGCCAGTTGATCACTGCGGCGGATGGCGGATAAGAACTGGCCGTGGTCAAAATATTGCAAACCCATTGCGGTGAGCTGCTTGCGGGCATCCAGTTCTGGCCACTGCGCCATTGCCCCTGCTACCGGCACGCCGTTTGCCGATGGGGTAGCCAATGATGCCGCAGTCCGGGGTATGGGCATTGTGTGGATCATCTCCTCTTGCACATCCTTTATCGGTGCAGACAGAGGCTCTGCGACGTAGCCTTTGCGGCGCAGTTCACGGTTGGCATCCAGCAGCGATTCAAGGTGGGCAAATACCTCATACCGCGAGAACGGCTTCTTCATGAAAAGGTCAGCGCCGATCTTGTTGGCGTAAAACTGTTCGGTCGCATGTTCGTTGCCGCTGATCATGATCACGGGAATATGCTGGGTAGTCGGGTCTTTGCGAATGACGCGCAGTGCGCCAAAGCCGTTCATGCCAGGCAGAACAATATCCAGAAAAATCAGGTCTGGCTTGATCTCGGCCAACATAGCCAAGCCTTGTTCTGCATCGCCTGCGTCGCGGGTGACGTAACCGGCAGAGCGCAGTATCTTGCGCAGCGCAGCCACCACCGTGGGCGAGTCGTCAATGATGAGGGCGGTGGCGCCTTGGCGTGCGTTCTTGCGCTTGCGGTTGCGCCGGTCGATCGCCGTTTGTACGGGCGTCAACCCTGACAAATCTGGCGCCGGCGTGCCGGGCTCTTTCTTGGTCAGAACTTTAAAACGGTCAAAGAAACTCATGGCACTGCCTTATGGGGTGGGAACTGCGTCGCGGGATCGGCAATTTATTTGGTGATGTCAGCGCAATTTTCCCAGATAAGTTTCTGAAAACAGGGATTTTCGAAATTCCATTTCGTCGGGTTGGTGTTCATGTAGGGCCAGACGCTCCAATTCATAGGCCGGCATGGGCATGGAGAACAGAAAACCTTGCAGTTCGTTGCAACCCATGGCGACCAGCAAATCGCGCTGTCCTGCGGTTTCAACACCTTCAGCGACCACACGCAAATTCAGCGCGGTTGCCAGGTTGACGATGGACTGGGCGATGGACCGTGCGTCTTCGCTCTCTTCAAGATCCGACACAAAAGCGCGGTCGATCTTGAGCTCGCGGGCGGGCAGCTTGCGCAAAGCCGCTAGGCTTGAATAACCGGTACCAAAGTCGTCAATCGATACGTGAAAGCCGGCGTCGCGCATCTTCTCAAAGGTCAGTTGCGTGACCTTGGTGTCTTCCATCGCGACCGACTCGGTGATTTCGCAGGTAAAGCGCTCGGGTTGAATGCCATTGCGCTGCAGCGCGGCCTCTATGCGGTTGACCAAATCGTCCTCGCGCATCTGGTAGCCCGATATGTTGACGGCCACCCGCATGCGCAAGCCCTGTTCGCGCCAGCGTGCTGCCTTGCGGCAGGCCTCTTCGATGACCCAATGCCCGATCGGACCAATCAAGCCATATTGTTCGGCCAGGGGAATAAACACTACCGGGCTGACCAGTCCCCGCTCAGGATGGTGCCAGCGCAACAAGGCCTCGGCTCCGGTGACCTGCAGGCTGATGGCGTCTATCTTGGGTTGGAAATACAGTTCGAACTCGCCCTTGTCCAGGGCGCTGCGCAGGTCGTTGAACAGCAGGGCCTGTTCACGCACTTCCAAACCCATTTTGGGGTCGTACAGGCAAAAATCGCTGCCGCCGTTAAGTTTGACGCTGCGCATTGCCAGCGCCGCGTTGCCCAGGAGTTTGCTGATGGCTCCATGGTCAGGGTATACGGCAATACCTATTGAGCAGGTGAGTTGCGCGCGTATCGCCTCATAGGTAAAAGGCACGGCCAGCGCGTCGGACACACGCTGCGCTGAGGCGCTAGCGCTGTGCTGACCGCCCTCGACGATCAGAGCGAATTCCCCTACGCCGATATGACAAGCCTGTGTCTTCGCTCCATTGCTCAATGACAAACGCCGCGACACGTCTTTCAATAGACGGTCTCCAGCCTCATTTCCAAAAGCGTCGTTGAGTAAGACAAAGTTGTCCAGGGCTACGTATAAAACACCAAAAGACCCGCCGCCACCGTCGACTTTTTGCGATTTCCTGGCCAGAGCAGTATCAAAAACCGCGCGCGTCAGCAGCCCCGGCATGGCGTCGCCGGTGGATTTAATCGACAGTTGTTTGTTTAGCCCGTCCATCTCCTGAGACAGCAGAAGCCTGCGTTGGCGTTCCCGCCAGTACAGACCGCTCATTGCGGCGGCTATGAGCATACTGGCTGCAGCGATGGCGGACCAGGTGTTCATTTACGTCGCGTGAAGAAGGGCTTTGCGCAGGGAGGGCACGAGACATCATAGCCCCGTTTCCAGCTACGGTAATCGACGATTGTCGAGTCAAGTATTGGCGTCTGCGCGCTGGCGCGCTTGCAACTGCGCGCGCGCGCTGGCGTTGATGACGCGCAACTCGGCCAGCGTTTCGTCGATGTGGGCACGCTTCTTTTCCAGCTCGGCAATCTCGTTGTCTGTGCGCTCAATGGCAAAGCTCAGCTGCTGCGCGCGACCTTGGCCTTGGTCACCGTACAGGTCCAGGTAGCGCTTGATCTCGGACAGCGGCGAGCCAATCGCCTTGGCGCGCAGGATCAGCGCCAGGCGGGCGCGGTCGCGCCGGGTGTAGACACGCGCACCGTTGATGCGCCGGGGCGCCAGCAACCCTTTGTCTTCATAGAAGCGCAGCGCCCGCAGCGTGATGCCGAACTCGCGGCACAACTCGGTTATGCCAAAGAGTTCGGTGGTGGCTTCGTCGCGGTGCGAATCGACAAAGGCCTGCGCGGCAGCTGCAGCAACCATAGGGGTCAGATCACGCGTTGCAAGCGCATGGCCACGCCCATGTCGCCAGACACTTTGAGTTTGCCAGCCATGAAGCCGGTGGTGGGTTCCAGATCGCCGCTGAGCAGGGCGTTCAGGTTCTCCAGTGTGATGCCCACGGTGCAGTCGCTGTCCACGTTGTCGTTGGTCACGGTGTTGGGGGTGGACGCACCATCGATGCGGATCACGCCATCGGCGCCGCAGTCGAACTTGAGGGTGGCATCCAGGCCGCTGTCGGCGCCTACTTTGGTGCGGATGGCTTGGGTACAGGCTTCGAGGTTCATGGATGCTCCTTGTTGGGGGGTGGTGCCGCATGTTAGCGGTCGAGTATGCCCTAAACATCAGTGAAAACACCTATAGGGCATTGTGTTGACGTTAACGTCACCATGTCTTCTAATGCCATGCACCAACGCAAGGATTTTTCTTGATGCCCGCCATACGTTCCAAGATACAAGCCAAATCCGCCGCCTTTGCCGCCAATGCCCAGCGCATGCAGGCTCTGCTGGCCGAAGTCCAGCGCCTGGAGGGGCTGGTCATTGCCGAGTCTGAATCCAAACGCGACAAGTTCGAGAAGCGCAAGCAGTTGCTGCCGCGTGAGCGGGTCGCCCGTTTGCTTGACCGGGGCACGCCCTTCTTGGAGTTGAGCCGCCTGGCCGGGCTGAACATGCACGACGACGACGGCAAGAAGTCGGTCATGGGTGGTGGCTCCATCGTCGGCATCGGCGTGGTGGCGGGCAAGCGCTGCATCATTTCTGCGAACGACAGCGCGGTTAAAGGCGGCACCGTGGCGCCCATGGGTTTGAAGAAGGGCCTGCGCGTGCAGCAGATCGCGCAAGAGAACAAGCTGCCGCTGATCTCGTTGGTAGAGAGCGGTGGCGCCAACCTGATGTACCAGAGCGAGATTTTTATCGAGGGCGGCCGCACCTTTGCCAACCAGGCCCGCATGTCGGCCATGGGCTTGCCGCAGATTGCGGTAGTGCATGGCTCCAGCACGGCGGGCGGTGCATATTTGCCGGGCCTGTCGGACTATGTGATTCTGGTGCGCGGCCGCTCCAACATCTTTCTGGCTGGGCCGCCCTTGGTGAAAGCCGCCATTGGCGAGGACTGCACGGAAGACCAGTTGGGTGGCGCCGAAACGCATGCCCAGGTCACCGGCTTGGGGGAGTATTTGTGTGAGGACGATGCCCACGCCATCGGCATGGCGCGCGAGGTGATGGACAAGCTACGGTGGGACGCCGTGCCAGCCCCTGGCGCCTATACAGAACCCCTGTTTGACGAGCAGGAGTTGATGGGCATCGTGCCCGCCGACGAGCGCGAGCCGTATGACGTGCGCGAAGTGATTGCAAGGCTGGTGGATGGGTCGGACTTTCTGGAATTCAAAGCCGAATACGCCCCCGAGATGATGTGTGGCCATGCCCGCGTGCAAGGCCACCTGGTTGGCATCCTTGGCAATAACGGACCGATCCAACCTACGGGCTCAACCAAGGCCGCGCAGTTCATCCAGCTGTGTGACCAGACCGGCACGCCGCTGGTCTTTTTGCAGAACACTACCGGCTATATGGTGGGCTCGGCGGCAGAGCGGGGCGGTGCCATCAAACACGGCAGCAAGATGATTCAGGCCGTGGCCAATGCACGGGTACCCAAGTTCACCTTTGTGATCGGTGGCTCCTACGGCGCGGGCAACTACGGCATGTGCGGCCGCGGGTTCGACCCACGCTTTATCTTCGCCTGGCCCACGGCGCGCACGGCTGTGATGGGTGGTGCACAGGCGGCCAAGGTCATGGACATCGTCAACCGCGCCAAGATTGAGCGCAGCGGCATGGAGGCCAATGAGGAAGCGCTGGCCGCCATGTCCGACGGGCTGCGTTTGCGGCTGGACAAGGAATCTGCCGCGTTGTTTGGCACAGCCCGCCTGTGGGACGACGGCATCATCGACCCGCGCGATACGCGCCGCTTTTTGGGCCTGGGTTTGGCGCTGGCGGCTGAGGCGGATCAGCGCAAGTTGAACCCCAACACCTTCGGCGTAGCCCGGATGTGAACCCCACCCCAACTACAAAAAGAACACCATGAAATTCACCCCCGAGCACGAGCAGATCGCCGACACGGTCCGCAAATTTGTTGCGAAAGAAATCAACCCCCATCTGCCTGCATGGGAAAAGGCGGGCATCTTCCCTGCCCACGAACTGTTCAAGAAGATGGGCGACCTGGGCCTGCTGGGCATCAAGTACCCGACGGAATTTGGCGGCCTGGGGCTGGACTTCAGCTACTCCATGGTCATGGCTGAAGCTTTGGGTGAATGCAATGCCGGCGGCGTGCCATGGCCATTGGCGTGCAGACCGACATGTGTACGCCAGCGCTGGCCCGCTTTGGCAGCGACGCACTGCGCCACGAGTTTCTGGCGCCCAGCATTGCCGGCGACATGGTGGGCTGTGTGGGCGTCAGCGAGGCCGGCGGCGGCTCGGATGTGGCCGCGCTGAAGACCACGGCGCGCAAGGATGGTGATGACTACCTCATCAACGGCTCCAAGATGTGGATCACCAACGGCATGCAGGCCGACTGGTGCTGCCTGTTGGCCAACACGTCGGAAGGCGCTGCGCACAAGAACAAGTCCTTGATCGTCGTACCGCTGAACAGCCCGGGTGTCACGCGCCAGAAGATCGAGAAGATTGGCATGCACAGCAGCGACACGGCACAGCTGTTTTTCGACAACGTGCGGGTGCCGCAGAAGAACCTGATCGGCCAGGAGGGCATGGGCTTTATGTTGCAAATGCTGCAGTTCCAGGAAGAGCGGCTTTACGGCGCGGCCGGCAGCTTGCGTTCGCTGGACCGCCTGATCGACCAGACCATTGACTACACGCGCCAACGCCAGACCTTTGGCAAGCCCATTTTGCACAACCAGGTGGTCCACTTCCGCCTGGCGGAGCTGCGCACTGAGGTCGAGGCCCTGCGCGCGCTGACCTACCGCGCCGTGGAGCAGTACGTGGGCGGCAAGGATGTGACCCGGCTGGCGTCCATGGCCAAGCTCAAGGCCGGGCGCCTGACGCGTGAGGTGGCCGATAGTTGCCTGCAGTACTGGGGCGGCATGGGTTACACGGCTGACAACCCGATTGCACAGTCCTACCGCGATGGCCGTTTGATCTCGATTGGGGGTGGCGCCGACGAGATTATGCTGGGCATCATCTGCAAGTTTGAAGGCACCCTTCCCGGAAAATCCTAATGGCGATTGCTATGAATTTTGAAGCACTACAGGTAGATTTTACGAGGGCTACCGTGCATATTTGCTTAAACCGTCCGGCGTCGCGCAATGCCATGTCGCTGCAGATGGTGGCGGAACTGCGCCAGGTGTTGCGGGATGCGGAGGCTACGGCGGGCACGCCGGATGCGGTGCGCGTGGTGTTGCTGCGCGGCGCCGGTGGGCACTTCAGCGCGGGTGCCGACCTGAAGGACATGGCCGCAGCGCGCATGCGGGCCATGCAGGTGCCCGCTGTCGGCAAAGGGGCCAGCGGTGCAGAAGACCCCATCGCCGAAGTCAACGCCGCATTTGGCGAACTGTGTGTGGCCTATGCGCGCACGCCGCTGGCGGTGGTGGCCGTATTGGAAGGCACGGTCATGGGGGGCGGCTTTGGCCTGGCCTGCGTGGCCGACGTGGCCATCGCCAGCGAGACGGCGCAGTTCCGTTTGCCCGAAACTTCGTTGGGTGTAGTGCCCGCGCAGATCGCCCCTTTCCTCGTTGAGCGCTTGGGCTACTCGCAAGCCAAGCGCTTGGCCGTCACCGGCGGGCGGCTGGATGCCGCCGCCGCGCTGCGTTTGGGGCTGGTGCACAGCGTTGTAGACACCGCCGATCTGCAAACTGCCATCGACGCCGTGCTGGCCGATATCCTGGCCTGCGCGCCGGGCGCCCTGGCTGCGACCAAGGCCTTGATGGCCCAGGCCCGGCTGCGCGAGCCGCAGGATTTGGTGCAGAGTGCCGCCGCCATCTTTTCCCGCGCCGCCCAAGGCCCCGAGGGGCTGGAGGGCATTGCCGCCTTCATGCAAAAGCGCAAACCACAGTGGGCCATGCCATGACGTTCTCGAAAATTCTGATTGCCAACCGTGGAGAGATCGCCTGCCGCGTCATCCACACGGCCCGCAAGCTCGGCTACCGCACGGTCGCTGTGTTCAGCGATGCCGACCGCGACGCGCCACACGTTATGCAAGCGGACGAGGCGGTACACATTGGTGCGTCACCCGCTGCCGAGTCCTACCTGCGCATCGACGCCATCCTGGAAGCCGCGCGCAAGACCGGTGCTGATGCCGTACACCCGGGCTACGGCTTCCTGAGCGAAAACGCCGGCTTTGCGCAGGCATGTGCGGATGCAGGGTTGGTTTTCATCGGTCCACCTGCCAGTGCGATTGAAGCCATGGGCGACAAGGCACTGGCCAAGCGCCGCATGCTGGATGCTGGCGTGCCGTGTGCGCCGGGCTATCTGGGAGGGGATCAGAGCGACGCCATGTTGGCCGCTGAGGCAGAGAAATTGGGTTACCCGTTGTTGGTGAAGGCTGTGGCAGGCGGTGGCGGGCGGGGCATGCGCCTGGTGCGCTCCACCACCGAATTGCAGTCTGCCATCGAAGGCGCTCGCCGCGAAGCCACCAGTGCCTTTGGCGACGGCACGCTGATGCTGGAGCGCCTGATAGCCAACGGCCGCCACATCGAGATCCAGGTCTTTGCCGACGCGCATGGCAACGCGGTCTACCTGGGCGAGCGCGACTGCACCGCCCAACGCCGCCGCCAGAAGGTCATCGAAGAGGCGCCATCGCCCGTCGTCACACCGGCTATGCGCGAGGCCATGGGCAGGGATGCGGTTGCAGCCGCGCTGGCCGTGGGCTACCAGGGTGCGGGCACGGTGGAGTTCATTGTTGACGACAAGCTGAACCATTACTTTCTGGAGATGAACACGCGTCTGCAGGTCGAGCATCCGGTGACCGAAATGGTGACGGGCTACGACCTGGTGGAGTGGCAATTGCGCGTAGCCGCGGGTGAACCATTGCCCGCGCAGCAGGCCGACATCAAACTCACCGGCCATGCCATTGAAGCCCGACTGTATGTAGAAGACCCTTACGCTGGCTTCGCGCCACAGACTGGCACCGTGCTGTGGTGGCAGCCTGCCGATGCGCTGAACGCGGGAGTCCATGGCCATGGAGATGTGTACGCAGTCCGCGTGGACGACGGCATTGCGCAGGGCAGTGTCATCTCCCCGTATTACGACCCCATGGTCGCCAAGATCATCGTTCACGGCCGCGACCGCGATGACGCCATTCGCCGCTTGCGCGCTGCCTTGGCCAACACGCCGCTTTTAGGGCTGAGGAACAACGGCCGCTTTCTCAGCGATCTGGTGGACCACCCGGCGTTTCGCAAGGCCGAGATGACCACCACACTGGTCGACCAATGGCAGGAGCAAGGGGACGCCCTGCTGCAAGCGCCGGTGCCCGGCGACGCCGTGTGGCGCGTCGCCGCGATGGCCATGGGTGGCATGGAGGGCTGGCGCGGCGACAACTGGCGGGCCGACAGCGTGGCGGCTTTCGATGTGCGTTTGCAATGTGGCGATCAGGTGCGCAACATCCGCGTGCGCCCGGACCGCCATGGCGGGGTGGCGCTGACCCTGGACGGCGTAACCGAGGATGCCAAGGTGCTGGGCTTTGCCGATGGCAAGCTGCGCTACGCGGTGGACGGCGTCACCCGCAATGCCATCGCCGTATTTGCCGGCACCACGCTGCATCTGGCGCTGGACGGCCACAGCTTTGTGTTTGCCGAGGTATCGCCCTTCCCGGATGCCGATGCGCGCAAAGACGCCAGCAAAGCGCGCTCGCCAGTGGCAGGCAAGGTCACGCAGGTGCTGGTGGCGGCAGGCGCATCCGTGCAGGGTGGTCAACAGTTGGTCTGCGTGGAAGCCATGAAGATGGAAATGTGGCTGTGCGCCGAAGCTGCGGGCATCGTGCAGGCCGTCCACGCCAAGGCGGGTGACCAGGTGGAATCGGGGGCGCTGCTGGTGGAGCTTGAAACCTTGCGGGACAGACCTTCAGCTCTGTCCTCAACTGATTAGGAGATGAAATGGAAAAAGCCATACTGACCTGCGCGCTGACCGGCGTGCTGACCAACCCCAAGCAACACCCCGTGCCCGTCACACCGGCGCAGATGGCGGCCGAGGCGCGCGATGCCTTCAACGCCGGTGCTTCTGTCATGCACGTGCACGTGCGTAACCAGGATGAGGGCATGGGCCATCTGCCGTCGTGGGACCCAGAGGTCATGGCTTCCGTTACGGATGCCATCCGCGAGGCCTGTCCCGGCGTCATCATCAACCTGACGACGGGTGTGGTGGGCAAAGACATCTCCGGTCCGTTGGCCTGCATACGCCGCGTCAAGCCCGAGATCGCCGCCTGCAATGCCGGCAGTCTGAACTACTTGAAAATCAAGGAAGACGGCCAATGGGCCTGGCCGCCCATGGTGTTCGATAACCCGGTGGCCAAGGTCCAGCAGTTTCTGGATGTGATGGGCGAGTGCGGCACCCACCCCGAGTTTGAGTGCTTTGATGTGGGCATCGTGCGCTCGGTGGGGATGTACATCAAGTCCGGCATGCTCAAGCCCGAGATGGGCCGGGCGGAATACAACTTGGTCATGGGCGTGGCATCCGGCATGCCCTGCGATGCGGACCTGCTCGCGCTGTTGCCCCAGTGGATGGCGCCCAACAGCGTGTGGCAGGCCACGCTGATTGGCCGCGCCGAGATCTGGCCCGTGCACCAGAAGACCGCCGACCTGGGCGGCATGCTGCGCACCGGGCTGGAAGACACCTTTTATTTGCCCAATGGCGAGAGGGCCAGCGGCAACGGCGCGTTGATCGCCGAATTGGCCCAATGCGCCCAGCGGGCAGGGCGGGCGATTGCCAGCCCACAAGAGGCGCGTGCAATGCTGGGTTTGAGAGCCTGATAGCGGCCCAAAAACCTGTGCTATAATTTTTTGCTTAGCGGCTGTAGCTCAGTTGGATAGAGTACTTGGCTACGAACCAAGGGGTCGTGGGTTCAATTCCTGCCAGCCGCACCAAAAAATGGATAGCCCTGAAACAGCAATGTTTCAGGGCTTTTTCATATCCAGATGTTGTTCACCTCGGCCCCGTTGTGGGCCGTATTCACGGGTTGCCCATGAGCAAGGCTTTCACCAAAGAGTCGGACAACGCAGATGATGATGACGAGGATCTGCAATTGCCCCCAATCCCCGGCGGCGGCAAGAACTACATCACGCCCAAAGGTTACGCCGCGCTGCGCAACGAATGGCTGGACCTGATGGACAACGAGCGCCCCAAGATCGTCGAAGCCGTTTTTTGGGCGGCCAGCAATGGCGACCGTTCCGAGAACGGTGACTACCTGTATGGCAAAAAGCGTCTGCGCGAGATTGACCGCCGCATCCGCTTCCTGACCAAGCGCCTGGAAATTGCCGAAGTGACCAATCCATCCTTGCACCACGGCAACGACCAAATTTTCTTTGGCGCGACCGTGACCTATGCCGATGAAGCAGGTGCCGAGCGCACCGTCACCATCATGGGCATTGACGAGGCCAATAGCGCAACGGGCGAGGTCAGTTGGATTTCACCGATAGCACGCACGCTGCTCAAGGCCCATACGGGCGATCTGCTCAAGCTGGTGATGCCGGGCAAAGTGGAAGAGATTGAGGTGCTGAAGGTCACCTACCCGGCGTCCGAGCTCAGCTAGAACCCCCGCCCGTATAGCTTGGCATCGCCACCTTGCGGCGCTCTGCCCGCATGACCGACGCCGTCCGGCTCAGGTTGCGCAGCACCAAGGCCAGATGCGCCGTGTCGCGCACACCGACCACAAAGCGGAAGTCCACGTCTTCCTGCGCACCTTCGCTGCCCATGTCGATGTGCACGATGTCGGCCTCGGCGGCGGCCAGCGCGGCGGCCACCTTGGCCAGCACGCCCTTGCCGTTTTTGGCGGTGACCATGATGCCGGTCTCGAAGGGGCGCACCGGTTCGTCCGACCAGTCCACGTTGATGAAACGCTCGCTGTCCTTGTACAACAGCTTTTTGGCCACCTGGCAGTCATGCACATGCACGACCAAGCCTTCGCCACGCCCCAGGTAGCCCACGATGTCGTCTCCGGGTATAGGCCTACAGCAGCTTGCAAACTGCACCGACGCGTTTTCGCTGCCGTCCAATGTGATCGAGCCTTGGGATGTGGACTCATGGGCGGTAAAGCGTTCGCGGGTCAATAGTAGGGCGTCCGGCTTTTGCCCGCTGTCGACGAGCAAATGCACCAGGCGTTTGGCCACGATATGGGCGATACGCTTGCCCAGTCCGATGTCGGTTAACAGCTCTTCACGGTTCTTGCTGCCGGTAAAGCGCAACAACTTGTCCCAGATGGGTTCGTAAGTGGGGTCCAGCTCCACATTCGGAAAGCGGTCTATGCCTTCGGCGCGCAGGGCCTGCAACAGCAATTTTTCACCCAATTCCTCCGACTCGGTATGCGCCATGGTCTTCAGGTGGTGGCGAATCTTGGAGCGCGCACGTCCGGTGCGCACAAAACCCAGCCAGGCCGGATTGGGTGTGGCCGAGGGCTCGGTCAATACCTCGACCACGTC
This sequence comes from Rhodoferax sp., assembly GCF_025356155.1. Classification (GTDB taxonomy): domain Bacteria; phylum Pseudomonadota; class Gammaproteobacteria; order Burkholderiales; family Burkholderiaceae_C; genus Allorhodoferax. Next base: position 12,745 of record NZ_JANXUQ010000302.1, on the reverse strand, counting down.
ACCGTTTTTGAGCTCGGTGCGCAGCGGAACTTGTTCGCCATTGATGCGCGCTGATACTGTACGATCGCCGACGTTGCTGTGAATTGAGTAAGCAAAGTCGACAATGGTTGCGCCCCGTGGCATCGCCATGATCTGGCTCTTGGGCGTGAAGACGTACACCGCGTCAGGGAAGAGATCAACCTTAACATGGTCCCAGAACTCGCCGGCGTCCCGGGTCTCGTCCTGGATGTCCAGCAGGGACTGAAGCCATTTGGTACCCAGCCGGTCTGATGCGGAGTCTTCCGGTTTGTTGACCTTGTACAACCAGTGCGCTGCCACGCCGGACTCGGCGACCACATGCATGGCCTCGGTGCGCATCTGGAATTCGACATTCACGCCGGACGGGCCCACCAGCGTGGTGTGCAGGGATTGGTAGCCATTGAGCTTGGCAATGGCGATATGGTCTTTGAATTTGCCCGGCAGCGGCTTGTACAACTGGTGCAGCACGCCCAGCGCGGTGTAACAGTCGATAACGGACGGTACGATGACCCGAAAGCCGTAAATGTCGGTTACCTGCGCAAAGCTCAGGTGTTTGCTGTCCATCTTCTTGTAGATGGAATACAGCGTTTTCTCCCGTCCTGAAATGCGCACGGAAAGGCCAGCGCTGGCAAATGCGGCCTCCACTTCCCTGTCCACCTTCTGGATCAAATCGCGGCGGCGGCTGCGGGCTTTGGTGACCGCCTTGGCCAAGGTGGTGTAACGCCAGGGCCGCAGGTAGCGAAACGACAGGTCCTGCAGCTCGCGGTAGGTCTGGTTCAGGCCCAGGCGGTGGGCGATAGGGGCGTAGATTTCCAGCGTTTCGGACGCGATGCGGCCCCACTTGCTGCGAGGCACGTCGCCCAGCGTGCGCATATTGTGGGAGCGATCGGCCAGCTTGATCAGGATCACGCGCACATCGCGGGCCATGGCCAGCAGCATTTTGCGGAAGGATTCGGCCTGGTTTTCTTCCCGGGTGTTGAATTGCAGCTTGTCAAGCTTGGTCAGCCCATCGACCAACTCGGCCACAGGTGATCCAAAGCGCTCGATCAGCTCGGTCTTGGTGACGCCGCAGTCTTCCAGTGAGTCGTGCAGCAGGGCCGCCATTAGAGCCTGGGCGTCGATTTTCCATTCCGCGCACTGGGCGGCGACGGCAATCGGGTGGGTGATATAGGGTTCGCCGTTGTTGCGCAACTGGCCCAGATGGGCCTCGTCGGCAAAACGATACGCCTGGCGGACCTTCTCCAGATCTTCGGGCGACAGGTAGTCCAGCTTAGAGATCAGCCCGGCAAAACTGGCGGCTGCGGCGTTGGCTGCGGCCGGGCCTAGCGTGGGCGCGGCCTCAGGGCCCCCTGCAGGAGCGTCTTTGCGTGGTGGTGGTTTGACTGGGGTGCCCATGGTGTAAATGTAGCGTGCCGTTAAAACATTGGCCGCATTGGCCATCAATGGGCCAAAAAAAAGCACCGCATGCGGTGCTTTTGTCAGAGCGCCAAGGCTCAGAGGGGGACTTTTTTCAGCATTTCAATGCCGATCTTGCCAGCAGCGATTTCGCGCAATGCAGTGACACCAGCCTTGTTCTTGCTCTCGATCTTGGGCGTGTGGCCCTGGTTCAGCATGCGGGCGCGGTATGTGGCAGCCAGCACCAATTGGAAACGGTTGGGGATCTGCACCAAGCAGTCTTCTACAGTAATACGGGCCATGGAATTCTCCGAAGGACTAGGGGATAAGCAACGCTTTGAATGTTTCGGCTCTGGCACGACGCTGCGCTGCAAATTTGAGCCGCTGGGAGTGAACAATGGCCTTCAAATCGAAAAGCGCACGGTCAAACAGCTCATTGATTATAACGAAGTCGAATTTCCCGGCCTGAGCGACCTCAATCGCAGCGTTTTTCATGCGTATATCGATCACCTCGGCTGCGTCTTCGCCACGGCGTTCCAGCCGTGAGCGCAACTCTTCCCAACTGGGCGGCAAGATGAAGATGGAGATGGCGTTGGCGAAGATGTTCTTGATCTGGATCGCGCCCTGGTAGTCGATTTCCAGGATCACATCGGCGCCTTGGGCCATGCGTTCTTCGATGGCGCGCTTGGAGGTGCCGTAGCGGTAGTTGTGCACATGGGCCCACTCGACAAAGCCGTTGGCGGCAACCATGGCGTCAAATTCCTGCTCGGAGACGAAAAAGTATTCGCGGCCATGTTTTTCCTGGCCCCGGGGTGGCCGTGTGGTGTGCGATACCGAGGGCTGCACATGCGAGTCCAGCTCGAGCAGGGCCTTCACCAGGCTGGATTTACCAGCCCCGCTGGGGGCAGCGACGACAAAGAGGTTACCGGGGTAGTCCATACCTTATTCTATGTTCTGAACCTGCTCGCGCATCTGCTCGATCAGCACCTTCATATCCACCGAAATGTGGGTTAACTCCAGCGCCGCGGACTTGGAACCCAGTGTGTTGGCCTCGCGGTGCAACTCCTGGATCAAAAAGTCGAGCCGCTTGCCGATTTCGCCACCCTTGTTGATCAGGCGCTCGATTTCGTCCAGGTGGGAGCTCAGGCGGGTGATTTCTTCGGCCACGTCGATGCGAATCGCAAAGGCCGTGGCCTCGGTCAGTGCACGGTCTTGCGCCGCTTCGGGCAGCGTGGCGCCGTCCGTTAGGGCCATGGCTTCTTTCCAGCGGGCCAGGAAGCGCTGGCGGTTTTGCTCCACCAACTGGGGGATGAGCGGCACGGCCTGCTGGGCTAGGGCGCGAAGTTGGCTCAAATGGTCCAGCAGCATGGCGGACAGGCGGGCGCCTTCACGCTTGCGGGAATCCAGCAGAGCCTTGAGCGCCTTGTCCGCCAGCGGCACGACCACGGCCGCCCAATCGTGGGAGCCGGTCTGCTCGGCACTGGAGAGGCGGATTACGTCGGCCACGCTCAGCGGCGTGGCGGTGGGCAACCAGGCCTTGACGTTGTCCTGTACGGCGTTGAGGCGCTGCAGCATGCGGGGGGTGGGTTCGGCGATGCTGCTAGCGGCCTGCATCTCGATAGAGGCGCGCACCTCGACCTTGCCACGCTTGAGTACGCCCACTAGCAAGTCGCGCAGTGCAGGCTCAAACTGGCGTAAATCTTCGGGCAAGCGGAACGACAGGTCCAAAAAGCGGCTGTTGACCGAGCGTATCTCCAGACCCAGCTGTCCGGCCGGTGCTTTGGGTTCACCGTCGGGTGTGGCGGCGCCTGTGCTGTGCTGCGCACTGGCGTAACCTGTCATGCTATAAACTGGCATTGCGTATTCTCGGTTCATGAAACGGCCCTGAGAATAACCCGGTTCAGACGTATCAGACAGGCGTGTAACTCTTAATTTATGTCGAAGGTCAAACCAGCACCCCTACCCCCTGATACCACCATCGGCGGCTACCGCGTCATTCGCAAAGTGGCTGCTGGCGGCTTCGGATTGGTGTATCTGGCGCTGGACGCCGATGGCCAGCGCGTCGCCGTCAAGGAATACCTGCCATCGTCGCTCGCCACCCGCGCGCCGGGTGAACTGTTGCCCCAGGTGCAGCCCGAAAAGCTGTCGCTGTACCGCCTGGGCCTGAAAAGCTTCTTTGAAGAAGGCCGCTCGCTGGCGCAAATCTCCCACCCCTCGGTGGTCAGCGTGCTGAACTTCTTCCGCGAGAACGAAACCGTCTACATGGTGATGAACTACCTGGAGGGCGCCGCCCTGCAGGACTTCATCGTCACCGCGCGGGACCTGAAGCAGAGCAAGGTTTTCCGCGAATCGACGATACGCTCACTGTTCGACGAAATCCTGCGTGGTCTGCGCATCGTGCACCAGCACAAGATGCTGCACCTGGACATCAAGCCCGCCAACATCTTCATCACCGACGACAACAAGTCCGTGCTGATCGACTTTGGCGCTGCGCGTGAAGTGCTGAGCAAAGAGGGCAACTTCATCCGCCCCATGTACACACCCGGCTTTGCGGCCCCCGAGATGTACCGACGCGACGCCTCCATGGGCCCGTGGACCGACATCTACGCGATTGGCGCCTGTATTTATGCCTGCATGCAGGGTTTTCCGCCCAACGAAGCGCCGCAGCGCCTGGAGAAAGACCGTATCGCCGTCGCGCTGGCCCGGCTGCGCGGCGTCTATTCCGACAACCTGATTGAGGTCGTCGAGTGGTGCATGTCGCTCGATCCCTTGTCCCGCCCGCAATCGGTCTTTGCGTTGCAAAAAGAGTTGAGCCGTGAGGGCGAACGCCGCTACACCAAGCTGAGCGTCGGCGAAAAAGTACGCATGCAGTTTGACACCATGGTGACCGACACCAAGCGCAGTGTGTTGGGTGTCTCTAACGTGGGTGTTAAACCAAAATGAAAACCCCCACGGTCACAATGCTCCCTGCCCCCCAAGGGGGCGTCGACCTCCTTGAGGCGGCTCTGCGAAGGTCCGAAATGCATGCCCCCACGCTCGCGTTGCTCCCTGCCCCCCGAGGGGGCGTCGACCTCCTCGAGGCGGCTCTGCGAAGGTCGATATGAAATTCTCTGTATTCCAGATCAGCCGCAAAGGCGGTCGCGAAAAGAACGAAGACCGCATGGGGTATTGCTATACCAAGACATCGGGCCTCTTTTTGCTGGCCGACGGCATGGGTGGCCACCCCGAGGGCGAAGTCGCCGCCCAGATGGTGCTGCAAGCGATCTCGGCGCTGTACCAGAAGGAAGCCAAGCCCGAGATCGAAGACCCCAAGGCCTTTTTCACCTCGGCCATCATGGCCGCACACCGTCAGATCCTGCGCTATGCCGCTGAAAAGCATTTGATGGACACGCCGCGCACTACGCTGGTGGCGTGTATTGTGCAAGGCGGCACGGCCCACTGGGTGCACTGCGGCGATTCGCGGCTGTACTTTGTACGCCACGGCGAACTGCTGGCCCGCACCCGCGACCATTCGTACATCGAGCAGCACCAGGACGCCAAGCCCGATGTGCCGCTGCCCGACAAGTTCAACCGCAACGTGCTCTACACCTGCCTGGGCTCGCCGACCAAACCCGTTTTTGATGTGACCGGCCCGGTACCGCTGCAGCAGGGCGACCGCATTCTGCTGTGCTCCGACGGCCTGTGGGGCAGTCTGGACGATGCCGACATCGTCTACCAGCTGGGCCAGAAGCCGGTCGGCACGGCCGCGCCCGAGCTGGTGGAGCGTGCGTTGATCAAGGCAGGAGCCCACAGTGACAACGTGACCGTGATCGCCATGGAGTGGGAAACACCCGACTCTTTCGAGTCCACACGCGGCAGCATATCCACCGATTCCATCGACGACGGCGTGTTCGCATCCACCGTACAAGCTGGCTGGCTGGATTCCGGGGTAGACGATCTGGACGACGCGGCCATCGAACGTTCCATTGCCGAAATCAACGAGGCCATCCGCCGCTCTGCCGCCCGCAAGGCTTAGTAGCGGGCGTAGAAATAGCCACCGCGTCTATACCTCTTTCATAGACGGCGGGCATGGTTGCTGCGCCGTCTTTTGCCTTTATCGTTTTTTTTTGGATTTTGCATGACAGAATTTGCCCGCTCCAGCGCCCGCGCCGCCGACCAGTTGCGCCCGGTGCGCATCACCCGTGCGTACACCATCCACGCCGAGGGCTCGGTGCTAATCGAATTTGGCAATACCAAGGTGCTGTGCACCGCGTCGGTCGAAGAGCGCGTGCCACCGCACAAGCGCGGCAGCGGTGAAGGCTGGGTCACCGCCGAATACGGCATGCTGCCCCGCGCTACCCATACCCGCAGCGACCGTGAAGCCGCGCGCGGTAAGCAAAGCGGCCGCACGCAAGAAATCCAGCGCCTGATCGGCCGATCCATGCGCGCCGTGTTTGATTTGAAGAAGCTGGGCGAACGCACCATCCAGCTGGACTGCGATGTGATCCAGGCCGATGGCGGCACGCGAACCGCCGCCATCACCGGCGCCTTCGTCGCCGCGCAGGACGCCATCAACGCTTTGCTGAAGGCCGGCAAGATCAGCGAATCGCCCCTCACCGCGTCGGTGGCAGCCATCTCGGTCGGCATCGTGCAAGGCACGCCGCTGCTGGATCTGGAATACGTGGAAGACTCCGCCTGCGACACCGACATGAATGTGGTGATGACCGGCGCCGGCCATTTTGTCGAAGTGCAGGGTACGGCCGAGGGCGTTGCCTTTACCCGCGCCGAGATGGACAAGCTGTTGAGCCTGGCCGAAAAGGGCATCACCGAGCTGATGAGCCTGCAGCAGCAGTCGCTATCGATATAGTAGCTACTAACGTATATTCCGCGAGGGCTAGAGGCGGATTTGTATCGTGAAGACCATGGAAGCCGTGTCAATAAACCCGTATTGGGGTATTTAAGACCTATTTGAGGCAAGCGACGTGAAAATTGTTCTCGCATCCAACAACCAGGGCAAACTCGCCGAGCTGCAGGCCATGCTGGAGCCGTTGGGCTGCACGCTCGTGTCCCAGGGCGAGTTGGGTGTGCCCGAGGCGCCCGAGCCCTACCGCACTTTTGTGGAGAACGCGCTGACCAAGGCGCGCAATGCCGCACGCCACAGCGGCCTACCCGCGCTGGCGGATGACGCTGGCCTGTGTGTTGACGCATTTGGTGGCCTGCCGGGTGTGGACACGGCCTATTACGCCACGCAGTATGGTTATGCCAAGAGCGACGACAACAATGTGTTGGCGCTGCTGGAGCAGATGAAACACATCGACAACCGCCGCGCCGCGATGGTCAGCACGCTGGTGGCCGTGCGCAGTGCGGACGACCCGGAGCCGCTGATCGCCGTGGGCCGTGTGGTGGGTGAGATTGCGCGGGAGCGGCTGGGGACGAATGGTTTTGGCTTTGATCCGGTGATGTGGATACCGGAGTTTAGACAGACTTTTGCGCAGTTGCCGAATGACGTGAAGAATGACAACAGCCACCGAGGGCGGTCGGCCAAGGCAATGTCTGCGTTGATCCGCGAGCATTGGTTGGTGTGATGCAGAACGGCCATATGCGTGGATCATTTCGCTCGCCAGGAGCCTGGGCGGCAGAGCGTTTTACTCCGTGTCCCCCGCCCGCTTTGCGGGCTCCTCCTTTTACCTGCGCAAAACGCTCTGCCACCCAGGCTCCCGGAGGGTGGGCATGATTCCTATCGTTCCGGCGCCCGCCAGCCCGAGCGGTGAGCCTGCGGTTCGCCACGACATCCAGCACTACATGCGCCCCGGTACGCTGCAGCTGTCGGCACTGCCGCCGCTGTCGTTGTATGTGCATTTGCCGTGGTGCCTGAAGAAGTGCCCGTATTGCGATTTCAACTCGCACGAGTGGACTGCCCCCAAGACGCCTGCGGCGTCGGCCCCCCAGGGTGGCGCATCCGGCTTGGGGCGGCCCGGCGCCGGATGGCCGGGCGGCGAACTGCCCGAGCAGCGGTATGTAGACGCCGTCATCGCAGACCTGGAAGCCGCGCTGCCGCTGATTTGGGGCCGCACTATCCACAGCATCTTCATCGGCGGCGGCACGCCCAGCCTGTTTGCACCGGCCACGATAGACCGGCTGCTGGGCGACATCCGCGCGCGGCTCAAGCTGGAGGCCAATTGCGAGATCACGATGGAGGCCAACCCCGGCACGTTTGAGAAGGACCGCTTCCGCGCCTTCCGCCAGGCCGGCGTCACGCGACTGTCCATCGGGGTGCAGAGCTTCAACGACGACCATTTGAAGGCCCTGGGCCGCGTGCACGACCGCGCGCAGGCCCTAGCGGCGGTGGAAGAGGCGGCGCAGTCGTTTGACACCTTCAACCTCGACATCATGTACGCGCTGCCCGGCCAGACGCTGGAGCAGGTTGGCGAAGACATTGCTCTGGCGCTGACTTTTGCGCCGCCGCACATCTCCATCTACCACCTAACGATAGAGCCCAACACCTACTTCGCCAAGTTCCCGCCGGTGATCCCCGAAGACGACATCGCCTACGCGATGCTGGACCACATCACCGACCTGACCGGTGCCGCAGGGCTGGAGCGCTACGAGGTCTCGGCCTATGCCAAGAGTGGCCACCGCTGCACGCACAACCTGAACTACTGGCAGTTTGGCGACTATTTGGGCATCGGTGCTGGCGCCCATACCAAGCTCAGCTTTGCGCACCGCGTGGTGCGCCAGGTGCGCTTTCGTGAGCCACGCCTGTACATGGACCACGCCCTGGCCGGTAATGCGGTGGCGCAGGACGATGAAGTGGCGCGCGCCGACCTGCCGTTTGAGTTCATGCTCAACGCGCTGCGCCTGCGCAACGGTTTTGGCCTGCGCGACTTTACCGAGCGCACGGGTCTGGCGGTGACCGCCATTGCCAAAGCCTTGGAAGAGGCCGAGCGCAAGGGCCTGATCGAGCGCGACTTTGCGCGTGTGCGGCCCACGGTCAAAGGTTACGATTTCCTCAGTGACTTGCAGTCGCTTTTCTTGTCCAATTCAGACAAATAACCGCCACGTTTGACCGTGCGGGTGGTTCGCTTATAAGGAGACGCATCATGTTCTCGGTCTACGGCAAAGCGGGTCGCACCTTCAGAGGCTCTTTGGAAGAGCTGAGCCAGGTCGGGCCGATCACGCGCACCACCCGCACCCCGGTGGTGGCGCCCATCGGCATGGATGCGCGTGATCAGAATCCCAGTCACTTCGCCGACTTAGTGCGACATCCGCCCGCGCCGTTGGATGTAGCGCACCGCACCGCGCTGGCCGCGTATGAGCAGACGCGCAACCCCGGCTTGCCGCGACACCCGTTGACCCGCGTGGATGCTGTCATGAGCAGCGCCGTGGTCACCATTGACCACACCTCCACCGTGGAGCAAGCTTGGCAGGTGCTGGCGCACAACAACCTGGGCCAGGCCCCTGTGGTCGATGCCAATAGCCTGCTGATTGGCCTCTTTACCCGCGCCGACCTGCTGCGTCCCGAGCGCCTGCCGGGGCCGGACGGCCATGCCCAAGCCTGGGCCGACATGCTGGCGCAAAACGTGGTCGATGTGATGTGGACGCCGGTGCCCAGTGTGTCGGTGGACGCCGATATCCGCCGCGTGGCCCGCGTGCTGCTGGACTCCGGTTTGCCGGGCCTGCCGGTGGCCGACGACGAAGGCCGCGTCATCGGTTTTGTGTCGCGCTCTGACATCCTGCGCGCCGTGGTGGCCGACCCGCCGCTGGATTTGTGGACCTAGCCGTCCTCGCGCATTATTCGTGCGTTACTACTGGATGCAGGTCTTGCCGATAAAGCGCGTGCAGGGCTTGACCACTGGTGTGACCGGAACGGTGACGGGCTGGGCAACAGGCGCCATCGGTCTGAGTGGCGTAACCACATTCACCAGTTTCATGGGCGTCGTGGCGTTGTTGGTATTGCCCGCGCCCTTGTCCACAGCACCGCCTCCTGCAGGCTGTTGACCTAGGCTACGGTTGCCACCACCAAACAGGTTTTGCAAGGGCATGGCCAACGTGACGGGTGCAGCATTCGGCGCACCGGTGTAGCTGATCTGCTTGGGTGTCAACGTCGCCACCTGGCTGCCATTTGCAACACTGCCGGTGCCCACCAACAGGCGCTGGTAGCTGCCCGGTGCGCTTTCTCCCCCGGCAGACTTCCCCTCGGCTCTGACCACGGCTGACTCCAAATCCGCACCTTTGAGCTTGACAGTGGCATTGCCCGATTGCAGTGAGAAGTTGGACGTCCTTTTGTTGTCCATCAGCTCTGCACCGATGACTCGGGCTGTGCCATTGACCAGGTTCACCACGGGTGCCTTGCTGTCCGAGCCAGCCGGTGCCGCGTCTATCTTCAATTCCGATTCAGACCGCATGCCGATCAGACTACCGTCGGGCAGCAGCACCTGTGCGATGGCGCCCGCCGGTGTGAGCAGGCGCTCTCCGGTCTGCAGCACATCGCCTTTGGTAGCGGTACGCGCGGTGCCCGTGGCGCTGACGATTTGGGTGCCCAGCTGGGTGAACAACAACGTGCCCGCAGGTGCTGCCATCGCACTGTGCGCAAAGCCCAGCGCCGCGAGTGCGCAGCTGGTGAACCGTAGGTGGTGTTGTTTCATGGTCGATCTCCGCAGCAAAAGGGCTGCTGCCTATTTATTGGGTGCCGGGGTAATGGGCGCGATTTTGGCTGCCGGGATGTTTTGCAGAATCGCCCGCTTCTGCTCAGGGGTCAGGGTCGGCGTCGGCGTTTGTGTCAGCGTTTGTGGTGGCGTTTGTGGTGGCGTTGATGTTGCAGTTGTGCCGGTTGCGGGCTTGTTTTCTATGGTAGCTGTGCCAGCCGACAAGGCCTCGCGCCGCGCGGCTACCGAGGGGCGCGGCAACCCGTTGCCCGCTGCACGCTTGTTGTCATCGCTGCTATCTCTGTCGCTATTTTTGCCGTCGCGCGCGTCGGTCTTCAGATCCACCTTGTAAAAGTCAGGCACCTTCAGCAAAACCTGCGGCGGCACATCGGCCGCAAACGGCGCAAAGCCCACGTCACCCCGGCGCAAGGGCAACACAACGCCCGCTTTGGTGATGAAGGTTTCGCCATCGTTGACCTTGTCATACAGTCCCGGCGCTGCTCGGGTCGGCACACCGGGTGTGTCCAAAATCACCACCGGCTCGTGGTCTGTACCGCGGATGCCGATGGTGGCCGTCTTGCTGCGGATTTGGTAGCCACTGGGGTTGGTACGCCCAATCAGGCCGGTGATAGAGCGAAAACCGCCACGCAGCAGCGACACCAAAAAACTGGATTTGCTGGAGTCTTGTTCGTCATATACAAATCGGTCAATCACCATTTCGGTATTGGATCGCACCGACATATAACCACCGTCGTGCAGGCGCATCTGCACCAGCGAGTCGTCGCTGGTCACCACCTTATCACCGGCAAACAGTTCGGTGCCTTTTTGCAGGGCGCGCTCGCCGCCCGTGGGCTCTACCGCCTTGGCCGAGCCCGAAATCGCCATCACGCGGGCAGCACTTTGCGCGCAGGCTAGATTGTTTGCACCGCACAGCAGCCAGACCGCGAACAATAGTGTGGCGCACGCACGCGACATGATGAATTGCATAGTTTGGGAGAAATCAATAGTCAAAACGCAGGTTGACCGAGAAGTCGTTCTTGTCATACGAATACAGATCGGCATTGCTGGCGTTGCGTAGGGCGCTGAACTGCGGGCGTACCGTCATCCCCTTGCCCACTGTCCAGGTTACGCCCAGCGCAATGTCGTAAAGCGATTCATCCCGTGAGAGCAGGTACAGACTGTTGGTGCCCGAGTATTTGGAGAACGTGGCCCCCAGTGATGCATAGCCCCCCATCTTCTCGGCAAAATTCTTTTGCAGCGTAAGCCGCGGGCCGTAAAAGCGCCGGTCACCATCGTCACGCCCGCCCACGCCTCGCTCCAAGCCAAACGATCCCGTCAGACTGAACACCGCACTGCCATCGCCCAACGCGGTGAGCCAACCGGCGGTGAGCGTGGAGGTCTGCGTGTCTTGGTTGCTGGAGGTAGACAACACGTATTTCGCGTCGCTATAAGAAGTGCCCAGAGAGAGCTGGCTGCTCTTGCTCAAGGCCAGGCGCCAGTCCAGCGTGGCGCCTACGGTGTCGCGAATGCGCGACTGGTTCAGCGAATATTGCTGGGCACCGATGCCCGTGCGCAGCAGCCAGGGGCCACCGGTGTAGCTCAGTCCAAAGCGGCCGTCTAGTGTGGCGTAGCCTGAATCGACATACTGCTGATATGCGCGACCCCGGTAGTCGCCCCCGCCGTACAGGCCCCACTGGTCCGTCAACTGGTGGTTGACCTCGCCACCCAGGCCCAGCGTGCTGTAGGTGTCGGGCGTCTGCCTTCCGGTCGGTGGCGCGGGCGCATACAGCCCCGTCGTCGGCAGGTTGACGGAGCCCAAGGCAGTGGCGCTTCCGATGTTGCTGTCAGACCCCACACCCACTTCCACGTAGCCCGTAGCCACGGTACGCTTGTTTTGCCCGCGCGCCTCTGCGGCCGTAGCGTATTGCTCCACCGCGCTGCGCAGGTCGGGCGGCAGGGTCTGGATAGACAACACCGATTCAAACTCAATCTTGGCGCGCCCATAGTCGCCCAGCGCCATATAGGCCCGCCCCATGTCGGCCCGCACCCCGATATAAGAGGGCGCGACCGCCAGGATGCGCTCGTAAACAAAGCTGGCCTTGCTGGGGCGGTTGCTCTCCAGCGCGGCGGTGCCCAGCAGGTAGTCGTAGACCGGGTCGCCGGCGCCGGCCACCTCCCAGGGCTCCAGCAGTGCGTAGGCCGCCTCGTAATCATTGGCCTTCAAAAGGCTCTCGGCCTTCTCCAGCAGGGCCTGGTCCACATCGGCCCAAGCCAGAGGCGCCATCACCAGCGCAAACCCCACGCAAACCGCACTGCGTCGCCACCGGGTGAAGCCGCCAACATGTGGGGGATAGGCCATGCCAAAAGTCCTTTCACGGCCCATACACCGTAGGGGGCCATTTGTGTCTACATGGTCCGAGTATAGGAAGCCGACGGTGGCTTGGGGAGAAATTTTGCGGTGATGGGGCGTATGGCGCCGCGGGGTGAGGGTGGATGGCGTTTGCTATAAATATAGTAGCTACCAAGACATATTCCACGAGGGCTAGAGGTACATTTCTCTTACGAGTTTGTAACTACTCAGCTTACCCGGCAAAGCATGGCTGAATCGTTTGGCGGTTAAACACGCTGACCAAGCACTCAAACAAATTACCCTTTTGCTTGTGCATGGTTGCCAAGTACGAGCGGATTGTGAAGAAAGTATCGGCACC
>NZ_JANXUQ010000300.1 GCF_025356155.1 Rhodoferax sp. | reverse complement strand
TGCCAAGCCGCTGCTGGTGCTCATGCATGGCAACCGCAAGGTATCGACCAAGAATCTGGCACGCCAGATTGGCGCAAAGTCGGTGGAGCCCTGTGCGCCCGAGGTGGCCAACCGGCACAGTGGGTATCTGGTCGGCGGCACGTCGCCTTTTGGCACGCGCCGCGCCATGCCGGTCTACATCGAAGAGAGCATTCTGGCTCTGCCGAAAATCCTGATCAACGGCGGCCGCAGGGGCTACCTGGTAGGGATTTCGCCTAGTGTTTGCGTGAAGTTATTGGCGGCAAAGCAGGTACAGTGCGCATTGCTTGATTGATGAGATTTCAGGAGAACTGGTTTTGGATTCCCTTCGCGCTTTTTACCCCGTGCTGGCCACGATTGCAGCCTACTTGATTGGCTCTTTGTCGTTTGCCGTCATCGTGAGCCGCACCATGGGCCTGAACGATCCGCGCACTTATGGCAGCAAGAACCCCGGGGCTACCAATGTGCTGCGCTCGGGTAACAAGGCCGCCGCCATCGTGACGTTGTTGCTTGATGCCTTCAAGGGCTGGTTGCCGGTGATGCTGGTCAAATGGTTTGGTGAGCCCTATGGCCTGGGTGATGGGACCATTGCGATGGTGGGGCTGGCGGCTTTTCTAGGCCATTTGTTCCCGGTTTTTTTTCGCTTTGTGGGTGGCAAGGGTGTGGCCACTGCGCTGGGCGTGTTGCTGGCTACGAGCTGGATTCTGGGCCTGGCCACAGGCATCACCTGGCTGGTGATTGCCTACGCGTTTCGTTATTCGTCGCTGGCGTCGCTGGTGGCCGCGGTGTTTGCGCCGGTGTATTACGTGTTTGGCGACGGCTTGGTCTGGGCCATGGACAAGAGCATTGTGTTGTCCACCGCCATCATGTCGCTGCTGCTGATCTGGCGCCACACTGAGAACATCTCGCGCCTGGTCAAGGGCACGGAATCCAAGCTGGGCAGTAAAAAGAAGGCCTAAGGCTGTTGTGCCGCAAAGGCGCCGAGCCGCAGCATCTGAAAATGGTTGATGCGGGCCCGTACCGCAGATGCCGGTAGCGCCGTCTTGATCTTTGGCTTGTGGTTGTCTTCCGTGCGGTGCAGGCGCGGGCTATGGATCAATTCCCCGGCGGCAGTGGTGATGATGGCCACGTAAGGGTGGTTGTGTTGGCTGCTGCGCCGCAAGACCACCGCCGTCTCGTCGCTATCCATGCGCACAAAGGTTCCGGGCGGGCACAGGCCCACGGCGCGCACCAGGGCGTGGCCTATTTCATCCGTTTTGGCCGACGCATGGGCAATCACCGAACGGGCTGATTCCGTGGCAGTGCGACCCGAGCGTGACATGCGCGGGCTGATCATCGCCGCATAACGGTCCACCACCTTGAGTATGCGGGTCAGGCGTGTGAGCGGTGGGGCAGTGCGCAGGTCGGCCTTGTCGATGGCGGCGTCGTGGTGGCCCGACACAATGTCCAGCCACTGGCTGTCGGTCACGCCCAGATTGCCCAGCATCAGCGCACTCTTGGTGGCATGTGCGCGGATGGCGTCCTGTTGTTCTTGTGTGGGTTTTTCTACCTGCGTGGCCAGTGCATCCTGCATGGCCGTCATCGCAATATTCATCGTCAGCGCAGCGTGCACCAGGCTGTCGCGCTCTGGCTTGGCAATGCCCAGTTCAATCGCAATCAGATGGCACAACACCGCGCACACCAGCGAGTGGGATGCGCTGTAGCCCACGGGTGAATTGCCGGCTAGCTGGAACAGCAAATACAGGCCCACATCGGGGTCGCGTTGCAGCAGGCCCTGCATCCAGCGGTCGTATTGCAGTACGCGGTGGGCAAATTCCTGTGTGCTGGCCGGGCTGCCCAGAATGACGCCCAGGCCCGACTCCAAATCGGACCACATGGCCAACAGGTCTTCGTATTCGTTTTCGCTCCGTATGCTCACGGTGCAACCCTAGTAGCGTTTTTCCAGCACCATTTGTTCGTTGGCGCGTGTCATCTGGAAGTGGGTCAAAAAGCTGTTGCCCAGCAGCACCACGGACATCGACCCGTTGGACACTGCGGCCTCTACGTTGTGCACCACCACGTCACCCACGCGCACGGAGTTCAGCTTGATAAGCCAGCCTTGTACGACACCATTGGCGGTGCTCATCTGTATCGGTTGCCCGGATTTGTATTCGATGCCCAGGCGCTGGGCCTCATTCGCGCTCATGGCTACCGATGTCGCACCGGTATCCACCACCATTTGTGTGGATTTGCCATTGATCTGGCCCAGCGTGAAGAAATGGCCGCCACCGCCAGCCGTCAGCACCACGCGGTTGCCGCCAGCGCCGCTACCCGCACCGCCGCCCACGCTGGCCGGGGCATCGCCAACGCGTAGGGTGTGCCGCTTGCCGTCAATCTCCACCACCGCCTGGTCACCCTGCGTGGAGATGATCTTGACGCCCTTAAAGCTATCGCCCACCGCCACGGTTTTGGGCGCTCCGCCATCCACGATGACCAGCGCCTTGCCGCCCAGCATGCCCGACAGGCCTACGGTCTGCGACCACGCCAGTGGGCTCAGCAAACAGCCAATGATGGCCAATGCAGACAGGGCGGTCTTTTTCATCAATGGGTCAATTTAGTCGCGAAAATTGTTGAAGCTCAGCGGCAAGTCCGCAATGTCCTTGCGAATCAGCGCCATCGCGGCCTGCAGATCATCGCGCTTGGCGCCCGTGATGCGCACTGCATCACCCTGGATGGCGGCCGTAACCTTGATCTTGCTGTCCTTGATCAGGCGCTGGATTTTTTTGGACACCTCGGTCTCGATGCCGTTGCGCACCTTGATGACGACCTTGACCTTGTCGCCACCCATTTTTTGCACATCACCCTTGTCCAGAAAGCGCACATCGACTTCCTGCTTGGTCAGCTTGTTGCGCAGCACGTCTTCGATCTGGTCGAGTTGGAATTCGGCGTCGCCAATCAGCGTGATTTCCTTGTCTTTCAGGCTGATGGCGGCGGACGTGCCCTTGAAGTCAAAACGCGTCGTGATCTCTTTGGTGGTGTTGTCCACCCCGTTTTTGACCTTGGACAGTTCTGCTTCGCAGACGGTATCAAATGAAGGCATGTTGGGTTCTAAGTAAAAAAAGTTGGTGCGTAAGCCGCTGGCTTGCCCGAGGGGGCTGGTTCACGGGTGCGACAATCCATCCATGTTAGTCGAGAAAAACGTCCCACTCCAGCCCTTTAACACCTTCCATATCGTGGCCAAGGCGCTAGCCCTGGTGCGCATCACCAGCGAGGCCGATGTGCAGGCCGTGTTGGACGATGCCGAGTGGGCCGACGCCCCCAAATTCGTGTTGGGCGGGGGCAGCAATATTGTCATCACCGGCGACGTGAAACCCCTGGTGTTCAAGGTCGAGGTCAAAGGCATAAAGCGCGTTGGTGAGACGGCCAAGGCCACCATCATCGAGGCCGGTAGCGGCGAGGCCTGGCACGATTTTGTAGCCTGGACGCTGGCCCATGGCTACCCCGGCCTGGAAAACATGGCGCTGATCCCCGGCACCGTGGGCGCATCCCCCGTGCAAAACGTGGGCGCCTATGGCGTGGAGCTGCAAGACCGCTTTGAATCGCTCGACGCCATGGACCTGCAAACCGGCAAGGTGTTCACGCTGAACGCCGCCCAGTGCGCCTTTGGCTACCGCGATTCGGTGTTCAAACACGGCGGCACCGTGACCAGTGGTGGCCAGCAGACGCTGGGCCTGAAAGACCGTGCGCTGATCCTGCGCGTGCGTTTTGCACTGCCCAAGGTGTGGAAGTCGGTGCTGGGGTATGCCGATATCGAAAAGAAGATGGCCGAACAGGCGGTCACCGACCCCACAGCCCAGCAGATTTTCGACTGGGTTTGCGCCATCCGGCGCGCCAAGCTGCCCGATCCTGCCGTCATTGGCAACGCCGGCAGCTTCTTCAAGAACCCCCAGGTGTCGCCCGAGCAATGCGCCGACATCATCGCCCGCGAACCCCGCGTGGTGCACTACCACCTGGCCGATGGCTCCATCAAGCTGGCGGCGGGCTGGTTGATCGATTCGTGCGGTTGGAAGGGCAAGAGCGTGGGCCAGGCCGGCGTGTATGAAAAGCAGGCGCTGGTGCTGGTGAACCGCGGAGCCGGTGTGGACGGCAATGGCGCTACCGGCGGCGAGGTGATGACGCTGGCCAAGGCGATACAGACCAGCGTCTACGAGCGCTTCGGCATCCTGCTGGAGCCGGAACCGGTGGTGGTCTGAAGGCTAAAGGGCCTGGTCAGAGCACCTTGACCTTGCCCATCCACATGTCCTTGTACATGACCCAATCGCCCATGAAGCTGTACAGCGGGCGCTTGAAGGAGGCCGGCTTGTTCTTCTCAAACCCGAAGTGCCCGATCCAGGCACAGGCATAGCCGCAGAACAGGCCCAGCAGCAGGTACAGCGGGTTGCCTGTGGCGACCATGAAGCCCACGCAAAGCAGGCCCAGGCTGGAGCCCAGGAAGTGGAGGCGGCGGCAGGCGAGGTTGCTGTGTTCACCCAGGTAGAAGGGGTAGAACTCGGCGAAGCTGGACATTTGTTGGATGTCGGCTTGGGGGGCGGTTGGGGTGGATTCCATGGGCTTGTCTCCTCGTTGTTCCAATGTTATGTCGCCATTTTGATCCGATTGTCAGCATAGGTGCGCCGTCATAATTGGAAAATGATGACTCTTACAGCCGACTACCGCCAATGGCTGGGCGACCTGAAAACGCGCTTTCGCCAAGTTCAGCTCAAAGCCGCCGTGGCGGTCAACACCGCCATGCTCCAGTTCTATTGGGAGTTGGGGGCGGACATGGTGGTCAAACAAACGCAATTTGCATGGGGCGGTGGTTTTATCAAGCAGCTCAGCGCTGATCTGCGTAGTGAATTCCCCGATGTGCAGGGTTTTTCCGTTAGCAATTTGAAAAGCATTCGTCAATGGCATTTGTTCTATGCCGGGTCGTCGCCAATTGGCCAACAGCCTGTAGGCCAAATTGCGCAACAGCCTGTTTCGCAAATCATGTCCATCCCCTGGGGCCACAACCTGGCCATTCTGGCCAAGTGCAAACAGCACGACGAGGCGCTGTATTACGCCCAAGCCACCCAAACCTACGGGTGGAGCCGCAGTGTGCTGGTGCACCAGATCGAGAGCGGTCTGTGGCAGCGCGAGGGCAAAGCCATCACCAACTTTGAACAGACGCTGCCCGCCGCACAGTCGGACCTGGCCATTCAGATGCTCAAAGACCCGTACAAGTTTGACTTTTTGTCGCTCAGCAAAGAGCACACCGAGCGCGAATTGGAAACCGACCTGATCGCCCACATCACCCAGTTTCTGCTGGAACTGGGCGCAGGCTTCGCGTAAATTGGCCGCCAAGTGCCGCTGCAAGTGGGTGAGCGCGAGTTCTTTTTGGACCTGCTTTTTTATCACACGCGCTTGCATTGCCATGTGGTGGTGGAACTGAAAACGGTGGACTTTGAACCCGAGTTTGCGGGCAAGCTCAACTTTTACATCAAGGCCGTGGACGAACAACTGCGCGGCGAGGGCGACCAGCCCACCATCGGCCTGCTGCTGTGTAAAAGCAAAGACCGGCTGGTGGCCGAATACGCGCTCAGCGACATTCAAAAGCCCATGGGCCTGTCCACCTACACCCTGAGCCACACCCTGCCGGAAGCCCTGCGCGACAAGCTGCCCAGTATTGAGGCGATTGAGCGGGAGTTGGGGATGGATGGCGCCACGCCATGACCGACAACCTGCACCAACTGGCCGGGCAAATGGTGTCCCTGTTCCGCCAAGCCGTGCCAGCTGCAAACGCAGAAGTGGATGCCATCATTCAGAGTGGCGCGCGGGACACCCAGCGCATTGAGCGTCAGCTTGACCACATGCTCGGCTTTTGCTGCGACCCGGACATGCTGCTGGCCTTCAAGCGCCTGTGCCGGTATTACCACGGTATGGACCCGGTGGCGACTGCTGGGTACGTTCATGCGTATCGGGAGATGTGGGATACGCCGGAGGATGGGGCGGCGGGGAGCGGAGTTGGACCAGTTGATTCGGCAGTTCACCATCAAGACCAACGTGATGGACGATGACCGCATGCTCAAGGCATTGGATCTCCAGCCGCCCAAAGACATTGACTAAACAAGTCAAAAAGCGCCGACACGCTCTGCAGCTACTATGTTTTTGATAGCTTCTGAGGCATATTTCACGAGGGCTACAGGCCAATTTCTTCTAAACAATTGTAACTACTCAGCTTACCCGGCAAAGCATGGCTGAATCGTTTGGCGGTTAAACACGCTGACCAAGCACTCAAACAAATTACCCTTTTGCTTGTGCATGGTTGCCAAGTACGAGCGGATTGTGAAGAAAGTATCGGCACC
>NZ_JANXUQ010000269.1 GCF_025356155.1 Rhodoferax sp. | reverse complement strand
ATTCAACAGCGCATTGAGAACCCGCTGTCGAAGCTACTATTGGAAGGCAAGTTCGCGCCCAAGGACACCATCCACGTGGGTGTGGACACCATCCAGGCACCGGGGCAGTTCAGCTTCGCTTGAACAAGGAAGTTAAGCGCGTGGCGTATGTCTGGATTGACCGACACTCGAAATTGTGGAGTTTGAGGGGAAGGCGGTGAAATAGTTTGAAATTGCGTCTGTTTTTGCAGACATTTTTCCGTTCCATTAATCGCGACACTTTGATTTTGTTCGGATTTTTTATGGCATGAAACATGCATATTCAATTCAACAACATTTGAGGATATCTGGTGAAAAACGTATTTATCAAACGCTTCGCTGTCTGCTTAGCGGGTTGCGGAACGCTGGCAATTCTTGGATTTTCGCAGTGCGCAATCGCCGATGTGTCGGTGCTGCTGTCATTTGAACCAACCGACAAACAAACCAACAGTTCGATCTCTAGGCAGGCCGTCGAGTCAAGTATCGCTTCGGTATTGAAACAAAAAATCAGTGTTACGAAGAGCGAGGATTTGGCCGAAACGATGCGCTCAACGCGTAGCGGTAGCTATGACGTGTTCGTCGCGTCCGCACAGGTGGCGGCATCCGCGTTGGGTTACGGGTATGAGTTGTTGGGAGTTAGCGCAAAGCCCGAAAAATATGTATTGGTTGGCAGAAAAAGCATCGGTTCAATTGGGTCTCTTAAGGGCAATAGGTTGTATTTGCCGCAGCAGGATTCGATATATACCTACATGGCGCGGGGTATGCTTAATGCCAATGGCTTGTCGTTGAAGGATATGAAAACGGTGACTTATGAACGATACCCTAACGCGGGCCTGATTGCAGTTAGCATAGGCCTCTCTGATTCGACAGTGGTGCGTCTTTTAGACTGGGAGCCATGGATCAAAACTAATCAAGGTGCTGCAACCTTGCTGGCTACATCCAGCCCGGTACCAGGTGGCTATTCCGTGGTTGTGAAGAAGACAGTCACCCCAGAAGTGCGGGCTCGTTTGGAAAAATGGTTTACTACTACATGCGAAGTGGTCGGAATGAAACCGCTGCTAGTCGAGCCAGAACTCGCTGACTACAAGGCAGTTGCGCAGTTGGGTGTATTTACGCCTACAGCTTTACCGGGCGCAAAGGTAGTTACATATGCGGAGGTTCAAAAGCTTGTAGAGCAAGGTGCAACTCTTGTGGATACCCGGACGGAAAAGGAATTCAAGGCTAAACACATTCCACTAGCCGTTTTTGTGCCTTACCACGAGAAGAGTTTGAAAGACGTTGTCTTTGATGCAGCGTTGGATGACTTCTCAAGCTTGGAGCGACTGGACAAGACCAAGCCCATCATATTTTCATGCAATGGTGCGGAATGCTGGAAGTCTTATAAGGCTAGCAAGTTTGCCTTGACCAAAAGCTTTGGAGATGTATATTGGTTTAGGGGCGGTTTACCAGAGTGGGAGGCAGCTGGGTTGCATGTGACCAAAGATCTATGAATACCGTTTTGATATCAATTTATTTAGCATTTAATCGGTGATATGTAGCCAGATGGAAATCTGCGCCCACATACAAAAGAATGGAAATATACATGGAGAAAACCTCTGAATTTTTGCCACGGCGCCACCTTCTGGCTGGTGGTGCGGCCACATTGGCCGGAATCGGGTTAGCTACTGTTACACGTGCAGTTCACGCCCAGTCCGCTCCCAAATCCGTGCCTTCGTACGTTAGCTGGAAAGACTCGTCCAGCTTGATTGTTCACAGCAATACCACCATTGAAACCAAACGTAGCGCCTTTGGCACCAGCGTGATTACGCCATCCGACCAACTCTACATCCGCAACAATTTGCCCGCACCCGACAGTGCGATTGTTGCCGACCGCAATGCTTGGGAAGTGCTCGTTGAAGGTGTTAAAACCCCTAGCATTTTGTCCGTGCGCGAACTCAAGGAGATGGACGTGGAGACGACCGCCATGGTGTTGCAGTGTTCTGGCAATGGCCGTGGGTTTTTTCCAACAAAACCCAGTGGAACCCCATGGCAAGTGGGCGCTGCCGGTTGTGTGGTGTGGAGTGGTGTGCCCGTGCGCGTGCTTGCAGAATCCTTGGGCGGCGTCTCCGCAGGTATGAAGTTTATGACTGGCACTGGTGGAGAGAAGCTGCCCGATGGACTGGATCCTAAAAGCGTGATCGTCGAGCGCTCGGTGCCGTTGTCGGCTATGTCCGATGCTTTGTTGGCTTGGGAAATGAATGGGCAACCTATACCTTTGGCGCATGGCGGGCCTCTGCGTTTGATCGTACCGGGCTACACCGGCATCAACAACATTAAATACATTAAGCGGCTGGCATTCACGGCAAAGGAGTCTGATGCTCACATCATGTCGCATGGCTATCGACTTTCACCTCCGGGTATGAAGGGAGGCCCCGGTCAGCCCTCGGTGCAGGAGATGACAGTCAAATCGTGGATCAATTCACCCTCGCCAGAACGGGGATCCGTGAAAGCTGGGAAGGTCCAAATTCTCGGTGTCGCTTTTGGTGGCCTGCGGGCCGTTGCAAAAGTGGAAGTATCCATTGATGGTGGCAAGACATGGGGGCTAGCGCGTTTGGTAGGCCCAGATATGGGCCAGTACGCGTGGCGACAGTTTGCGTTTGCAGCGAAGCTGGTAGCGGGCGATTTCATACTGACCAGTCGGGCAACCGACGTTGCAGGCGACGTGCAGCCCGAGCTGCGACTGGAAAACACCGGTGGCTACAACAACACTAGCTGGTCGGACCACGCCGTGACGGTGACCGTCGTTGGATGATACATATTGCACGTTGTGGACTTATGTTGGTTTTCGCAATGACGTGTGTAACGGCGCTTGCCGTAGACCAGGTTGCCCAACTTGATCTGGGAAAGAAACTGTTCACGACGCAGTCAGTTCCGGCTTGCGCTATGTGTCACACGCTCAAAGACGCTGGTGCCAAAGGGGTTGTTGGTCCTGCTCTCGACGAGTTGAACCCAGATGCACAGCGTGTAGTCACTGCACTGCGGAATGGCATCGGGCAGATGCCATCCTATAAAGAACGTTTGAGTGAGGCGCAGATACAAGCCCTTGCCAATTACGTGGCTAAAGTCAGCAGCGCAACTAAGTGAATCCGCAGCCTGTGGCAGCCTAAAACTCAGGCTTCATAGGGCGAGCAAGCGCCATCGTCATGAATACGCTGTACGGGTCTTGCGCATAGTCGGCAAACGGTCCGCATTCGATGAAACCAAAGCGGGTGTAGAGCCGCAGCGCGGGCTCAAAGCCGGGCACGGAGCCGGTCTCCAGGCTGAGCTGGGTGTACGCGCGTTTGCGGGCTTCGGCCAGGATATGGCCCAGCATGGCCTGGCCCACACCCTTGCCGCGGTGGGCCTCGGCTGTGCGCATGGATTTGATTTCTCCATGGCCATCACCCAGCGACTTCAGCGCGCCGCTGCCCATCAAAGCGGCGTCTTGCGACCAGATGGTCCAAAAGGTGATTTCCGGTCTGCGCAGCGCGTCCAAGTCCAGTGCATGGACGCTCTCGGGTGGCGAGAGCTGGCGCATGTGCTGCAGGTGCTCTTCCAGCAGGCCATGGATTTCGGGGCCAGTGAGGTCGTCGGTTCGGATGTGCATGGTGGGTTAGATTAAAGCCATCACGGCGCATTGCGGGTTTTGAGTTTGGCTTGAATGGCGGCCTGAGTTTGTGCGTCGCTAAGTGGGTTGCGACCCGGCTTGAGCAGTTGGCCAGCCACTGCATCCAGCGAAGACCCAGGTAGGTCCAGCAGCCCCTTGAGACGGGTTAATACAGATGGGATCTCCATCTGAAGTGTTTCCCATACCATATCGGGGTCTACATCAAAGTAGGCGTGGACCAGGCGGTTTCGCATGCCAACAATGGCTTTCCAGGGGATGTTGGGGTTTGCCAAACGAATATCCTCCGAAACTTTGCTGGCCGCTTCCCCTATCACTTCAATGGCGCGGAGCACAGCAAACAACAGCATCTGATCCGTTTGCAATTCCTCTCGCTGCCGACCTGAGGTGAACCGCATCGCGGCCTGTGATGCCTCCACCATGTGCAGCAGGCGAATGCGGTCTTCAGCGTGCATATTGCACTTGGGCCGTGCGCACCACTTCGTCTCGAAAGTGCCGTGACAGGTCACGGGCAGTGCGCAGGTCTACCTTGCGCCCACCCAGAAGCCCGGATAGTTCGTCTTCCATCGCAGCCATACCGAGCAGGCCAGGCACGCTTTCCGGCTCGAAATCCACCAGCAAATCCACATCGCTGTCCGGGCCGGCGGTGCCCTTGGCTTGCGAACCAAACAACGCTAGCTTGCGAATGCTGTGGGACTCGCAGAATTTTTGTACGGCGCGTTCGTCGAGGTTGAAAATTGGATGCATGCTGTCCCTCCGGGTTGGCTTGTGGGTATTGTGCCTCGGCCGCTCGGCATTCCAACCTCAACCGCTCCTGACCTTATCTTGTGCCACGCAACCCCAGCGTTTCTGATCAACCCCACACGATGGATTGCATCGAGATCGCAGCGCCTTGGTACCCGGCGTTGAAAAAGCGCGGCGTATCTGTGCTGCGGGCAGCACCCGCCGCATACAGCAGCGGCAGGTAATGCTCGTAAGTGGGATGCGCCTGCTGGGCCACAGCACCCAGGGCCTGGAAGTTTTTCAGCGTGTCCAGGTGGCCGGTCTTGATTTGTTCATGGACCAGGGTGTCAAATTCGGCGGCCCAGTCGTACGCTTCGTTGGCGCTGGACGTGTGGCGCATGGCGCGCAGGTTGTGTACGATGTTGCCACTGCCCACAATCAGCACACCACGGTCGCGCAGCGCGTGCAGTTGTTGGCCCAGCGCGTAGTGTTCGGCCGGCGGGCGGCTGTAGTCCATGCTCAACTGCAGCACGGGGATATCGGCCTTGGGGAACATGGGTTTGAGGATCGACCATGTGCCGTGGTCCAACCCCCAGACGTCGTTGTCCACTTCGAGCGGGCGACCATTGGTGGGTGATTTCAGTTCGGCCGCCATGCTGTGCGCCACAGCCGGCGCCCCGGGCGCGGGGTATTGCTGGTCAAACAATGCCTGCGGAAAACCGCCGAAGTCGTGGATGGTTTTCGGTCTGGCCATGCCGGTGATCTGCCAGCCACCGCGCGTCAGCCAGTGGGCGGAGATGCACAGGATGAGCTGCGGTTGCGCCTCGCGCGCCAGCAGTTCTGTACCCAGGCTTTGCCAGCTGCGGCGCCAGGCGTTGTCTTCGATCGCGTTCATGGGGCTGCCATGGCCGATGAACAGCGCGGGCATGCGGGGGGAGGGTTTGAGCGCTTGCAACAGGGGCAAATTGGCGGCGTCAGTGAGTGAGGTCATGAAAACTCCGGGCAAATAGGTATTTTTGGGAATCGTATATGAGAAATTGGCCGCTAGACCTCGTGGAATATAGGTATCCCGCTACTGCTTTGATAGCGTCTTGTTCTGAAAGTGGCTCGGCGCTTGGCCCATGGCCTGCTTGAACATGGCGCTGAAGGCGCTGTCGCTGGCATAACCGCTGGCCGCAGCCACCTGGGCAATCGGCAGGCCGCGTGCGAGCTGGGGCAGGGCGTTGGCCAGCACGGCCTGCAGGCGCCATTGCTGGAAGCTGGTGCCCAGCTCGTCGCGGAACAGGCGCGCCACCGTGCGCTCGCTAGCGCCCACATGGGCCACCCATTCGCTGAGTTGGGATTTCTCGGCCGGGTCGCGCAGCACAGCCTCGCACAATGCGCGCAGGCGCTTGTCGCCGTGTTCAGGGTGGGGCATGGGCACGCCCAGGGCCTGGGTGGTGGCGCGGGCCATCTCACTCACGGTCAGCGCCATGATGGCGTCATCGCGTGGGTCGGGAACCGAATCTTCCAGAGCGTGCACCAGTTCACGCAGCAGCTTGCTGACCATCAGCACGCGGCAATCGGTCCAGCCCGTTGGCGTGACCGATGGGTCCAAGTCCACCGTGCGCAGTTCGGCGTCCTCCAGCACCACCACGCGGTGCTGCACCAGGGGCGGAATCCACACCGCGCGCGTGGGCGGTACGATGTAGGTGGTTTGCATGCCGCCACCCTGTGTCACGGTCACTTGCATCAGGCCGCTGGCGCAGTAGGTGAACTGTGACCAGGCATGGTGGTGGGGCTCGATGTGGGCGTCCATAGCCAGCGGGCGGGCCCGGCTGCGTACGGGGCGTTGGGGCGACGGGGCGCGATTGGCAGAGCCGTCGAAGCCTACGGCGGTCAGGGTGGATCGGGGTTTTGGTGCAGGCATGGCACAGTTTTAAATTTGGCTGGATTTCGATGATTATTGTCTTATTGTCGTATTCCTGCATGCGGCGTGGCGACCTACCATTGCGGCATGAACACGACGACTTTCCCCAGCGCCGCAGCAACAGCCCCGGCCGTTCCTATCCAGCAGGACGCTGCCATCATTGGCCTGGTAGGCCTGGCCCACGCCAGCTCGCACTTCGGGCATTTGCTGCTGCCACTGATGTTTCCGGTATTCATGACGGAGTTTGGCCTGAGCTATTCCGAGCTGGGCTTGCTGATGACGACCTTTTTTGTGGTCTCTGGCGTAGGCCAGGCCGGTGCCGGTTTTGTCGTGGACCGTCTGGGCGCACGGCCGCTGATGTTCACGGCGCTGGGCATTTTTATTGCAGCCTGTATTGCGGCGTCCATGGTCACGGGCTATACCGGCTTGATCATGGTGGCCGCGCTGGCGGGCTTGGGTAACGCGACCTTTCACCCGGTGGACTTCACCATCCTGAACCAACGTGTCTCGGCACCGCGCTTGGGATACGCGTTCAGCGCCCACGGTCTGACGGGCAACCTGGGGTGGGCCGCGGCGCCGGTGTTCTTTGCCGGATTTGGCGCCACGATTGGCTGGCGCAACGCCTATGTGGCCGCCGCGCTTATGTATGCAGTCGTATTGGTCCTGCTGGTGTTGCAGCGCGACAAGCTCAGCACCCAGGTGGTGCGCCGCGATCCGCAGTCGGTGGCCAAGGGTGATGCCGAGCATGACCTGGCTTTCATGAAGCTGCCCGTAGTGTGGTGGTGCTTTGGCTTCTTCTTGCTGTCGACGATGACGCTGGCCGTGGTGCAGAGCTTCTCCGTCTCCATCCTCAAGGCCATGCACGGCATCAGTTTTGAGGCCGCCACCTATACGCTGACCGCCTACATGCTGTGCGGCGCGGTGGGCATGTTTGTCGGTGGCTTTATTGCCGCCCGCGCTGCCAACAGTGACCGCGTGGTCGCGCTGGCCATGGCGGCGGGCGCCGTATTGCTGGCCATTTGCGGCACGGGCTGGCTGGGGGCCACGGCGACGATGGTGGTGCTGGCCATCACCGGTTTTGCGGTCGGCATTGGCGGCCCGTCGCGCGACATGATGATTAAAAAGGCCACGCCCAAAGGCGCGACCGGCCGGGTTTATGGCCTGGTGTATTCGGGTCTGGACACCGGTTTTGCCATTTC